>WVXJ01000208.1 GCA_011773575.1 Armatimonadota bacterium | reverse complement strand
AGGAGGTGATCCAGCCGCAGGTTCCCCTACGGCTACCTTGTTACGACTTCACCCCAATTACCGGTCATACCTTAAATGGCTGCATCCCTTGAGGGTTAGCTCACCGGCTTCGGGTACAACAGGCTTTCGTGGTGTGACGGGCGGTGTGTACAAGGCCCGGGAACGTATTCACCGCGGCGTTCTGATCCGCGATTACTAGCGATTCCAGGTTCACGAAGTCGAGTTGCAGACTTCGATCCCAACTATGAGTGCTTTTAGGGATTTGCTCCACCTCGCGGTCTTGCTTCCCTCTGTAGCATCCATTGTAGCACGTGTGTTGCCCTGGACATAAGGGCCATGATGACTTGACGTCGTCCCCACCTTCCTCCAGCTCATCGCCGGCAGTTTTCTCAGAGACCCCCGATTGCTCGGGGTAACAGAGAATAAGGGTTGCGCTCGTTGCGGGACTTAACCCAACACCTCACGGCACGAGCTGACGACAGCCATGCAGCACCTGTGTTAGCTTCCCGATTACTCGGGATCGTTCCCCTTTCGGTTCACTACCACTAACATGTCAAGCCCAGGTAAGGTTCTTCGCGTTGCGTCGAATTAAACCACATGCTCCACCGCTTGTGCNNTTGAGTTTCAACCTTGCGGCCGTACTCCCCAGGCGGGGTACTTAATGGTTTCCCTTCGGCACAGAACCCTTACGAGCCCTACACCTAGTACCCACCGTTTAGGGCGTGGACTACCAGGGTATCTAATCCTGTTTGCTACCCACGCTTTCGCGCCTCAGTGTCAGTTCAGACCCAGATGGCCGCCTTCGCCACAGGCCTTCCTCCTGATATCTACGCATTTCACCGCTACACCAGGAATTCCGCCATCCCCTGTCTGACTCAATCCCGATAGTTTCAAATGCAATTTTCTCGTTGAGCAAGAAGCTTCCACATCTGACTTATCGGGACACCTACGCGCCCTTTAAGCCCAGTAATTCCGAACAACGCTTGCCACCTCTGTCTTACCGCGGCTGCTGGCACAGAGTTAGCCGTGGCTTATTCATAGGGTACCATCATTATTTTCCCCTATAAAAGGAGTTTACAATCCGAAGACCTTCATCCTCCACGCGGCGTCGCTGCGTCAGGGTTTCCCCCATTGCGCAAAATTCCCCACTGCTGCCTCCCGTAGGAGTCTGGACCGTGTCTCAGTTCCAGTGTGGCCGTTCAACCTCTCAGCCCGGCTACCCGTCTCTGGCTTGGTGGGCTATTACCCCGCCAACTACCTGATAGGCCGCAGGCCCATCCCAAAATGCCCCGATTGCTCGGAACTTTTACCACTGGCCTCTCAGCCCGTGGTCTTATGCGGTATTAGCCCCGCTTTCGCGGGGTTATCCCCCTCTTCAGGGTTGGTTACCTACGTGTTACTCACCCGTCCGCCACTAA
>WVXJ01000178.1 GCA_011773575.1 Armatimonadota bacterium | reverse complement strand
GGCCATCACGGAAGATCCGATCGCCAAATGAACACCGTTCTCCAATTTGCTGATACTGTCGGTAAACGCGAGAAAATCTCGCACCGCGCCGCGGCCGATTGCCCCGCCGCAATTGAGAGGATGAGTATAGATTATGTCATAACCGATTCCAGGGTGGACGGTGTAGGAGATGTTGAGGCGGTGGGCAGCGTTTTGGAGAGAGTGTTGCTTGTGAGGATGAGGGATCTCCATCTTGCCGGCCGGCAAATTGAAAGTAGTAACCAAGTAAAGCAAATCTGCCAGCGCGCCGAGGGTTTCGTCGGGCTCCTCCTGTGATGCCAGGCTGGCGAGTTCCTTGCGAATTTCCTCCACGGAGGGAATGGTCAAACCCTCCTCATGAATCATCTTCGCCACCGAGCCGCCATAGCCGAGATCCGCTATACCGCCTACGGCCACGGCGAGATTGAGAAAGCGGTTCGTCTCCTCCCAGATGCCGAACTTGCCCTGTGCAGTGTTGGCACGCACATCTTCACTGCTCTCACCCTGATAGGCGAATTCCCAATCATGGATGGAGCCTGCTCCGTTTGTCGCCAGATGGGTTATCCAGCCCCGTTCCAGCATCTGGGCGACTAATGGGCCCAGGCCGTTCTTTATCAGGTGCGCGCCATAAGTGAGTACCACGGGTTTGTTCCCCTTGCGCGCGGCAATGATATGTTCCGCGGTGCGGGTTGTCTGTAACTGGTGCTTCTCGCTCAGAGAGGGCGCGGGGTGTTCGCCTGTAACGGCGATCTCGGTGATGCGCAAATCGTTCTTGCGCTCACGAAGTGGAAATATGCGAAGTTCCCGTCTATCGAGACGGCTCATAAAGCCTCCCTGTCATATTCCCAGCCAGTCGAGAATCTCTTCATGCGCGGAAAAATCGCCCACAATTGCATGGGCCCCGGCTTTCTTCAGCCGGACGAATTTAGCCGGGTTCACTCCTTGGCGGCGAACTTCATCAGTGGCAATACCGAGTGTCAAGGTTCCCATCTCTCGCCCCAGGGCAATCTCCACCCGGCCGTCTCCGATTACCACCACTTCCGGACCGGACAAACCTGCTTCTTCGATCAAGCGGCGCAGCACGGCTTCTTTCGAACAGTCTGTCGTGCCCTCCGGAGCGCCGGCAATCTCCGCAAAATAATCGGAGAA
>WVXJ01000237.1:1815-2259 GCA_011773575.1 Armatimonadota bacterium | reverse complement strand
TGTCGCAGTAATGAGCGCGATTATGCTCCCGGTATTCGGCAAAGCCAGAGAGAGGGCGAGGCAAACCACCTGTCTGTCAAACATGAAGCAGTTATCTGCGGCTGTAATGATGTATGCCGCGAACTGGGATGAGAGAATGCCCGCTGCGGACAACTGGTCAGACGCCATCTTGCCCTATGTGCATAACGAAGGTGTCTTTAAGTGTCCGAAGGCGCCGGATTTGAAGTGCGGATATGCGTTCAATGAGGCCCTCAGCGGCGCGTCAACTTTGCGAATTAGCGAATCAAACTGGACGGTTCTGCTCTTTGAGAGCGAACTAGGCTGGAACGGCTCCGGGGGTGTGGAGGCACTGCCGACGGAGCCCAGACACGCGGGCTTCGACAACTTCGCCTTTGCCGATGGTCATGTGATGGCCATTAGAAGGGATTCTCGGGCTGATATGTT
>WVXJ01000237.1:381-1681 GCA_011773575.1 Armatimonadota bacterium | reverse complement strand
TGGTCGAATCTGAACCGCCAGATTCTGATGCGGGGGGATTCGGTGGGCAAGCCGCGCATCCCGCAGGCGAAAGAAACCCTGCTGCGCGCCAATCCGCACGTCGAAGTTGTGGCCCTGGGCGAGGATGCGAACGAGGAGAATGCGGAAGAATGGGTGAAGGGTGTTGATATAGTGCTGGATTGTCCGCCCACTTTTGAAGAGCGCTACGCCCTTAACCGGGCCTGTGTTAAGTTGCGGAAACCGATGGTGGAGGCGGCGATGTACAGCATGGAGGGTACGCTCACTACTATCATCCCCGGAGAGACCCCGTGTCTGGCCTGCATCACACCGGAAGCACCGAAATGGTGGAAGCCGTTGGGCTTTCCAGTGTTGGGAGCGGTGTCCGCGGCGCTGGGATGTTTCGCCGCCATCGAGGCCGTCAAAGTGCTGACCGGTTTCGGCGAGCCCTTGAAGGGCAAACTGCTGACTTATGATTCCACGAACATGGAGTTCGTGAAGTTCAATGTCCGGCGCAGGGCTGACTGCGCGGTGTGTGGAGGCATCTGATGGAATTGCGGCCGGTTACCATCTATGAATTCGAGACCGGCCATTTGCGAGGTTACTTGCAGGGGCTGGGGTCTTCTCCGGGAATTCACATCACTTCGGCCGGAGAGAGAGGCAGGCTGACTTCCTCGGACGGGGCTATCATGAGCCTGACTCATTACCTTTCCGACGCTCAGGTGGGACCGAAAGCGCCCTTGAATATCCCCGGCCGAAGCGAGGAGATGAGCGATGATTGTCTATCCGTCAGATTTCCTCCCGTCTCCGCGTGGCCGGTCGATGCGCTTGTCAGTTTCTGCGGAAGCGATGAAGGCTGTATAGACATCACCCTTCATTTTCATTTCCGCCAGGCGATAGAAGGCTTCGAGGCGCAGGTGATTTCCTCTTTTGCGGAAGATGTGCCCGCCGCGCACGTGCATGTGGGAGGCGATTGGTTTCGGCCCGCGTTGAAATCCAAAGATATCTGTTTCTTCTCTCGCGACGAACCCGCCGCCGCCATGATTCAAAGCGGGCGCTGGGATTTCCATCTCGCCCGGGGCTACAATGTCATTCTGGATGACCGGGGATATGATTATCCCTTGCTGGCGTATCTGGATGAGAAGAGCGGCTGGGCTCTGGTGCAGATGCTCATCACTGATGAATGTCCCTCGCTGTCTCTCTGCTCCTCACCTGTACAGTACAATTTCTCGCTGGTGGGGCGGTCGGTGAAAGCGAAGGAGGAAGTTTCCTGTCACGCGCGGATGATATATGGCAAGTTGCG
>WVXJ01000237.1:0-191 GCA_011773575.1 Armatimonadota bacterium | reverse complement strand
CCTTTTGTCCCACATATCTCCAGCCGGGCGGGCAGCCCCGGATAGGCGGCAGTGGTCACCCGGATCAGCCCCACCGCGCCATTTCGAAACAGCACATGGGCGGCCCCGAAATCCTCGGCCTCGATATCACGCGCCATGGTGGCGACATAGGCGGACAGCACTTTCTTCGGCTTGCCCAGCATCCAACACAG
>WVXJ01000068.1:324-2601 GCA_011773575.1 Armatimonadota bacterium | reverse complement strand
TTGGAAAGAGACAGCAACTGCTTATAATCGCTCGGCGGAATCAACCTATTTGCTGCAAAACGATCTGCCTCGCGCTCCTTGTCGTTTTTCTCCATATGTTTGGTCTCAACGAAGATATCCCGTTTACCGTGCAACAGAATATGTCCCAATTCATGGAAGAGACTGAACCAGAAGATGTCATCATACCGATGCAGTACACTCAACTGCACTAGAGCAGTACTCTTATCCAGCCATCGGACCGCGCCGTTAGCGTGCGTCTTCGGCAGATGAGGAACAAACACGAGGGCAATACCACACTTAGCACACAGATCACACAGTGGGCGCTGAAAGCTCTCTGGAGACCGACGCGTCATTTTTCGCATTATGCTTAAAGCAGCCTTCAACTTATCCCCGTCAAATGGGCTGGTCTTAACCCCCTGAGCATCCATTTCTCCCTTACGCAGCCAAGCAGCCAATGCCTCGGGTGACGCGTTCCTCGTCCGGCTCTTGCGATACGCCACGGAATGTACTTTAGTCACCGCGCTAAGACGAGCGATCCCGAAGTACTTCAGTAACTCCCGAACACGCTCGATAGGGTTGCGCGTCGCCGCAACCCATCCGAGTTTCGCCATGTGAGTATATGGAAAGGCGCGTGCTTCCTTAATTTGTTGGCTAAGTCGCTTCAAGTCCTCAAGGCGAGATTTGTTGTATCGGTAGTCACGTTCCAAGTTAAGCCATACATAGGCGGGTGTACCGAGTACGCGCTCCAACTCCAGAGCAGTTGCTGGCGTGATTTCTTTCTTACCTTTAATTATCTCGTTAAGCGCCGTAACCGGGCGGCCCGTGCGGCGCGCCAGATCAACTTGGGTCATGCCCCTGGCTACCAGCTCGTCGGCGAGCAACTCGCCTGGCGGAAGCGCAACATCCGGCCATGGTCCAACGAGTCTATCAGTGGTCATAGTGGGTCGTGTTCACCTCCTCAATCCGCACTGTCACTAAGCCTTGTTTCTCGCAAACGGTAAAGATAAGGCGCACTCGTTCGCCAAGTTTAAGGGCGCACTGGCCCTTGCGGTCGGCCTTCAGTTGGTGGTAATTGAACAAGCGGAACCCGCGGAGGTCAGAAGGGCGGTCGACCGCCCGGAGCAAGTTGACGGCTTGGATGTACTTCTGTGCGACCGCCTTGCCCCACGCCGCCTCCGCCTTGCGCGGCTTACGGTAGCATTTCTCCAGTTTCGAAGTCTTGAAGATAGTATACACTGTCTTTGTGTTCTTGTCAAGAGTATTATTCACCCTAAGGGTGAATAATACTAGATACTATACAAAGAGTTCTTGAGGCCGATTAGCCCTGCTATCGCTTGGTTAACAGTTTTCTCCGCAGGTGGATAGTACTCCTTCGAGCACTCAGAGACGTTTCTTCCCGTCCGGTCGGGGGCGGAGGGCGGCAAGAAACTTCTTGGGGGGGAGGGTATTGAGGACATCGCCGGGGCCGATCCATCCCCTTCTGGCGGTGGCCACTCCGAAGCGCATGAGGTCAAAGCCGTCCACATGGTGGGCGTCGGTATCTATCACCAACTTCACTCCGAGTTCTTTGGCGCGGCGGGCATGAGTATCTTTCAAATCCAGACGATCCGGGTGTGAATCTATCTCCATCGCCACTTTCGCCTTTGCCGCGGCTTTCAGCACTTCTTCGATATCCACCTCATAGGGATCACGCTGTCCTATCAGCCGGCCCGTGGGATGGCCGATGACATCCACCCAGGGGTTGGAGATGGCCTTCAACAGGCGTTTTGTGTTCGCCTCTGCGGTGGCCTTCCAGCCGCTGTGGATGGAGGCGACGACGAAGTCGAGTTCGGCCAGTACTTCGTCTGGATAATCGAGCGAACCATCGGCGCGTATATCCACCTCCGTTCCGGCGAGGATGCTCATGTCGGGGAACTTCTTGCGAGCGCGGACAATCTCTTTCCGGCGTTTTCTCAGCCTTTCGATGGATAGGCCGTTGGCTACAGGCTGGGCCGGGGAATGATCGCAAAAGGCGATGTATTGATACCCTTTCTTCTTGGCCGCCTTGATCATCTCTTCAATAGAGGCTCTGCCATCACTCCAGTCGGAATGGACATGGAGGTCGCCGCGAATATCTTTCTCCTCCACTAATTCAGGGAGCGCGTTCTTCAGCGCGGCCTCCACTTCTCCCTGGTCTTCGCGTATCTCCGGAGGAATCCAGGGGAGTTTCAGGACCCCGTACATCTCCTCCTCGGTCTTGCCGCCCAGGCGCTTTTCGGTCTTCACATTGAAGATGCC
>WVXJ01000068.1:0-217 GCA_011773575.1 Armatimonadota bacterium | reverse complement strand
TTCCGCTTTCTTGGAGGTAACTAGGATGTCGAGATCGCCGATGGTATCCCGCATCCGCCGCAAGCTGCCGGCCGGCTCTATCTTGTCAATGGGAGCGGCGCGCTGCAGGGCCTCTATGATTTCCATGGCGATGGGATAGGCCGCGGCTAATGCAGAGCGCTCCGCGAAGCGGCGCATCCGCTCGATGCCCTTGAGGATGTTGGTTTCGGTCTTTTCG
>WVXJ01000071.1:941-1545 GCA_011773575.1 Armatimonadota bacterium | reverse complement strand
AATCACGGGCGGCTCGCCGGTGCCTATGAGCGGCTCTTCCATCTCTTTTGGGACACTTATCTGGAGGCGACCAAAGACAAAGAGGTATTGGAAGTCCTCCAGCCCTTCTATGCCTGGCGTGGGTTGGTGGTGGCGAGCCCGGTGTGGTATCCTCGTCTGGCCCCTGAGGTAAGAGCGGCCTTGTTCCGTTTCATCGAGAATGTCCTGGAGACGGAACGCTTTGATCCTTCCCGGGTAAACCATTATCTGAGTTGAGTAGTTGCATGAAAGAGCAGAAACAAGGTTTTGCAGTCTGGATCACAGGACTTCCCGCCTCCGGTAAATCCACACTGACTGCCGCGCTGACGGAGAAACTGGCCGCCGAGAACATCGCCGTCCAGGTGCTCGAATCAGATGCTATGCGGCCTGTTCTGGCCCCTGACCTTGGCTATGAACCCCCTGATCGGGAGAAGTTCTATCGTCTGCTCATTACGGTGGGGGAACTGCTTGTCCAGAATGGAGTGAACGTCATTTTCGACGCCACTGGTGCGGAGCGGCAGCTGAGAGAGCAAGTGCGTGGGCGGCTGGAACATTTTATCGAAGTACATATAGATTGCCCCTTGGA
>WVXJ01000071.1:0-869 GCA_011773575.1 Armatimonadota bacterium | reverse complement strand
CCACAAAAGGCGACATCCGGCAGGAAGCGGAGACGGTGATGGCCGAACTTCGCAGGCAAGGCTTCCTAGAAGGTTGACGGCTCACCAGTTACGTTGCGGACGGGAGCAACTTGTTGGTCTCATACAATGCCGTTTGCCGGATCAGGCAATCTTGGGGAATATCTTTTCCTCCCCCACAAAGGGGGGAGGAGCCATTTCGAGTTTCCGCAGCGGTCAGAGTGATCTGAGAACTGTTCGGGAACTCCGACCAAACTTTGCCTTGCCCGGTTCTACCGGAAACTGCGTGAACCTGACTCTCGAGAGGGCTTGAAGCGCGGCGGCACAATTGCGAAAATATCATAGTCGAAGACACAGCCTCTGCTGTTTTGCCCGCCAGGAAGTGTGGCGGGCTGAATAGTAGAAATAGGCTGTTGGGCTTCCTACAGGTGCGAGATTTGAGAAAGGCCGTAAATGGAGAAGGACTCAAATACAAGATGGAATTTCGTTGCCCTCACCCTTGATGCGGCTTTTTTCGTTGGGGCATTTGCCTTTGTTCAACCAGTGGCTGTACTTCCTGTTTTCGTGCGCACCTTGACCGATTCCACAGTAGCCATTGGCGCCCTTACAGCCATCCAGCAGGCCGGCTGGATCCTGCCGCAATTGGCGGCGGCGAGTTTTCTCCAGCATCGCCCCAGGAAAATGCCGTTCCTGATGTCTCTGGTCATTATCGGCAGGCTGCCTTTTGCGCCATTGGCGATCATCATACTGTTGATGGCAAAGTCCGACCCGGCCCTTGTGCTGGCGGCGGTAGTGACTGCTTATGTTATCTTTTGCTTTACCGACGGGATGACTCTTGTCGGCTGGAATGACATCGTCGCCAAGTGCATTCG
>WVXJ01000235.1:7698-7943 GCA_011773575.1 Armatimonadota bacterium | reverse complement strand
TGAGGCAGCGCATTATCTTACTTGTGTATAGGAAGGCCGAGAATGTCCTCGGCCGCCTCTTGCACAGGCTCGGCGAGGGTGGGGTGGGCGTGGATAGTCTCCGCCACTTGTTTCGCGGAAAGGCCCATCTGCACCGCCAGAGCAGTCTCGGCTATCAAGTCAGTGACATGCGGCCCGACCATCTGGGCACCGAGCAGCTTGCCCGTTTCAGCTTCAGAGACCAATTTCACAAATCCATTTCGTTC
>WVXJ01000235.1:3007-7615 GCA_011773575.1 Armatimonadota bacterium | reverse complement strand
GCCTCATTGATTCCCACACTCGCTGTCTCCGGATGAGTATAGACACACGTAGGAACCGCGCCGTAGTCCATCTCGACTTCACGGCCCGTTGCATTCTCCGCGGCCACACGTCCCTCCGCGGAGGCTTTATGGGCCAACTGCAGCCCGCCGACTATATCCCCGATGGCATAAATGCCGGGGACAGAGGTCTCCATCCGAGCATTCACCTTTATATTGCGGCGATCCATTTCGATGCCGACCGACTCCAAGCCCAAGCCTTCGGAGTAGGGAATGCGGCCTGTCGCCATCAACACCAGGTCTCCTTCAGCGGTAGCGGATTTGTCTTTGTACGTGTAATTGACTTGTTTGCGGCCATTGGCGGAAGAAATCTCATTCACCCGGGCAGATGTATATATGTCCACTGCACTGCGCCGGAAAGCACGTGCCACTTCTGTGGTAACCTCCTCATCCTCGGTGGGGAGAATTCTAGGCAGCATCTCGATGACTGTGACTTTGGAGCCGAGGGCGGAGAAGAGATAACTGAATTCAAGACCGATGGCTCCGGCGCCAATCACCACCAGGGATTGGGGAATCTCCTGGAGCCACAATATCTCATTACTGGTGATTACCCCTTCGCCATCTCCACCGGGAATCGGCGGGCGTGCCGGTATGGAACCGGTGGCTATGATGATCTTGCGGGCGGAGATCGTCTCTTCGTCATCCTGAGTCTGGGCAGCCACCTTGTCCGCGGAGAGCAGGCTGCCCTTCCCCTTGATAAGCCTCACTCCCCGCGCCTTGAACAGCAATTCTATTCCCCGGCGCAATTGAGAGACGACGGTGTCCATCCTTTTCACCATCGCTGGCAAATCGGCTTTCGGAGGTTCGACGATAATGCCGAATTCGGCTGCCTTCTTCGCCTGTTGGAACAACTCAGCCGAGTGAAGCAGAGCCTTGGAGGGGATACAGCCGCGGTTCAGACAAGTGCCGCCAACTTCAGCGGCTTCGATGACGACTACACTTGCTCCTAAAGATGCGGCGCGCAAGGCCGCCACATAGCCGCCGGGCCCGCCGCCTATCACAACAAGATCCACCATTCCTTCAGAAACAGCCATTCGAGATTACACTCCTCTGCGGATATCTGCACTAGCGAGCGCGATATGACTTGTATATTCCTACGCCTGCTGTGGCGACCACTATGGCCACCATCGCAGGAAACGCCCAAATACTGATTCCGTCCGCCTTGCCCAGACCGAGCCTGATCATTTCCCGTTGGATAAAAGCGGCTACCCAGACAGTCTCTGCCCGCATGGAGGATATTAGCATACGTCCAATTCGATATTGCCGCTCCGCGTTCTCCTCGGTCAAGGGAACCGGATAATTGTATATGTGCGGATATCTGCAGAGTATTGTCATCCCGACATACATTACAGAGGCAAGGATAGGAAGAAGCAGAGCTTGGCTCTTACCGGCCCAGCGATTTGGCTCACCCGCGAGTCCAAAATGGGCCGGGACGCGATCCGGCAAGGCCTGCCAGTATATAGCGGTGATTGCCAGCACAAGCAGGACTCCTGCAATCGCGGCGATCTCAATAAGCATCTCGAAATTTGACAGCGGCAGACTGAGAACAGGACGTTTCTGCTGAACGGTCATTTGTTTTTTCTGTTATCTCCGGGTATCACTCGATCCTATTTCCCCATCTCCTCCAGCCGTTTCAGGTTTCGCCGGGCGATGGTATCTGTGGGATTATCCTTCAAGATATCCTCCAATACTTTCCGTTCCTCATCATAACGATGGAGTGTATGAAGAATACGGGCGAGGAGTCGGTTGACTTGAGCGGGACAGGGATGCTGAACGGCCAGGTAGAGTTGTTCCACCGCTTTCTCATACAGACGCCGGGACTCCTCGCCGCTTTTGTTGTACAGAGAGGGCCGCGCCGTCAAATAGTACATTTGCCCCAATTCGAAGTAGAGCCGGTAGGTCTTGGGGTTTTTGGCAATCCCTTGCTTATAGAGGGCCTCCGCTTCGTCGAATCTTCTCATACTCCATAACAGCCAGGCGGCTCCGTCATAGGCTTCCACGTGGCGAGGCTTGAGTTCTATTTGCAGTTTCAGCAGGCGGATGCAGTTCTCATAATCTCCTACGTGCCAGTAAGCGTCAATTTGCACTGCTGTGAGATGCATGAAGAAGTTGACTGCATCCCTGACTTGCCTGCGCGCTTGCTGCGGCGTAATTTGAGAGTTGCAGCCCGCGGGCCATGTCATCGTGAGCAATGCGGTCAATATGATGAGCAGTAGTCCCGTCGCCTTCATTGATTACTTCACCGTCCGGTGTTCCGGCTATTCTAGTCTATTTCTTGTCGCCCACACAAGCCAATGGTATTCTGTACCTCAGGGAGCGGATGATTTGGGTCGCCGCGAAGACCTTTACAAGGTCAACCAGTATGAAAGGCGCCACTCCAAACTGAAGCGCGCGAGCAATGTTTCCGCTGACGGGCGGGTGAAGCAACAGCCAAGCCGCGCCAAGAAGATAGATGATGATCAGTCCTGCAAGGTTGGCGCAGAAGATGCGGGCCCAGCCCTTGCTTTGCCCAATGATTCGTCCTACTGCCCAGGCCGCTGCAACGAAGCCGATGAGATAGCCTCCCGTTGGTCCCGCGAAGGCCAGAGGGCCTCCCGTGCCTCCGGCAAAAACAGGCAGCCCCGCAGTGCCCAAGGCAAGGTACTCCACCTGGCTGACGACTCCCAGTTTCGGGCCCAAAAGCCCGCCCGCGAGCAGCACCATGAACACCTGACCGGTGATAGGCACCGGGCTAAAGGGCAGCCTGATACTCGCCTGAGCAGACAAGGCGGTAAGCGCGCCGAAAAGCGTCGCCAGGAGCAGACCCCTTACTTCGGGTCGCGCCTGACAGAAGAGATCGAGCGGTGATTGAGTCTTTTCTCTAAATGCAGAAGTCGCACCCTTCAAGTTTTCCTCCTGATGAACTATGATAGCGNNTGGATGTTGGAGAGTACGGGTGATGTCTGAGGGCTCGACTCTGGATTCCACGCCACGTATTGCCCGCTTGTCTTCTCATCGGTATTACCCCCTTCTCCTGAGCGGCCTCAGTGGAATGCTGTTGGTCCTTTCCTTCCCCCGGTTCAGCATCTTTCCACTCGCCTGGGTGGCGCTCGTGCCATGGTTGGTAGTACTGCCAAGGCTGTCTTTCAAGAGAGCCCTCTTATCAAGCGTGACCTTTGGATTCGTTTTCTTCGCCGGGCTGCTCTATTGGATAGCCCTATTTGGCTATCTGCCCTGGGTATTGCTGGCGCTGGTGCAAGGGCTATTTGTTACCGCTGCAGGAATCTGTATATGGCTGTATCGCCGTCTTTCGACCACAGGGAGAATGATCTCATCCGCCGCGACGTGGACGGTGTTCGAGTGGCTGCGCGGGTTCGGACCCTATGGCTTCACCTGGGGCTGGCTGGGCTATTCACAGTCTCCCTGGATTGATCTGATTCAGATAGTCTGCATCACCGGAGTGCCCGGCCTTTCTTTTCTCATCCTGCTCCATAATGCCGCCGTTGCGGGGTTCTTCGTTCCATCCTCCGGCGGGATGAGAAGGCGCCTTACTCCTCTAATCTCGGTGTGGGTGATTATCCTGGCGCTCACTCTCTTCGGCCGTTTCGGGCCCATCAATCCCAAGTGGTCGAAGACTGCGCTGAAAGTCGCCATTCTCCAGCCATCACCGCGGGAACCCAGAGAAGAAGATGTCGGCCGCTTCTGGACAGAAGAGGAGGTGGCCCTTCAGCAGGAAAATCTCGAGGGACTTACACGTGAGGCGGCCGCGCTTCATCCCGAGCTCATCATATGGCCGGAGAGCGCGCTTCCCGCGGTGCTGAACACGAGCGAGCCGCTGAAAACATGGGCCGCCGAAATAGCCCGCAAAGGTGAGGCCGGGCTTTTGTTGGGCGCCGCCCATGAAGATGAGGCGGAGAATACCCACAACTCCGCTTATCTATTATCCCCGGAGGGAGAATTCCTGGACCGCTACGACAAAGTTCAACTCGTCCCCTTCGGTGAGTTCGTCCCCGGCCGAAATTGGCTGCCGGGATTGCAATACTATCCTATTAGAGGCTATGATCTGACGCCGGGAGAGGGCTTTCACAAACTGCGATTATACCCATGGCTTGACTTGGGAGTCTCCATCTGTTTCGAATCCATCTTCCCGCATATCTTCCGGCACAGCCTGCCCGATCTTTGGGTGATCATCACCAATGACGGCTGGTTCAAGCGCACCGCGGCTCCGGCTCAGCATCGCCAGGCCGCCGTTTTTCGGGCGGTTGAAACACGCAGATGGGTGTTGAGGGCGGCCTCAACCGGTATCTCCTGTGTGATTTCTCCCCGCGGTGAGATCACCAAGGAGCTAGAACTCTATCAGCGAGGCGTACTGGAAGAAGAAGTGAAGGTCCAAGAGGATGTGACCTTGTACCATCGCTTTGGTGATTGGTTTGTAGTCTTGGCCGCGGCACTGACTCTGGGGTGTCTTGCTCAAACCCTTCGAAAGGCTCAATCTTCACGCAAGACCGAATCTGTTTGACCCGCGAGCGCCAGCAAGAGGAGCCGTTCAATCAGGTCAACATCCCAGAAGTA
>WVXJ01000235.1:2629-2992 GCA_011773575.1 Armatimonadota bacterium | reverse complement strand
AGCCGGCCGCGAAAATGCGGGTCCTGGGTTCGCACCTGTCTTATTATCACGGGGCGCCCGATCACATCCTGGAGTTGACGCCTCTTTTTCTCCAGACGCGCGGGCAATGGCTCGATAGGGCGCGTTTGAACATTTTTGCTACGCATCGCGGCCTGCCGTCTCAGTTGGACATGATATACTTGCACAAAGGCCGCGCAATTTCCTGGCGGCCATGACATTCGATGGAGGCGATGATGTCTGAATTGCGCCAGGATGTCACCACCAGAGAGTGGGTAATCATCTCCACTGAGCGTGCCCGCCGTCCTCACGAATTCTCACCTGCACGTACCTCTGAGGAAAGCGGTCTTCTGCCGGAATACAGCG
>WVXJ01000235.1:371-2602 GCA_011773575.1 Armatimonadota bacterium | reverse complement strand
CTTCTTCCTGGCAGGTGAGGGTGGTTCCGAACAAATTCGCCGCTTTGACACCCGCAAATGAATTGAGCCGATCAATAGATGGAACACTTCGCGGTATAGTCGGTTTCGGCTATCACGAGGTATTGATAGAGACTCCACTGCATAATCGGCCGCCGGCATTGATGGAAATCGGGGAATTGGAAAAGGTCTTGCTGGGTTATCGCGCGCGTTATGAGGCCTTGCGCGCTGACCCGAAAATCCAGTTAATAGTCATCTTCAAGAACCACGGCCGCGCGGCGGGCACCTCCCTTGAGCATCCCCATTCGCAAATCGTAGGCGTTCCCATTATCCCCGGAGGTGTCAGGTCGAGGGTCCAAGAAGCCCAACGCTACTATGATGACAATGGCAGATGCGTCTGCTGCACGGCATTGGGAGATGAACTCAGGCTGGGAACCAGAATTGTGCTGGAAACAGAGCACTTCGTCGCCTACCACCCCTATGCCTCCAAGGTGCCTTTCGAAACCTGGATAGTCCCGCGAAGTCATGCCACTACCTTCGGTTCTCTCAAGGAGGCGGACTGGCTGGCGGTTGCGCCTCCCCTGAGAGAGATACTCGCAAAACTGTATCATGGGCTGAACGACCCGGATTTTAATCTCATCCTCCATATCGCGCCTATCGAATACGAGGACGCCTCCTACTACCACTGGAACATCCAGATCTTCCCCCGTCTCACGCTCCAGGCGGGATTTGAACTGGGCTCAGGAATCTACATCAACTCCGCGCTTCCCGAGCAGACCGCGCAATTCATGCGAGAAGTAGAAGTCTAGCGGTCTAGATTCGAAGTTCTATCACTATTTGCGTAATGCTCAATCGGTTGTACACTAGTATGGTATGCAAGCGAGCGAATTATTTTGAAGCAGGCATCGTTGATGAAAGCAGTCTAAGGAAAGGATGAGACTGATGGCGCGCCGTCTGGGGATATGGTTTGTGGTTTTGTTTCCGTGGCTGTTGGGTGCGCTCATGATTTGGTATGCCTGGCCGCGGACTCCATCTATTGTTGCACAGCGGCCGGGTCTGGTAATCATTGCCCCCAATCCAGACCTACTGGATAAGGCCGCATTTGGATTCGTGATCTACTGGTGTGGCGCCGTCCTTTTCCTGCTTTCAAATCTACTTCGAAAAAGGCGATTGTGGGCCAACCTCTATGCTGTATTAGTCGTGATTGGTCTGCCTATGATGATGGCCGTTGGCCACGGAATGTACTACATGAGTGGCCCGTGGCGTGATCTTGCCAGCCTTCGAGCGAAGAACGGGACAGTTTATCACCTTCAGTACCAAGGGGTTCTGCAAGGCAGGATCTATGCTCTCAGTGAGAAACTGGAAAGAGACCAATTCTTCTTGAATACCCGAGTGGTGGGATTGACTAATGGAGACAGCCCGCGTTATTGGGCATCTGTTGTTCTACCGAAAGGAATGCCCCCTGTAAAGGACAGTACTGAAAGAGACACGTTCTGGTCAACCCGCTGGATTACTGGCTTTACCTCGCACCCGTCACGTCAGATGCTCGTTAGTAGTCCGGACGGAAATATACTTGTTTCTGTATATCCCGATGCAGAGGAGTTTACTACAGCGCATGCCACAGTGAAAGTCAACAAGGCGAACTTGGCGTATGATCTTCGCACAGGGGAATACTATGGAGCCCCAGCCTGCAAAGGCTCTAAGGATATCGAAGGAATCTCGCCGTTCATCCTCATAGGTGAAGATGATGAGCCTGATCCGGGCGATGTTGAAGAGATTTGTTCATTCGTGGAGAAGCAGGATCTTCTTCCTTCCAGCAGCAATTACCACTCAGGCGTCCCGTATATCGAGGTGCTTCAGAAGGAAACCCTACATCCGAATCCTCATGTTCGTCTGGCAACTGCCCAAATTCTGGGACACTACTGGCAAGAGTCGGAAAAAGCGGCGGAGATGCTCGGAAGAATCGCTGCACATGACGCTGACCGGAAGGTGAGGGAAGCGGCGCATTCGGCCCTTGACCTGCTGAATAGTCTGGTTGAGAAGCACAGAGACGACCTGGCAAAGATAGAGAAACGCAAGATAGAACGGGATTAGACAGCAGCAGGGCCTACTCGAAGTCTCAAGCGTACTGCAACTGGCAGCGTCTAATTCGGGACGCCTAGTGCCAGATGACGTGGTTGCGGGGAGGGTAAGTGTCGCGCGAGATTATTTCCCTGTCGGCGCTGTTGTCGAGG
>WVXJ01000235.1:0-179 GCA_011773575.1 Armatimonadota bacterium | reverse complement strand
GCAGGCCAATGGTGGCGGTGTCGCTCCAAAATAGTCATGCCGGCCAGAAGCGCAGCATTATATAGAGTGGTAGAGGTCTGGCAAACGCCCCCGCCCCAGTCGAGGATGGGATCTCCTGAGTAACTGACAGGAGCCTTGCGATAGCCTTCATCCGCTGTCCACGACCCGACTGTTTGATT
>WVXJ01000086.1 GCA_011773575.1 Armatimonadota bacterium | reverse complement strand
GAAACGGCCCTTGTTACGGCCGAGTAGAAGCCCTGGCCCAAGGAGCACGCGAGGGAAGACTGTAGTTTTAGGTAGTCATTCGAGCAGAATCAGAGAAACCGAGTTGATTGAGCAGTACCTGAAGCAAGCAGTAAGCGGCGCCGAGCGCCGCCAAATCTCACCTCAAAGGAGGCCGGAAATGAGAAGGTCGTGCATGTTGACTGTAGTTGGTGCTGTAGTGCTGTTGTTCGTGCTCAGTGTCGGGGCTAGTTGGGCAACTATCACAACGATTTACCCAGCGAGAGACTGGGCATGTGCCACTGATCAGGGAACGAGCCTCGATCGGAGCAGTGTTCCCGCATGGGCTGTCCAAGGAACGACCAGCAAGGTAACTGCCTTAAGTGATGACAGTGATACGACATATATCTACGATTTCAACGACCCTATAGTAAGTGACACCTATGGCTTTGAAAACGATGTCTTTACAGGTACCGCCACCAGTGTTCAGATCCGCGTAAGGGGCAACAGGGGAAGTAGCGGCTGGTGCAAAGGACTTCTCGGGTTGAAGAATGGCAGCACGTCAAACAACCTCTTCAACCTGTCAACAGGTGATTTGGCGTGGTCGAGTTTGACCTATACTTATGACGGGGCTAGTAGTGGTTGGACAGCGGGGGAGATAAACCAGTTGGTGGTCAGCCTCGAAGCAGGCTCGGGGGTTACTATCGCCGAACTCGAGGTGATCATCAATGGGACGACGACCCTAGACACGAACATAGTCGGTGATGCCTGGAAGACATGTACTGCAGAGAATCCCTCACGCAGCGCCGTATATGCTAACACCCCCCCAGAAGAGGAGCCGCAGATCTTTGCCAACACTTACGGGTTCCCGGACGATGAGTTTACAGGCACCGCAAAGAGGCAGGAAATTTGGGGTCACGGTATGAGGTGTTCGTCAACGGGTCCAACGCTGACCGCCTTTACCAATCTTCTCGGCGCTGCTACCAAGGATGACACTCTCGGCTTGCCCATGCTTGATTGTGACAAGTCAGTTATTACCTACAACGGCCCCGAGGGTGGTTGGACACAGCAAGAGATAAATGATATGACCACCACTCTCTTCATTGATCCGCTGCAGTTCATCGTTCGCTTGACCAACGCTGACGGCGAGACTGCCATGTGGAACAAGGTGTACTCCTCAACAACACCTTACCTGCTGGACATGTGTAAATGGAAGCCTTCCTCAAAGCCACATATCCCAGGGCTGGGTGGAGATGATCATGAATATGATCATGAAGCGGCTCCCAACCATGTGTCCCTCATAGCCGACAGCAGTGACACCACCTACATCTCCGTTCAAGGCACCACCAGGAAGAGTGAGACCTTCGCCATGGGTCAGGTGGATCTTGGCGGCAATAACGCCTACAGGATAGACATATATCTTAGGGGCAGCAGATACAAGTACAGCTCCCCTTCTGTCATCAACTGCAAGGCAACGACGAATCTCCCAGGTGCCACACGGGTGGGTGATGCTTACTACACCTTCCCACGCACGGGCATCGGTAGTGATTACATGAGATATGATGGCAACTGGTCACAGGAAGACCTGGACGACCTGCTCATTACCGTCGAATCCAGTGGCGGGGGTTCTTCATCGAATCACGTAGTCAAAGTGTATAAGGCTTGGGCCAAAGTCTACTACTGAACCTGAGCACCGGCGCTTCCAACCTGGTAAGAGAACGAAAATAGCAGCGGCTTGGGCACAGGGCCCAGGCCGCTGTCTTTAGTCTATGCCGGAAGTCGAAATTGCGGCTTCCTACGTATCCATACAGCGATTGCTAGCTTATGGCGATTTTCGGCCGCATTTTGGGCGAATTGCGGCCCTTTACTTGTGGTGCCCAAATACGCTATACTAACTGGTCTGGTATGGTCTGAAATGCTTTCGAGGAGCAATCTATGCCGCGGTTGAATCCCGCTGACTACAATCTTGAAGAAAAACTGATTAGCCTGAACCCGGTGGCCAAGGTGCACTCCGGAGGCCGCACCCGGCGCTGGACCGCCCTGGTGACGGTGGGTGATGCGGAAGCCGGAGTGGTCGGTGTCGGCCTGGGCAAGGCGGCCGAGGTGTCAGATGCCATCTCAAAGGGCATGGATGAGGCCCGTAAGGGCCTCGTCCAGGTGAGCCGCCTCGGCACCACGATTCCACACGAGGTAAGGATGCGCTACAGCCGCGCCGAGGTAATACTGAGGCCGGCCTCCCCTGGAACCGGGGTAATCGCCGGTGGAGCAGTGCGGGCGGTGGCGGAGGCGGCCGGTATCCGCGACCTGTTGAGCAAATCCCTGGGCTCCGCAAATCCGGTCAATATTGCCCGCGCCACCCTGGAGGGGCTGAAATCCTTGCGTAACGCGGCGATGGTGGCGGAAATGCGAGACAAGGCTCCTGATGAGGTTGCTCCCTCCTGGCAATTGGTGGTGGCGGAGCAACCGGCAGAGCCGAGCGAAGAAGAAGTGACAGAGCTGAAGGAACAACAGCCGGTTTCCGAGGCTGTTGAGAGTGAGGATAAAGAACCCGTATGAGCAGCAAAGAGAGTAAGAAAGTCAAGATCACCTTACGCCGGTCACTCAGCGGACGGCCCCGAGATCAGAGAGACACCGTTCACGCTCTAGGGCTGAAGAAGATAAGCCAGAGCCGGCTGCATCCGGATAACCCGCAGATTCGCGGTATGGCGCGCAAGATCGCGCATTTGGTGGAGGTGGAAGAGACCACATGAGGCTGCACGAACTAACCCCGGCCGCGGGATCAAGACATCGAACCAAGCGAGTGGGTCGCGGCATCGGCTCCGGACATGGCAAGACCGCATGTCGCGGCGACAAAGGCCAGAAGGCTCGGACCACGATCCGTCCCGGCTTCGAGGGAGGCCAAACCCCCCTCTATATGCGGCTGCGTAAACACGGCGGCCGCGGCAAAGGGGCCATGCCTCAACGCATGTTCAAGCGCGAACATGCGGTCCTCAATGTCAGTTCTCTGCAGCGTATTGCCGAAAAGGTGGGAAAAGAAGCGGTGATCACCCCCCAACTCCTCCTGGAGAAGCGCCTCCTGCGCAAACTCGGCGCGGGATTGCGGGTGTTGGGAGGAGGAGAGTTGAATCTGCCTATCACGGTGCATGCTCATCATTTCTCCCAATCCGCCAAGGAGAGGATAGAGGCGGCGGGAGGCCGCGCCGTGGTTCTTGCAGCGAGGGCATTGGGGCCCGCCCAAGAAGACTCCGCCTCAGCTGCCGCGGAAGAGGTGAACTGAGATGCCGGGTCCTCTGGCCAACATGGCCGCAGCATTTCGCGTTCCCGACCTGAGAAAGCGCATTCTCTTTGTGCTTTCCATGTTCGGGGTCTTCGTCATCGGCCTGCATATCCCCATTCCACATGTGAATCGGGATGCCATGGAGAGGCTGGTCTCCGGCGGGGCGCTGTTGGGCCTCTTCGACATCTTCTCCGGAGGCGCTTTCCGGCGATTCTCCATCCTCGCCATGTCCATCACCCCCTACATCAATGCCTCCATCATCTTTCAACTGCTGGGAGTGGCGGTGCCCTCCATTGCGCGGGTGGCAAAAGAAGGTGAAAGCGGCCGCAAGAAGATATCCCAATGGACCCGCTATCTTACCGTTGCCCTCGCCTTGCTCCAGGGCACAGGTATCTGTCTGATGCTTCGCCGCACTCAGCCGGATCCGGTTATCGAGACCGGAGGATTCGGACTGATACCGATAGTAGTCACCCTTGCCGCAGGCACTTGTTTCCT
>WVXJ01000073.1 GCA_011773575.1 Armatimonadota bacterium | reverse complement strand
CATATCCTCGAACTCTTCAACACCCATGATAACGGCCACCGGCTTGCCGCGGCGGCAATCGCAGGCTCCTCTACCTGACCGTTGTCAGCAAAGATAGAGCAAAGTCAGAAAGAGGTTGCAGATCAGAAAGAGCAAGATTGCAGTGCGGATGGGGCTGAGTATCTTCTGAGGTCTCTCGCAGTTCTCGATTGCCCTGCGTGCGGCAAGAAAGGCGAGCGGGTAGGTGAAAAGGAAAAGCCAAGCCAGAGTCGGCACGGCGCGGGTGATGACGGCGATCGCCAGGGAGACGTAGGCCAACACCAGGAGGAGCGCGAAGAGCCGCGCAGTTCTCTCCCGGCCCAGCCGGACAACGAGATTCCTCTTGCCCACCAGCCTGTCCTGGTAGTAGTCCGGTATCTCGTTAATGACGGCCAAAGCGGCAATCAGAAACGCCGGGGCCAAAGAGATCAGCAGTGGTCTGGCATCCAGGCTGCGCGTATGTAAATAGTAGGCCCCGCAGATCATTAGCGGGCCGTAAGAGAGCGCAATCACGGTTTCCCCGGCGCCGCGATAGGCCCAGCGAATCGGAGGCCCCACATAGAACGCGACCGCCAATGCCCCCAGAGCGGCAAATGCCAGTATGGGCCAACCGCGCGTCAGCGCCAGACAGAGTCCAATGCCACCCGCTCCCGCCAGCGCGACAGCTGCCAGAGGGAGCATCCACTTCGGGGCGCAACGGGAAGACTGAAGAGAGAAAAGCGTGTCAGTGCCGCTTTCAAAGGACTCGTTGAAGGCCTCCACCGCAATAAGCGCCAGGACGACGCCGGCGAGTCCCGCGAGGAAGACTCGCAAAGGAAAAGAGGGAAAAAAATGAAAGGCTGCGGCGGAGCCCAGCAGGTAAGGAAGCAGGCCCGCCCAAACGAAGAAGCGATAGCGAAGTAGATAGATAAAGCGCAAGCCGACCTTGGATAGTCCGTTGTTAGGATTTGCGCCCTCTGGAGGGCCCTGCGCGCGGGAGACTAAAAAAGGTTGATCCAGTTATTTGCGTTGGACACAAGGGCAGGATTTTTCAGCAAATCTTCTATATAGTCCTTGACCCGGGGGTCTTTCCATGCCTGTTTGTATCTCTCCCAGATTTCTTGCAGTGGATGAAGGCCGATCTGACCGCAGATGAAAGGCAGGGGGCCGATGAGTTTCACGCGGCCGTCCGGGATAATGAGCAGACTGGCGGCAGGGTGATCCCGGCGATAACGCAACTCCTCGATTACATCATAAGGGTAGAAATAGACCTTCATCTTGTCGCCATATTGTTCGGCCTTCTTCTCCAGGACAGTGAAGAATTCCCGATACTGCTCTTCACTTGGAACGAGGAGGTCCCAGTTTTCCGCGGCGCGGCCGATGCGCATGAGTTTGCCGGTGTAGAAGCCTACGACACCCAGTGAGGAAGCGAGGTCAACCATCTCCGCCGCCTGATGGAGATTGAATTTCGTGGGCACAAAGACGATCTCTGTATTCACCTCCCGTTCCACCAGCAGCCGACAGGCTTGGACCGTCTTCTCCCAGTCGCCCCGCAGACGCAGTTTCTCGTGGGTTTCGGGAGTCGCCCCATCTACGCTGAGTTGGACCGAGCGCAGACCCAGTTCGGCGATGCGGTCAGCCATTGTTTCATCAACGAAGACGCCGTTGGTCTCGATCTTCACGCTGACACCTCGCGCCCTCAGAGACTTGCAGATAGCAAAGAAGTTCGGGTGCAAGAGCGGTTCCCCGCCGGAGAGCGCAGTATAGGGGATTTCCAGGTCAATGATCTCCTGACAGAGATTGACCGCCGCTTCTTCATTCATCTCATTGGGCATATGATGACCGGATTCTTCGCAGCAGTGCAGGCAGCCCATATTGCACACACCGGTTGTCTGCCAGGCGATGAAAAGGGGGCTGGCGAGATTCTCGAATCCCGGCAATCGCGACTCTGGAGAGTCTGATGGAGCGGCTTCGATCATCCCCGACTTTCCTCCTCTGCCGTTACCAGCGCGCTCTCTTCTAACTGCTGGATGAATTCCGTAAGATGCCGCTGAATTACTTCAGGCGCTTGCTCGTATCGCTCCGCCAGGACGGCGGCCATTTCTTCCGCGGAGAGGCCTTCTTTCATCAGTCGGAGAATATGCGCGCCTATCTCGTCGGTAATGAAAACCTTCTCCCGCAGAGTATCGAAGACAACTGCGCCGTTTTTCTCCTGTCGTATCTTGACATGCTTGTCGAAACTGAACATCGTTGCTCCTCGACGATTCCGTATGGAGACCGGGGCTCGCTTGTTAAGAGGATAACAAACGCGGACGCCTTCGTTCGCTGGGCGCCTCCCAGGGCCGAAAAAAATCGCACTCCTTTTCCCGCCTGGCCCGCAGAGGAACCCACTGAGGGAAAGGAGTTCTTCGCTCT
>WVXJ01000196.1 GCA_011773575.1 Armatimonadota bacterium | reverse complement strand
GGTGAAGCGGATGTACGGCTGGGCCATGATCTCCGCAGAAACATCTTTGAGGGTCGGCCTGTGCCACTCTTTCTTTGTGCTGCTCGATTTGCCCGAAAACTGCCTCTTTTTCTCCTGCGAGTCTCTCTTCTGAGCGGATCTCTCGCATTCCACGTTCATTGCTCCTTTCCCAGGAATACTGTGTGACGAAAATCACTATATTGTGCATCGTCTCTCTTGTCAAGCATGCGATAGACTAAAATGCCTTGTTTCTGGTAGGAAGAATTGTGCCCTCCGGGAGCCTGCAGAAGGAACCACGGACTCTCTTACATTAGGTTAGCCACTCTCAACAGCGTAGCACGGGCTTCCAGTCCGTGATATGCTGTTTCATGGGCAAGACTTGTCCTGAGCCCGCCGAAGGATGCCCATGCCACCTTCTGTAACCATAATGTAAGAAGATCATTAAGAAATACCTGCGAAGATCGGCAGGAGACCCGAATCGAAAGGAGAACAAGGATTAACCGAAGCAGAGCAGCCATCCCTTTTGGGGGAACTCAGGGGACGCGCGACAAAGACCATGCCAAAGTTTCTGCAAAGCATACTCTTCTGGTTCAAAGCCACGCGGCCGGAGTTTCTCACCGGCTCGGTGATGCCGGTCTTGGTGGGCGGCGCGCTCGCCTATAATGCGACCGGCCATCTGCTGTGGGGTTATTTCCTGTTGACTTTGGTCGCCCTGATGCTGCTGCACTCGGCGGCAAACTTGGCGAATGATTATTATGATCACGTCAGCGGCAATGATTGGGTAAACAAGGAATTCGTCCGCCCCTTCAGCGGGGGCAGCCGGCTCATCCAACAGGGCCTGGCGGAAGCAAAGCATATTCTCCTTGCCTCACTCATCTGTCTCTTCACCGGCGCGCTCATCGGCGCCTACCTGGTCTGGATGCGTGGCTGGCCCATCCTCATCCTCGGCGTGATCGGCGGGCTGTCCGGATTCTTCTATACCGCCAAGCCGCTGCAACTCGGCTATCGCGGCCTGGGCGAAATATTCATCGGCCTCGATTTCGGTGTGCTGCCCGTTTTGGGGACTTATTATGTGCAGACACAGCAATTCTCCGCCGCCGCGGCCATCGCATCTTTGCCGGTGACTTTCCTGATTATGGCGGTCCTCTGGATAAATCAGTTCCAGGACTACAATGCCGACAAGGCCGTCAACAAACTCCACTGGGTAGTGCGCCTGGGCCGGCGGCGGGCGAGTTATGTTTATGTGGGAATGTTGGCGGCGGCCAATCTCAGCCTGATTCTGGGAGTAGTCTCCGGTGCGCTGCCGCCCCTGGCCGCCGCGGTTCTGCTCACTCTGCCGCTCACTGTTCTGGCCGCCCGGACAGCCTTGCGATTCTATGATGACCTGCCGCGGCTCCTCCCCGCCAATACAACCACCATCCCGCTCCATCTCCTCACCGGCATACTGTTGACCGCGGGAATGGCCGTGGACAGGCTCATCTGAAGGGGAAATGTTCTTGATGGAGCTTGTCAAAAATCATACGATTGAATTTGAAGAGTATACTTTATCACCAGCCAATAACCGGTGGTCAAACAACTCCTGAGAGGAGGGCAGGGGCGATGACTGGCGAGATAAATCGGAGAGATTTTCTCAAGAAGAGTGGGACCATGGCTTTCGGGGTGGCTGCTTTCTCTGGATTGTTGGGCGCGAGCATGCCGGCATTTGCAGGTGATCCGGAAAAGCAGGCAATTGCCGAAAAGAGCGCTCCGGCTGATGCCCTTCCTGTGGAGACAGCCATCAGGAAAGCGATTCACGAATCCCGGGAGTTCAAAGAGTTTACAGAGAAGTGCAAGGAGTTGGAGTCTTCTTTGCCTGAGACCCATGAGAGTTATCGGAAACTGGCTGACTTGCAGGCCGAATTCTTGGAGAAGGTTCTCGATGCCCTTGCAGAGGTCAGTTCCTCACACTTCTATCAAAGGGCCAATTTTTACCCGACAATCGAGGGGAAACGAGCGGCCTGGCAGGAGTGTATTCGCCGTTTCCCGAGCACTCGCGGAGCGCGACAGGCCAAGAATATTCTTGCTCAAAGCGACGAATATATGAAGAATCGCAAGTGATCATGGCTGGTACTCCTCTGAGACTATCTCACAGCAGAACGGCAATTCTCGTAACCGCGTTTCTTATTGCCGCTCCCCTCATGGGGAAGCCTTGCCTCGGGCAAGAACAGCCCACCGCGCTGGAAGAGAACTGTGTCACGATCAAGGCCCTATTATCAAAGGCCTCCTCCGTCCACAGCGAGCCACTCCTGGCAAGTCCTGTCATATCCGATGAGAAAGTGTCCATCGCAGTCGACCTGGCAGACCAAGGCTTGCTCATGCGGATGCTCGACCTTTTGCCAGGCTATGAATGGGTGGAGGGAATATCAGATGATGGCAGCAGATTCCATGTGCTGGGTCCGGATTGGGGTGAGCGAGCCCTTTGGGAGCACATCGAGTTTGCTCACAGAATGAAGAGAGGGAAGGCAAGGATCATGGCCTCCAGACTGCGGTTGGAGGAGTACATGCGCGCCCTTGCCTTCAGCGAAGAGGAGCTTCAGGCCTTGGAGTATGAAGATCCATGGCTGGTATGGGCACTCTCTAATGATAGCACCCGCGCGATAATCGGCTATCTGGCGCAACTTCCGGGAGAGAAGGTTGAAAGAATCTTCAAAGGCGGGCTGGCGATTCCATTCGCGGAGCTTCCCTTCGAGGTGCAAGTTGAAATGGTCGCGTGGACACACTACCAGGCATCTTTCGGCTATTGGACGCCTCCCTGCGAACCTGAGGAAGTAGAGAGCACACTGCTATCCGCCGGGGAAATATCCTTGGGTTACACTCCTGAAGGGATTGAATTCGGGCTATCCTTCCCAGGCCTGCCGCAAAATCGGGAGGGGGTTGGCGGGGTCGGGGAGACTCTGGTCAGGCCGCGGGGCCTGTATGTTGTGGATGGCCGCAGGTACCTCCGCATGCAACGGGGCATGCCGCGCGAACAGGCTGACAAACTAATGGATAAGGAGAACAGCGAGTTCTGGGATGAGTTGGCGAGGGCGCGCCGGGAAAGACTCAGTGCTTTGCCGCCCCGTTTTGGCGGTCGAGATATACCCAGCGTTTCTCTTGGCCGTGATCTGGAGGGTGAGCGCACTTACAGTACATTGCACGACCTTTGCGAAAGCGCGAATCTCCCCCGTATATGTCATTACTTTGACAAACGTGATCATTCCCTCTATGGGAAGTTGCGCTTCGAAAAGGGGACACCGCTCGCCTCGGCGATTGACCGGATTGCTGACGAGATGCAATCCGTTTGGGCCTTTGCAGATGGTGCGGTAATATTGACCAGCCGCGAGTTGGCAAAGGACCTCGAACAAGAGATCCCTGAGCCGGTCCTGGTAAAGTGGCGCGAGCGAATAGAGTTGCGGGAAGGGAAGTTGACCCTTGACGATTTGGCGGAAATGGCAAACGAACTCAGCCGCAGCCATTTGGCCGGGATTTCCAGGGCCCTGCGAAGCGGGGGCGCCGGTCTGGTTATAGTCTACAGGTTGCACCTGTTATTCTACGGTTCACTGGACGAAGAGCAGCGAGCGCAGGCACTGAAAGGACTCAAGATCTCATTCGAAAGTCTTACCTCTTTGCAAAGGCGCCTTTTCGAGAGGGCGGCAAATATGGGAAGAGGACAAACGCGTCTGAGAGGCACAAGCGCCGCATACTTCCAGATAAGTCCTCACGACCCCTGGATTGATTTCGTTTATGGATTTCAAAACGCACCCCCACGGACTTTCACTTTGCCTGTTCGCGCGGCACATCTGGCTGAATCTCAGAATACAAGGATAATATCTGACGGCTCGCCCGCTGATCAAAGTGAAGTGGAGGCAGAGAAAAGCAAGTCACCGGAGCAGATTGCGGCGGTTGCGCTTGCAGGCTGGAGTTTCGTCGGATGCGCCACCCATGATAAAGAGCAACTAGCTATCCTGGAAACCCGCAGCGGTGGAGCGGTCAGATCGCGCATCCTGCAAGAGGGCGAAAGCCTAGAGAGAGCCTCCCTGGATTCCATCAGTCCTGATCACCTTGTGTTTCGGGTGGGACAAGCCAGGTTGACTCTCTCTATTAGCCGCGCAGTATCACTTCCTCCATGGCAAGGCGACTTGAAAACCTCAAGCGCCCCGTGATTCATCATCACTTGCGCATGGCGGCGTGTTTCTCCTCCAGCAGACTAATCAGCCGGTCAATGTCAACCGCGGGGTGGGCTCGGCCCATTCCCATGCCTCGCCCGCCTCCACCGCCGCGGCCTCCCATGCGGTCACGGCCTTTTCCATCGCGGTCGCGGCGCATCTCCCGGCCGGGGCCCATCCCATCACCGGGGCCTGGCCCGGGGCCGCCGCGCTCCATGTGTCGGCCGCCGCCGCCACCGCCTCCACCACCGCGTCCAGGCTCTCCGTCGCCCCACCTATGCCGGTGGCGAAAACCTTCCGGAGGGCCCAGCATCTCCGCCAGGATTTCCGCCTGGGGCGCGCTGAGCACTTGTCTGAGTTGCGCCTTCGCGCGCTCTGCCTTCTCGCGGTGGCTATCCAACCGATCCCGCATCAAAGCAGGCCTGGCGGTCTTGTCTTCGTCAGGTCCCTGTTGTCTGAGCAGTCTTGCGCGCTCTTTGAGCAGCGCTTCTTTCGTCTCGCTGATGAGACTCTCTTTGTCTCTCGCCAGGTTTCGCAATATTGGCAGCACACCTTCAATCTGCTTTACGTTGAGGTCGGCGCGATTGATCTGGCGCAGAGCAAAGATGTCTCTAACGAGCCCGGCCAATTCGGGGTCTCTTGCCGCCAGTCCGAACATCGGAGGTGTATCACTGAATCCCATCGCGCGTCCGCCGCCGGCGTACTCTCTGCCCCAGGGCTTCTCAGGTGCCGACAGCTCTTCTGCGAAAACCTGCCAGCAGGCTCCTGTGGCAAATACCAACAGCAGCCCTATTAGCAACCATTTTTTTGTCTTCATCCTTCATTCCTCCCATTTGACAAAGGATCGCTGGCGGAGACCGCCAAAGCCTCATCATAGGCCTCAAGGGCGGCGATCATGAAGCCCATCTTTTCATAAACTCTTCCAACTCCCAATAATGCCACCTCACGTGCCTCCGGCTCCTCCGCGGCCGCTTCATACGCCGCCAGCGCCTCTTCCAGGCTGCCCTCGTCTTCTTCGTAAGCGGCCAGCTCCAGCCATTCGTCGGCCGTGAGTTCGGGCTCCAGCGTCTCAGACGAGGGGAACGCGGGTTCCGGCGCCTTTGCAATCACTGTCGACGGCGCTGTCGCCGGGGGAGTCGTTTTTGGAGTAACCGCGGGCGGAAGTTCGGCAACTTCTTGCTGCCCCCCGTTCACCGGCATCTCAGAGGCCGGAGTCTCCGGTTTCTCCTCGACAACCTGAACCTCTTCAGTTACGGACGCCTCCCTGACCCCTGTCGGGGGAAGGCTCACGAAATAGCCCAGAGCAAGCGCCAGTGCGGCAAAAGCGGCCGCCGTCCAACCCGCCCGATTGAGCGAGAGCGACCTCTGGACACGGTAGGCCGGACGGCGGGCCTCTGCTGTTTCCACTCGCCTCATAACTTGTACAGTGAAATCTTCCGGAGGCGAAACAATCTCAATCAGATTCGCCGCATCGGCTTCCGCCTGAAGTTGAGCGACCGATTGTCGGCAGCCGGCACAGGCGGAAAGATG
>WVXJ01000069.1 GCA_011773575.1 Armatimonadota bacterium | reverse complement strand
GGGGTCTCGCTGCTCACCGGCCCGGCTTCGTTTTTCTTCCCCGTGGCCAACTATGCCGGCGTGGCGGCTATGATCATGGCCTTCCACCTGACCGGGCGCTATGTGGAGGAAACGGCCAAGGGCCGCGCTTCCCAGGCCATCCGCAAGCTGCTGGAACTGGGGGCCAAGACCGCCCGCGTGCTGCGGGACGGCCATGAAGTAGAGGTACCCATCGAGGAGGTCCAGGTGGGAGACGTGATGGTCGTCCGCCCTGGGGAGAAGATCCCCACCGACGGCATCGTCATGGAAGGGGAGAGCGCCGTGGACGAGTCTATGGCCACCGGCGAGTCCATGCCCATCAACAAGCGGCCCGGCGACGAGGCCATCGGCGCCACCGTTAACCAGGAAGGGCTGTTGAAAGTCAAGGCCACCCGGGTGGGCAAGGATACCTTCCTGGCCCAGGTAATCAAAATGGTGGAGGAGTGCCAGGGATCCAAGGTGCCCATCCAGGAGTTCGCCGACCGGGTGACGGGCGTCTTCGTGCCGGTGGTCATCACCATTGCTGTGCTGACCCTCGCCGCCTGGCTGCTCTTTCCCAATGCGATGACCTTTCTGGTAGGGGCAGGCTCCTTCCTGCCTTGGGTGAGCCCCAACCTGGGCGTGATTACCCTGGCCATCGTCTCCATGGTGGCCGTGCTGGTCATCGCCTGCCCCTGCGCCCTGGGCCTGGCGACCCCTACAGCGTTGATGGTGGGCAGCGGCATGGGCGCCGAGAACGGCATCCTCATCCGCAGCGGTGAGGCCATTCAGACGCTGAAGGACGTCCGGGTCGTGGTCTTTGACAAGACAGGGACCATCACCAAGGGCAAGCCCGAGGTGACGGACGTGGTGGCGGTGCACGGCTGTGACGAAAGGACCGTGCTGCAGGCTGCTGCCTCGGCCGAACGGGGCTCGGAGCATCCTCTAGGCCGGGCTATCGTCGAGCGGGCCAAAGTGGAGGGGATGACCCTGGCCGAGCCGCAGGAGTTCCAGGCCGTCCGTGGCAAGGGGGTCATGGCTTCGGTGAACGGGGATCGGGTGCTGGTGGGCTCCCGGAGGCTGATGGAAGAACACTGCCCGGACCCGGCGTTGTTGGAGGAGACGCTGCGCCGGCTGGAGGAGGAGGCCAAGACGGCCATGCTGGTGGCGGTAGACGGACGCCTGGCAGGGGTCATTGCCGTGGCCGATACGCTGAAGGAGGACTCGGTAGCCGCTATCCAGGAATTACACCAGATGGGCCTGGAGACGGCCATGATCACGGGCGACAACCAGCGTACCGC
>WVXJ01000036.1 GCA_011773575.1 Armatimonadota bacterium | reverse complement strand
TGTTTTAGCCGCCATCATCCTTGCCGATCCGACTCGATCCTTCACGGGCGGTACGGAAAACCCATCCGCACCGTACATCCATACGGGCTCTTCACGATCAACGATAGGGGTTGATCGTGTTTCCTCAGAACAGAGCAAAGGCACCAGAAAATTATCGGTTCCTGACCGCTCTCATTCAAGTTGGCTATGACGGGCTCCTCAGGCACCAGTGATTCCGGAGTTGACGGCCAGGGCGGATAAGCTAAAAAGATGATGGCAGGAGGAAGCGGCTCCCAATCAAGATGAGGGTATCGCACCAGTATTAGACGGGGATTGCCGCTTTCCCCCATCGCCCCTAGGAGCGAAACATCAACTCCTCGTCAAAAGGCACCTGATCCCGTAAGACATAAAAGGCACCGGTCGCTAACTTGTGGGCCACGATACATAGGGAGACAAGCTTCCTTGCTTTTGATCGTCTTCTGGCTAGATGCTTTTGTCTGAATTTCCTGATCCGAGGGTGAAATCTGACCGCTAGGCCTGCGGCCTGAGAAAACGCCCATTTGAGATAACCATTACCCTGCTTTGAGCCTCTGCCCCGTCTGAAGGTATGACCGGACTGGGCGATGCCAGGAACCACCCGGGCATAGGAGCAAAACTGCTTTGGGCCTTCAAAACGATCGATATCTCCGACCTCATAGTAGATGGTTAAGGCCAGGATCTCTCCCACGCCGGGAATCGTCTGAAGCAGATCGAACAAAGGCTCCTCGGCCACAGTGGCGAGAATCATCTCCTCAAGATCCTTGATCTGTCGGCTGTAAAGACTGATTCGCTCAAGCTGCAGCTGACAACTCGATCGAACAACCGGATGGTCAAAGTTATGGACAATCTCTGCCTCACTCAACCCTTTGATCTCGCCCCGAGAGTAACCAAAAAGACCGTGCTGGAGTAAAGTTCGCCTCAAATCGCCATATCCAGCCGCCCGCAAGAAAACCAGGCGATTTCTTCGACGCAAAAGATCCCGAATGGGACGTTTGTCCTTGGGGTAGATGTAGGCCTC
>WVXJ01000201.1 GCA_011773575.1 Armatimonadota bacterium | reverse complement strand
TTTGAAGTATATGCTTTCGACGGCAGCCAATTTCGCCAAGTGCTATTCTTCGGCGGACCCGGGGCGCAAATATTGGATGTATTGGACGAGGTGGACGAATAGGGCGCTCTCTGGAGGGTGTGCAGGATTAGCCTGCAACGGATTCACCGACACTGCCCCTCTCGCCACGAACAACACCATCCAATCCCCGCGAGTCTGCATCTATTCTTTTGTAGTCTCTCCAAGGACCCAAGGAGAAACGCGCTAACTCAGGAATACCTTCCTGTAACCTTCGAAGGCGAACAACCTCCGTCGGCTCCGAAGGGTTGGCGCGTCAGTATGAAGCAAGAGTTCCCTTCAGCCTGTTGCCAACCCCATGATGGAATCGCCTCTTACCGGAAAGGATTCACCCGTTGCGCAGTAGAAAGAGAAGACGGAGAAGGTCGCATCTGATTTCGAATCTTAATCTTAGGAGTGAGTAGAAATGTCATTGATGGAGCGCAACACTTTTTTCGTCAAAGAGCGTGTTGGTTTCTTGAAGGCGGCCAATGCCTACGATGTGCTGGATCCAGCCACAAGTGAAGTCATCGGCACCGTGCAGGAGAAGATCCCGAATTTCATAATCAAAATCCTGAAGTTCAGCAGCATGAAGACCCGCCTGCCCTTTACCGTTGAGATTCTCGATACGGACAAGAAGAAACTGCTGACCATCAAGCGCGGTTTCGTTTTCTTCCGTTCCCGGGTTGACGTGTTTGATGAGTACGGCGAAAAGTTGGGCTCCTACCAACAGCGGCTGCTTTCATTGGGCGGCAAGTTCGAAATCTTCGACCGCTCCGGCTCGGCCGTTGCCATGCTCAGCGGTGATTGGAAGGGATGGGACTTCACTTTCAAAGACACCCAGGACCGTGAGTTAGCCAGAGTCACCAAGAAGTGGGCCGGGCTCGGCAAGGAGCTGTTCACCTCTGCCGACCAGTATGTGGTGGACGTGAGTCCGGAATGCACCGATAAGACGCTCAAGAAACTGGTGCTGGCAGCCGCTTTCTGTGTGGATATGGTGCTCAAAGAAGAGGGGCGATAACACCACCTGCCTCCACAGCGCGAAAAACCTGTCGTGCGCGGGCCTGGTCTCCAGCCGAGAGATACAAGTAAAGAGCTGTAGGGCAGGAGGTTCCCTCCTGCCACTGATTTGCGTTAGTCTTACGGCCTGGCGGGACAATAGCAGCAGGCGGTTGGC
>WVXJ01000117.1 GCA_011773575.1 Armatimonadota bacterium | reverse complement strand
CTCCTCGCCCAGCTCGAAAATGCCGCCGAAGTAGCCGCTGTAGAAACTGAAGACCATGTAGCCGATGATTAACGCAACGATGAGGTAGGCCACCACCCCCAGCAGGACGGCGCTCTGTTTGCTGGCGGTCTCGCTCTCTGACTCGCAGTATTCCGCCACCTTCGTCAGAGAACCCGAGATATCGCCGGAGCGCTCTCCGGTTATCATCATGTCCACCGCCGTATCGGAGAACTCACCGCTCTCCGCCATAACTGTGGAGACCGGCTCTCCTGCCGATACCCTGTGGGCGAGGGCGCTGGTGCTGGCGGCGAGGGCCATATTCCCGCTTGCCATACCCGCCGCCTCCAGCGATACGGACAGCGGGACCCCGGCATCGAAGAGCATTGTCATCGCCCGGCACCATTTCGCCATCGCATTGCGCCTCACTATGGAGCCGATAATCGGAAAACTCAACTTCAGCCGGTCCACCCCTTGCCGCATGACCTTGTATCTCATCAACAGCCGCCATCCATACCAGAATGCGATCAGCCCCATCAAAATCGGCAAAGTGCGTGTCAGGGCAACGGGCAGCCAGGCCTTGAAACCGCTCAAGACCAAGAGGGGAAGGGTGGGGATTAGAATGGCGCAAATGATGAGGATCTTGACATAGAAGGTTTCAAGACGAAACAGCATCTCCAGTGCATGAGCGCGCTGGAAATACTCCGCCATCTGCCGCATCGAGCGCTCCAGCATCCCGGAGGCCTCTCCTGTTTCCAGCATGGCCACCACAAACGGAGAGAAGGCGGCCGGATGGCGGATTGCCACGGTAGTCATCCTCTTCCCCTCCAGGGCCGCTTCGCTCATCTCCCGGGCCGCTCTCCGCAGAATCCTTCCGGGGGCGCGTTCTGCCAGGTGGTGGGTGGCCTCGTGAATACTCATCCCTGCAGCCAGCATTGAGGCAAAAGAGGAGAAGAAGAGAGACATCGCCTTGGAGCTCACCGGTATGAAGACCGGTGCAGCCACATCTCTCCACGCGCTGGAAGGAACGGCCGCCGCCACAGAGGGCCCTTTCTGCTTCACCAGCCGGCGCAGGAAATAACCCTGGGATTGTAGTTGCCTGACCGCCTCCCGTTCGGATTCGGCGTTCAGTTGCCCGGAGACATTGGCGCCCTTTTCGTCTTTCGCCTCAAAGCGGAATTCCGGCACCGATTCTTTGCTCCTTTGCGAGCCGCGCAGCAATCATCTCCGCCCGCTCGTTCTCCAGTATGAGTCCCGGCTCCAGTTCAGCCAATGGAACCATCACAAAGGCCCGCTCCAACATGCGGGGATGTGGAATTGTCAAATCTTCGTCCTTTACTTGTTCTGCCCCCAGCAGCAGTATATCAATATCTATAACTCGGGAACCCCAGCGGGGCCCCTCCACGCGGCCCGCCTCCTTCTCTATTTGCCTCGTTTTCGCCAGCAATTCCCGCGCAGAGAGTTGAGTTTCTATCTCTACTACAAGATTTAAAAAATCCGCCTGGGCGATCTCCCCGATGGGAGCCGTCTCATACACCCGGGAAATCCGCTTCACTACTATTCTACCGGATTTGCCCAATGCCGTAACAGCTTTGCGCAGGTTCTCCCTCCGCTCACCCTGGTTGGAGCCCAGGGAAAGATATCCGCATCTCTTTCGCGTTTTCTCCTCCGGCCTCTCTACTCTCAACTCTCTACTCTCTACTCTCTACTCTCTACTCTCTGGACTCCCCCCACTTCACATGCTCGTCCTCTTTTATCTCAGGAGGTTTCACCCGCAAGACGGCATCAGCCATCTTCGCTACCCGCGCCATCTCTTTCACATCATGCACTCTGATGATGTCCGCTCCCCCCGCAATGGCGAGGGCGACTGTCGCCGCGGTTCCCTCCAGTCTATCCTCTACTTCTGTTTCGAGGATCTTTCCTATTGTGGACTTGCGGGAGGTGCCGATCAGGATGGGGTAACCCAGCACGCGAAGTTCCCCCAGCCTGCGCAAGATCTCCAGGTTATGTTCCACCGTTTTACCGAAGCCGAACCCGGGGTCAATGACGATTTGCTCTTTGGTTATTCCGGCAGCAAGGGCCCGCGCTGATGCCTCGGCGAGAAAAGAGGTGATCTCGGCCATCAAATCCACGTACTTCGGGTCTTTCTGCATATCCCGCGGGGTGCCCAACATGTGCATCAACACCACCCCGGCTTTGACTTTGGCGGTGACCGCGGCCATTTCTCCATCCATCCTCAAACCGGAAATATCGTTTACTATGCAGGCTCCCCGCGCCAGCGCTTCAGCCGCCACTTTCGCCTTCGTAGTATCTATGGAAACCGGCACATCTACTTCCGCTGCGATCTTCTCGATCAGCGGGATCACCCGGCTCAGTTCCACCTCCACAGAGACCGGCTCCGCACCGGGACGGCTGGATTCACCTCCCACATCCAGTATGTCCGCGCCCTCCGCCGCCATCTGCTTCGCTTGCTGCAGGCCCCTTTCGATATCACCATCACTGCCAAGCCCGTCACCGGAAAA
>WVXJ01000062.1 GCA_011773575.1 Armatimonadota bacterium | reverse complement strand
ACGGCCGTTGGTGGCGTCAACCGTAGCCCCGATACGAGAACTGCATGATCCACACCCTTGCAACCCGCTTCACCTTTCGCACTCGACGCCGTGCCACCGACGCGATCCGAGAAGCCGTTCGCATGGAGCTGGATATGCGCGAGTTCGAGGCGCAGCTACGCGAGGTCGAACGGGTGTCCAAGATGAGCGAGGCGCGGTTGCAACAACTGGCTGCGAAGGCACGGGAGATGGGAGGCGAGCCATGACCGACACCGACCGCATTGCCGACCTCGAAAAGGAAGTAGCGCACCTTACCGCGATACTCGACGCGGTACGGGCCTACTCGATCGACAACCCGGACCATGGTCTCGTTGACGCGCTGACCGGTGGGTTTGAGCCGTGGAAAGATCGGCAGCGGCGCCCGGCTATGCGGGTACTGGCAAACCAGCGGGCCATGATCTTGCAGCTGGCGGATCGGTTGCGGGCAAGCGTGCTAAGCGACACACGCACGGACTGGGTGACCAACCAACAGAACTGCCAGCTCAGCACCATCGCCGACTGGCTACGTCTCTGCGTTGGCGAGCGGCCGTTCTGGGAGCTGCCGGACGGGTACGTTGAGCCGTTGAACCTATGGACGGAAGCGATCCAAATGCTAAGGCGCTGGCTGACGGCCTACCCGGGTTGCGGCGTTACCGGGTTGAAAGAAGCGCGCAATGGTTGCTGTCGTACGTGTGATACACGGTTGCTATTGCGAGCCATTGAGGCGGCGGAAGGCGGCCTGGCATCCACCGGAGCACCGGGGTCGGCGGGTCAGGATTGTGAAGGAATGATGATGTTGATTTATTGGTCATTGGGTTCCTGCTTTCTCGGGTTCCTCATCGGCGTGGTGGCGGCAGGACGGAACCACCGAGTCAAGCAGGAGATACTGGAGTACGACCTGGAGACCGTGACCGGGGAACGCGATATGCTGGCCGTCTATGCCGAGAAGTTAGAGCAAAACAAACAATGGGACCCGTGCACGGCGTACAAGTGCCACAGACCGTCGTGCGACCACAATCCGTGTTCCATCAAGAGAGATGCTGACGGCGGAGATGAGCAGCATTGCCCGCGCTGTGGCCTCATGGCGTCGGAGGTGGGGGATTATGATGACTCCCCGCGACCGGTGGGGCAGGATGAGGAGGGATGAGAATGAAGTGTCCAAAATGCGGCCAGGACGAAATGGGTATACGCTGCATAAGCGACCCTGACGATACGTGGGAAATCAATGTGCTGTATTGCTACGCCACGTACAACCGGCGTCCGACTTGCGGCTACTGGGTGCCGTGCGACAGGATGGGTGATGTACCAGATGAGCTTGCCCAGGCGGACGGAGAGGGCGAGTAGACATGAAAGAACGACCGATACTTTTCAACACCGCCATGGTCCGGGCCATCCTGGACGGCCGGAAGACGCAGACGCGGCGGGTGGTGAAGCCGCAGCCGGAGTGGAAAAAAGGCGAAGACTCCAGGTCGGACGGCTGGTGCTGGGCTGGCAAGAAACAAACCCTTGAGGCGTGGCCCCAGCTGCATGAATTCGCCGAAGCAATGAGGGACGGTTGCCCATACGGCGTCCCCGGTGACCGGCTCTCACTGCAAGACGAGAACGGCAACGAGGTGGCCAAGGGCGAAATCACCGACGTACGGGTTGAGCGGGTGCAGGACATCAGCAACGCCGACGCCAAGGCCGAAGGCTGCATCAGCGACGTGACGCGGGAGCCCGGCCTTGGGGACATGTGCACCACCACCGCGGAGATCAACGCCAGGTGGGGCCGTTGCGAGCGTCCCGACGGAACCGCCTGCGAGATATCCCGCGGGGTCGTTGCCGGAAAGGATGAGCACTGGGGCGGGTTTCGCGAGGTCTGGGACGAGGTATACGCCAAGCGCCCCGGCTGCTCGTGGCTGGACAACCCGTGGGTCTGGGCGGTATCGTTTCGGGTGCTGGAGCCGGCCGAGGACGCGGGGGAGACGCGATGAGTCTTTGGTGGCTACAACCCGGCTGGAGAGACGCCATGTGTAATTGCGGGGCTAACATCTCGCAGACCGGCGGGGATCCAGACTGGGGTGAGTGCTTCAATTGCAAGTCATCGCGACACCAGGAACAGGACTACGACCGCTACATTGAGGATTGTCTATCCGGCATGGAACACGACTACTACTGCGACATGTGCCGATCCTACGGCCATGGCGGAGATATGCTATCCGATGGCTCTTGTTACTGCGGTGCGGTTCAGCTATCCCGAAGCGGCTGGCCGCCAACCGAAGGTGAAATAGCCGGGGACACGGGGGAGTGAGAACGATTCAGCTTGACTCCGGGTGGGCGGTGTGGGATTGTGGATGTGCCTGTGCGTTCTTGGGAGACCTTGAACCAGATTGAAAATTCCGCCTTGCCGCTCTCTCGGGTAGCCGACTCCCAGGCTGCACAGGCACCGAGAGAGCGCGGGGCGGGGTTTGTGAGGTAACGATGTGGACCTGTATTATAATCGCTGTTCTGGTGGTGGGCGTCATTATGGTGGTCGCGATAGTTTCGGAGCTGCCCGCTCTTGAGGCTCGCGAACAAGCCGTTTCTGCCCACGAACAACGAAACCAAGCGCGATTGGCCAAGCTTCGCCACGATCTGGCGTTCAAGAACACGCATGACGATTCGACTAAATCGGATGCCGTGCGCAAACAGCGTGCCCAGTGGAGATACATCATAAGAACCGGCGACCTCCCGCCGGATAGCTGGGACGTGGCCGACGAGGCTAAGTTTGACGAGACAGCTATAGACGCGGGGGAGTGAGAACGATTCAGCTTGACTCCGGGTGGGTGGTGTGGGAAAGTTGGGGTGCGAGGTCGGTGAAACGATGAGATACAGAGCTTGATTCCCCATGCCCCGGGCCGCTCCTGCCGGCCTCGCATCCAATGGAGCACCGGGGCTGGGGGGTCAGGATTGAGAGGGAACGATGCAGGTGTGTGAATTATGCGAAGCTGAAGCCACCAAGC
>WVXJ01000199.1:21102-21255 GCA_011773575.1 Armatimonadota bacterium | reverse complement strand
AAGCCCAGCTTCGGCCTGATCTGCATTAGTTCCCGTTCGCCCAGCCGGCTTATATCCACGCCATCCACCCATATCCGTCCCGCCGTAGGACGGATCAGTCCCATGATGAGTTTCAGAAGAGTGGTCTTGCCGCTGCCGGAGCGGCCCATCACG
>WVXJ01000199.1:4141-20946 GCA_011773575.1 Armatimonadota bacterium | reverse complement strand
GCCAGGCCCCCGAAGAGATCGCGCCCGGTGAGAAAGACGTCGGCGCTGTGTATGAACTGATAGGGGGAGACTCCTGCCTTCAATGCGATGATGTATGATCCCAGCGCGCCGAAGATCTCCGCTATCACCGTCAACACGGGAAGCATGATGAGGCTGGCGGCCAGCCGGGGGACCACCAGATAACGCACCGGGCTGACGGCGAGGGCGCGCAGAGCGTCAATCTGTTCGCTAACCACCATGGAGCCGGTCTCGGCGGCCATGGCGGAGCCCGCCCTTGCCGCCACCAGAATGCCTGTCAGGGTCGGGCCCAGTTCGCGGACAATTGACACCGCCACTATACCCCCCACATATCCCGCTGCCCCGAAGCGCACGAACTGGTCGGCCGTATTGAGCCCGAGTACCATTCCACTGAAAAAGAGAATGAGCGCGCACAAGGGCAGTGAATCGGCCCCCACCGCGGCCATCTGTCGGATCAGCAGATCGAAACGGAGCCGGCCGCGGGCAATGAACCCGGTCGCCTCCAGGCCCATCCTGAACAAATCCCCGACAAAGGCAAGCCCCGCCTCCACCAATCTTCCGACGTGAAGCGAGATACCGCGGAGCGTAGATGCCGATTCAATTTGAAGTGCCATTTGTGCCGCCCGATCACTCTCGCATACTCTCGCCCAATATGCTAGCGCACAGGAACCGCTGCGAGGGTATCTTTTGAGTAAGCGTTGTTGCGGGAATGGACACAGCCTCGCGGCAGCAGACGGATCCTCACCGACCCCAGAGTCAGGTATAGGCTGCTAGCGCACAGACTGGTAACCAGCCCTTTTATGGTTACCATGTTTGCGCACATCAGTAGAGGAATGGGAGGCTTGCACCAGTATTAGGAAATACTGATGCAGTCTCAAATCGGTAGTGAGTTCAGGGTGGAAAGTGGACACAAGGAGCCGCCCTTGCCGACAGAGGACGACCCTTTCGCGGCAATAGGCAAGTGGCTCAACCCCTTCTCCCAGGGATCTTATCTGTGGGGCGCGAATGAAGACCCCCCGGAACGGCTCTTCTCCCAGAGACGGTATATTCAGTTCGTCTTCAAACGATTCCACCTGACGGCCATACGCGTTTCGCTCCACCACAATGTCCATCAGCCCCAGGCGAAACTGCTCGTTCCCTTCAATCTCTTTGGCAAGAAGAATGGAGCCCGCGCAGGTCCCGAAGATGGGCTTTCCCGCCGCAGCAAACTCACGCAAAAGTTCGGCCAGCCCGTAACGAGAGACGAGTTTACCAATGGTGGTGCTCTCTCCACCGGGTATGACAAGGGCCTGGCAAGCGCGGATCTGTTCTTCATATTTCACAGGCAGAGCCTGTGCTCCACAGCGCGCCAGGGCGAGGAGATGTTCTCTCACATCACCCTGCAGGGCCAAAACGCCAACTTGCAAATCCTCAATCCTTCCCATGCTTTCCCCTGGAAGATGAAGGCCCTCACCAATTCCTGGAGGGCCTTCTCAGTGCCTGAACTTTCAATCTCTCGATTCTCCAGGCCTTCAGCTCACCAGCCGCGGGTCTGGAGAAGATCCTTCTCTTCCAGTTTATGAACATCCAGACCAGCCATCGCCTCTCCTATTCCCTCGGAGACTTTGGCTACTATATCGGGCCTGTCATAATGCGCGGTAGCCTCGACGATCGCCTTCGCCCGCGCGCGAGGATCTTTCGACTTGAAAATACCGGACCCGACGAAGACCGCTTCCGCCCCCAATTGCATCATGAGCGCGGCGTCTGCGGGAGTGGCGATTCCCCCAGCGGCGAAATTGGGCACCGGCAACCTCCCCTCCTTCACCACCTGGCATACCAGTTCATAAGGCGCGCGCAACTCCTTCGCTGTACCCATCAACTCCTCTTCCTTGAGAGCGGAAAGCCGGCGCATCTCCGAGGTTACCAGGCGCATGTGACGCACCGCCTCCACGATATTGCCGGAGCCCGCCTCCCCCTTAGTGCGAATCATCGCCGCGCCCTCACCGATACGCCGCAGCGCTTCTCCCAAGTCGCGACAGCCGCATACAAAGGGAACGTTGAACTTATGTTTATCAATATGGTGTTCTTCATCCGCCGGAGTAAGCACTTCGCTCTCATCAACGAAATCCACCCCCAGAGCCTCCAGCACCTGGGCCTCCGCAAAGTGACCGATGCGGGCCTTCGCCATCACCGGAATACTCACCGCCTCCATGATCTCCTTAATCTTCAGCGGATCCGCCATCCGCGCCACCCCGCCCTCGGCGCGGATATCGGCCGGCACCCGCTCCAGGGCCATCACGGCCACGGCCCCCGCCTCCTCTGCAATCTGAGCCTGCTCGGCATGGGTGACATCCATTATCACCCCGCCCTTCAGCATCTCGGCAAGGCCTACCTTAGTCCTCCAGGTAGCGCGCTCCATATCAGTCGGCACCTCCTATTTTGCACGACAATTATAGCATAATTGGTGGTATCGCCCGCTTTCGTTGACAAGAATGGAACCTTTTCGCTATACTTGCGTCATTGGTAAACTTAGGGGGTGCGATTTTGGATATTGCCATCTCCATACAGGAATTAACGAAAGTCTATCGCTCTCCTTGGGGCGGCAAAGGCCTGAAGGCGCTTGATTCTTTGAGCCTGGATATCCGCCGCGGAGAGACCATCGCCATCATTGGCCCCAACGGTTCCGGCAAGACGACTACCCTGAAGATCTTGCTGGGGCTCATCTTTCCCACTTCCGGGGGGGCGAGTATCCTGGGGACGAGTATCTCCACCAGTATGGCGAGAGAGAAGGTCGGGTATCTGCCGGAGGAGCCCTACTTCTATGATTGTTTTAACGCCGAAGAATTGCTGGACTACTACGGCCGGCTCTTCGGCCTTTCCCGCAGCGTCCGGCTCAAGCGTATGGAAGAACTCCTCACCCTGGTGGGGCTGGCGGAGCGCCGCAGGACTCCCTTGAGAGAGTATTCCAAGGGTATGCGCCAACGGGCCGGCCTTGCTCAGGCACTGGTGAATGATCCGGAGATACTGATTCTGGATGAGCCTACCTCGGGTCTGGACCCGGAGGGGGCTTACCAGATGAGGAGGCTGATACGGGAACTTCGCGAACGAGGCAAGACCATCCTGCTCTGCTCTCATTTCCTCGCCCAGGTGGAGGACCTCTGTGATCGGGTAGCCATCCTCGACCAGGGAAGGCTAAAGGCCTGTGGATCGCTCAAAGAACTGATCGGCGAGAGCCGCCGGATCCAGGTGGTGGCGGCCGGCGGGAAGGATGATATCATCCCTGAACTCCGTCGGCTGGCGAAGTCCGTGGAAGAGCGAGAGGGGAAGATCGTTGCAGAGACCGATGAAGAGGACAATCTCATGCAGATAATTGACCTGCTGCGAGCGCGCCAGGGCCGACTGCTGGAAGTGCTGCGGCCCAGACCCTCTCTGGAGCAGCTCTTTATTCAGGTGGTGTCGGAGGCTGGCGAATGAATCTCCTGCTTGTTATCTATATTGTTTCCGCCGTTCTCGTATTGGCGGCCTTGGTGATTGCCCGCAAGCAAATTGCCCGCGGGCTGTTGCATGGGATCCCCTCCGTATATCGCATTGCCGGAATGACCTTTGCCGAGACACGGAGAAGGCGCATCCTCCAGGTAATCATCCTTCTCGCCGCCTTGATGCTGGTGGGAATGCTCGGCATTACCTGGCTCAACCCGGGAGAATCGGCGAAGGCTCTCGTTTCCGGGGGGTTGGACCTTGTGTTTCTGCTGGGAATACTCGTATCAATTTTCATCTGCGCCTTTCTCATTCCCAGCGATATCGACAAACGCACTATCTACTCCGTGCTCTCCAAGCCGGTGCATCGCTGGGAGTTCGTAGTCGGCAAGTACTTCGGCGCGCTGGCGGTCGTCGGGCTGTTGGTGGGAATCATGCTGCTGGTGCAGATGATCGTGCTGGTGGCGACACAGAAGCACCCCATCGGCTTGGTGTTTCAGGCAGGGCTGGTGGCCTATTTTGGCATCGCCGTCTTCACGGCTGCAGTAATGGTGGTCTCTACCATCGCCTCCAGCCTAACCACAGTCATCGCAGGATTCACGCTTTGGCTGGTGGGCAGCATCCAGGCCATGTCTCACTCGGTTATCGCTCATATTGAAGGTGGCTTCAGCAAGACGGTGTTGGGAGTTGTCAGCGCCATCATTCCCCACTTGGACAAGTATGATTTTCGCGTGGAGGCAGCGGAGCAACTCGCTATCCCTCTCGTATTGGTGCAGCGCGGCCTGGTGTACGGAATCGGCTATGTGGCCGTCTGCCTTATCATCGCCTCCTTACTGTTTAGAGAGCGTCAGGTTTAGTTTCATGTGGAGGACAGGATGAACCGTCGCGGCCCCGCGGCCCTGAGCATACTGGTAGTAATCTGCATTTTAGTCCTCTTATGGCCTCTAGAGGGGAGCATCGAGAAACAACTCACTGAGATGCGCCCTCATCGCCAGCAAGTCCAACTCGGCGGCGAACTGCCTGGCATCTACCGCTTTCTTCAGTTAGCCGGCCTGAACGCTCTCCTCGCAGATCTACTCTGGATGAAGGCCGATGACCTGTGGCATTCTTCTTCCTGGTGGCAGATGGCTCCGGTGCTGGAGGCGGTTGTTCGTGTGGACCCCAATTACATCGTCGCCTGTCGTATTCTCGCCTGGCATTATGGCTGGAATCTGCATACTGCCGCGCAGACCGCTGTGGAGAGAAAGATGTGGCTCCAGAAAGCCGCCGACACCTATGAGCGTGTCGTCAGGGATAATCCGGACGATTACACCCTCTGGCTCGATAAATGTTGGTTCTACGCAGACCGCACACGCCAGTATGACAAGGCCATCGAGTCGTTGGAGGAGGCAACTAAGAGATTCCCCGAGCAGATTGATACACTGGATCGCAGATTGCAGAAAATGTATGAGAAGACCTGGCGAGTGAAAGACGCGGTCCGGGTGATCAAAGGAATCATTCGCAAGCGGCCCAGTGACGCCCTTGCGCGCCGCGATCTTGAATGGTGGGAAAATTTGGGCGAAGATGTCAACTGGCGTTGGGTACTGGAATTTCGCGAACATGTGTCGCGCGCCGGCCGCAATCTGCCTCCGTACCGCAATCCCTTCGAAGGCACCCTTGTTGATTCTCCACCGTGGAGAGATTGGGAGCAGAATGTGATGTATATGGATCCGGCTTGGCAGCCGGACCTCACCGGTTTCGCCTATGAGTCCGTTTTCTGGATTTTTCCTCACCGTCCGGACTTGGCCGAGGAATATGCCAAGGCACATCCGGAAGTTGGGGAGATTAAGCCGCCGGAGACGGGTATCCCCTCTGAGGCTCCAATGGTTCAGCCCGGGCCGCCGGGAGGGCCCGGCGGCCCGTTTGGGGGTCCGCCCGGAGGCGCGGGGCCCGGTGCTCACGGAACTCACGACCATAGTCACTAGGAGTGAAAGCCCTCCTCATCCTCAATCCTGACGCGGGCCGAATGCGGAGAATCACTCCTCTGCGTCTCGTCGGTTTGTTGGAGGATTTCGGCCTGCAAGTCACCCTCGCTCCTGCCGCAAAGCCGGCGGAAGCGCTGGCTCTGGTCTCCGCAGCCGTCGCTGATTCCTCCAGCACCGGCCTGAGAGTCGTGGTCGCCGGTGGCGATGGCACCATCCATGCCGTCCTCCCCGCTTTGGAGAAGACTTCAGTCCCTCTTGCGATCTTGCCCGTCGGTTCGGTCAATGTCCTCGCCCGAGAATTGGCCGTTCCCCGCTCTCTTTCCGATGCCGCCAGGGTCGCTGCCCAGGGTGTCCCGCGCGCTGTCGACCTGGGCCGTTTCTCCGGCCGGCCCTTCGTTCTAATGGCCGGCCTCGGTTTTGATGGTGCCGTGGTTCACACAGTTAAGGGCCATATCAAGCGAAGGCTCGGTACACTGATTTATCTGCTGAACGGGCTGCGACTTCTTCTCTCCCACCCACCGCGGCGTTTTCATATCATATGTGATGACAAACCGATAGAGACCGAGGCCTGGCAGGTGGTGATTGCCAATGCTTCCAGTTATACTTATCGCTGGAGTCTGGCCCCTCAAGCGAAGATCAACGATGGACGGTTGGAGGTATGTGTGATCCCTCATGCAGGCGCCTTTAAACGCATAAAACAGGTGGCGGCCATCCTCCTTGGAAGGCACCGGTGGGCACCGGTAAATTACCTTTCAGGCGGCCGCATAGAGATTCAAACCGATGAGCCTGTGGCGGTTCAACTGGACGGTGACCCCGCACCGAGTACGGATATGGCGCAGATAGAGATTATCCCACAGGGCCTGACGGTGATGGTAGGAGAAACGAGATGAAACGACCGCAGCCTGCCGGGAAGGCTGAACCCGGGCGCATCGGTACAGATGAAGCCGGCAAGGGCGATTACTTCGGCCCTCTGGTGGTGGCCGCGGTGTGGGCGGATGAGGAGATGGAGGAGATCTTGCGCGCCCAGAACGTGAGAGACAGCAAGCGGGTCTCCGACGGCATTTGCCATCGCCTGGCGAAGGAAGTAGCCGGGCTTTGTCCCAACCAGGTGGTGAAAATCTTCCCGCAAAAATACAATCTCCTCATCTCCACCATGAAGAATCTCAATCGCCTTTTGGGCTGGGCCCACGCACGCGCCATCGAAAGCCTGTTGGAAGAACTGGAAAGCCGCCTGCCGAACCGGAAAGGGACACTCACGGTTGTGGCGGATCGGTTCGGGGATGAAGCCTTCCTGGAACAAGCCCTGATGAAGAAAGGGCGAAAAGCGACTCTGCAGCAGCGAGTGAAGGCTGAAGAAGAAACCGTTGTGGCCGCCGCCAGCCTGCTCGCCAGAGCGGGTTTCCTGCAGGGGCTGGAGCGTCTCTCAAAAGAATGCGGAATCACCCTCCCCAAGGGAGCCAGCAATGTGCTCTCCGCGGGCCGCCAGGTGGCCGCCAAAGGCGGCGAAGCCCTCCTCAATAAAGTAGCCAAAACCCACTTCAAAACCACTAAGCAGATTATCACCCCCAAGAAGAACTGAAAGGAACCTTCTTCTCGCGGAGATAGGACGCGCGCGAAGCAATGCGTGGGGCCGCTTGTACCAGATGTTGCCTGCTGGCTTAAGGGGCTTTCTCTTCAGACTGCGCGGAGGGATTCTCACCTCGCGCGGGACACGGCTCAGAGGAGGAATTCTCCACGCAGCGAGAACGCAGGTGATGCCATATGAGGAGAGCCGCCACTACCAGCGCGGCGGCGGCAAGCGCAAGGTGGCCCAGATGACTCAGTTTCTCCCATTCTCTCCCCACGAACATCCCGAAAAGCACTCCCACTACAACCCAAGAGCCGGAACCCAGCGCGGTATAAAGCAGAAACTTCGAATAGGGCATGTGGCAGAGGCCCGCGGGCACAGACACTATCGCCCGCATACCGCTAATCAGCCTGCAGAAGAAGACCGCCTTTGGACCGTGCCGGGCAAACCATTTCTCACTCGCGCGGAGCCGCTGTTCGGTGAGAAGGATGTAACGGCCGTATCGCAAGAGAAGAGGCCTCCCTCCAAACCGCGCAATCGAATAAGTAAGAGTGGAGCCGGACAGCGCTCCGGCGAATCCGCTCAACATCGCCCAGTGGAGGGCAAAATCACCCCTCCCCACCAAGAAGCCCGCAGAGACCAGCACAATCTCACTGGGAATGGGCATACAGCAACTCTCCATCACCATCAACAAGAAGACCCCTACATAACCGGCGCTGCCGATGAAGCCTGTAATCGCCTCCACAATGATCTCGACCCAATCATTCATATCGTTCGGTCTCCCGGAGAGCCGCAAGGAATTTCTCGAGCGCTTCTGGAGGAATCGGAACACTGCCCATCTCTGCCGGTCGGCCCCATTTCGGCCCATGGGAATCGCTGCCACCGGTAGTGAGCAAGTTGAATCTCTCCGCCATATTTCGCAATTTGACCTGCTGCGCGGCGCTGTGATCGGTATGATATGCCTCTATCCCGCGCAAGCCGAAGGGAAGCAGTTCCTTGATGAGAACCTCATAGTCGGCCTTCCCGGCATGGGCCAGAACCGGCAGCCCCCCGCTTCTCAAGATAGCCTGGCAGGCCTCTTGGGGGGTCAGAGATTCTCTTTCCACAAAAGCCGGCGCGCCTTTCTTCAGGAAACGATCAAACGCCTCTTGCAAGGAACCAACATGGCCGGCTTCGACCATTGCCTTGGCAATATGAGGGCGGGCAACGATCTCTCCTTGCGCAATCTCCTCCACCCTTTTCACATCCAGCCCCATTCCAAGCGCCTCCAGCCGGCCCAATATTGCCAGATTGCGCTGGTGACGGGCATCCACCATGCGCTGGTGAGCATCACGAAGCGCCTCTGCCTCCGGGTCAATCCCATAGCCCAGGATATGCACCTCTTGACCTTTGTAATCCGTATTCAGCTCAATCCCCGGCACCACTCGCAGGCCTGTGCCCGAGGCCGCCTCCAGTGCAGGGGCGATACCGACCGCGGTATCGTGGTCGGTAATGGCGATAATGGAAAGCCCGCGCCGCAGGGCCTCTTTCACGGTTTCAGCCGGACTGAGAGTACCATCCGAGCAGGTGGTATGCAGGTGGAGGTCAATGCGCGGTTCGTTCTCCGTTGGTTTCGGCATATATAGATAATAGCAGGCAATGGGAACGGGGGAAAGCGGGGACTCCCGCTAGGGAGCAATTCTCACGCGTTTCTCCGCACTCTGGGGACGGGCGCTGTTGTCGGCCGAGAGCGTCGTCTTGATGGGGTATTCTCCGGTACGCAGGGCTTTGAAAGTCAGTGTGCCGAGTATCGATTCACCCGCTTCGAGGTCGCCAAAATCCAAGAAGATGCTGTCACCTCTTTCGTAGATTTCCTCAACGGGAGGATCCACATCTACAAGCTCAGCCACCCACAGAGTCCTGCGCCCCAAATGAAGGGTGACATGGCGGGCGGGTCTCTTTCCCCTGTTGTAGATTCCGAAAATGAGATCAAAGGGTTCGTCGCTTACCACGGTCCCCACTGAATAGATGCGCAGTTGGAGGATTGTCTCCGTGGGCCCCACTATGGTGTATCTGCTCAAGCCGATAAAGAGGAGTGCAAAGATCACTATCACCGTGAGAATGGTCGTCCATGTGAAGATTGAGACACCAACGAGGGTTTTCGACGGCTTGGCGGCACCGAGCCCAGATTTATAGTGAGGGCATTCGCGGGATTCGTCAGGATCTACCACCCGTTCCGGCTGGAGTATTTCCGGATGCACACAGGTCAGATAGAGGGAATCGAAGTGCACGCAATAGCGACAACAGCGCAGTCGCCCTCCACAATGTTCACAGCGGTTCGGCGGTTTGCCCTCCACTGTAATTGAAAGATTGCACCTGGGGCAGAGTAAAACGGCCATCTCTCTCCCCTGCACATCGGTTGTGGGCTAGTATAGGCTGCGAATTCGACGGTGTCAAACGCCCATGTTCNNGACATCTCACGCGCGGCTTGAAGATCCTCAGGCTTGTCAATATCGAAGGCGAGTTCCGCTCTGGGGATAGGCAGGGCGATGGCGCGCCCCCCCGTAAGTTGAAGCGCCCGCGCCTCGATGGAGGGAATATCCAGCTGGCGCAGAAGCATCCGCAGAACGAAGCCCAAGCCCAGAGCGCGCGCCAACAGAAGCGGGTTCTTCCGATATTCAAACAGTCGGCGGATGAATGGCAGGAGATTCTCCAGGAAGGCTCGCTTCGCCAACACTATATTCCCACCCGTAAAACGGCCTTCGCGGAGGTGAACATAAGTCCTCCGACCTCCCCGAAAACGCGCATCATAGTCAGACTGGGAGACAATCGGATACACCATATCCGCCTCCGCCGCCAATGCGGAAGAGAGAAACTCGGATATCACCTCAGCAGACAGCCAGGGCATATCCGCGGGAGCGACGACCACCCATTCCTTGCTGCATGCCCTCAGGCCCGAGGCGATATTGTCTGTGGCTTTTCCGCCGGCCTCAATAGCGCGGACTCCCGCTGGCAGAACCTTCAGAACCTCCGGCACACTCACCACCACCACCTCCGCCATTTCAGGCACTCCTTGGAAGGCCTCTACTGTACGAGAGATGATGCTGCGGCCGCCGATTTCTATCAAAGCGGGATGCTCCGCCTCCAGTCCCGCGGTGAGCGCATCATTGCCTTTGCCGCCCGCAATGATGACGACGGAAATCTCCTTTTTCGATGGAGTCTGTTCTGTCGGTTGATTCATAACGTTTCGCTTGAAGAAAGACTGCTTGCACTTCGCGCCCATAGGCCGCGGCGGGAGAGAGCCGCGGTTACCTCGTCGGCAAGTTCCTTGTCTCTGGCGATCCCAAAGACGGCCGCACCTGAGCCGCTCACAAGTGCACCCGAGCAGCCTCGCTCAAGCAATGTACTCTTCAATTCGGCGCAGGCCGGGCACAGCCTCAGTGTTGTATCCTCCAGATCATTGCGGAGAGCCGCCGCGATACCGGAAGCCTCCGTTGCCTCCAATGCCGAAAGCATCTCCGACAATTTGGTATTTCCGGCGGAGGGCTGCTTATCCCAGTCTTGATATACCGCGGAGGTGGAAAGCGTAACCCCGGGCCAGCCTATCACAAACCAGAGATGCGGAGTCGGGAGCGCGGAAAGCACTTCTCCGCGGCCCTTGCCGAGCGCGGTCCCGCCCTGCAGGAAGAAAGACACATCCGCGCCCAAGGAGGCGGCACGTGTCTGCAACTCCTCCGGGGAGAGATGTAATTCCCACAATCTGTTCAACCCCAACAACACAGCGGCCGCATCACTGGAGCCGCCGCCCAAGCCCGCTCCCGGCGGAATCTTCTTATTCAGCCTTATCTCCACTCCTTTGCTCGTTCCAGCGCTTTCCGCCAGAAGCGCGGCCGCGCGCCAACACAGATTCCCTTTTCCTGCAGGCAGTCCCGGCCAGTCACTTGTCATATGAATACCTTCCGGCGATGTCTCAAGTTCGATCACATCCGCCAAATCTATCGCCTGAAAGACCGTCTCCAACTCATGGAAACCGTCAGCGCGGCGGCACTGGATCGCCAGAAAAAGATTCACTTTTGCCGGCGCGACCATTCTAATCACGCTCATCTCCGCCTTTCAGCCGCCTCGCCAGCATCACGAATTCCTCAACCGATAGTGATTCCGCTCGTCTTCCTGCATTGACTCCAACCGCCTCCATGGCGGAGACGGCCTCCTGCCGGTTTCTCACAAATCCGGCTTCGACCAGACTGTTCTCCAGTGTCTTTCGCCGATGCGAAAAAGAGGCTCGCACCAACTTCTCGAACTGCTTCTGATCTTCCTCTCCTACCGCGGCTTTCGCCCGCGGTGTAAGGCTTACTACCGTCGAATCCACCTCCGGCTGGGGATAAAAACAGGTTCGCTTCACCCTCATCTCCGCGCGCGGCAAAAAATAGGCTTGGGCCAGCACACTCAGGCCCCCGTATTCCTTGCTTCCCGGACTAGAGGTGATTCTGTCCGCCACCTCCCTCTGCACCATTACGACAAGGGAAGAGAATGACCTGCGCTGTTCGAACAGTTTGAAGAGAACAGGCCCGGTAATATAGTAAGGCAGATTTCCCAGAACTTTCCAGGTTCCCTCGCCCATGAGTTTGCTGAGATCAATCTTCAATATATCAGCTTGCATAAGCTTCAATCCCTCACCGGAGGGAAGAATCTCTTGAAGCACCTCCACCAACCGGGGGTCTGATTCGATAGCAATGGTAGATGAGGCGGTTTCCGTCAACCGCAAGGTCAGCGCGCCTGCGCCCGCGCCTATCTCCAGCGCGCAATCGGAAGAGTCAATGCGGGCCACCTCGACAATACGGTCTGCAATCTCAGCAGAAATAAGAAAATGCTGGCCCAGCCGTTTGCGTGGACGAATACTGTGTCGAGAGAGAAGAGCCTTCAGTGTGGAAGGCAGAGCCGGGTCTGCCCTATTGGGCTGGCGAAGTTGGTTCAAGCGACCCTCCCTCTCCATCTTCTCCCGCGGTCAGCAAGTAGGGGGATGGCTTGAAAAGAGAATCGAGCCATTGGAGTTTGTGGATCCAGTGGGCTGAGCCGCCGCCTTCATGACCGGCATCGGCATAGACCTTGATCTCTTTGCGGCCCGCAAGATAATTGTAAGCCGCGAAAACCGTCTCCGGCCGACATACGGTGTCACGCAGCCCCAGGCTCAACAGAGCGGGAGACTGAATGCGCGGCGCAAAATTCAGCACATCGAAATACCTCAAGGTCCGCTCTACACGGCCCTTCGCCTCTGGATGTGCTTGCAGGTAATGAGCGATTTCACTGTAGGGCCAGCCGCCCTCCCTGACTGAACGGGGGAAGTCACACAACATAGGCACATCCGCGGCAACCGCGGCGACTTCGGGCCGCAGCGCAGCCAATATCAGAGCCAGCCCGCCCCCTTGGCTGGCTCCACTGGTCGCCACCCGGCGGCCATCAACCTCAGGGCGGCTAATCAAGATATCCAAAGCGCGCAGGGCATTGAGAGTTATCGCCCGATATGAATACTCCTTCGATTCCTCGAGGTTCCGGGCGATGTATGCAGTCTCCGCGCCTTCCTCAACTACCTCCATGGCAAGTGCCACGTAGCCGCGTCCCGCCAGCACCAGTGGGGGTTCGATCTTGGGCCGGCCATAACCCGGAAGCTGCAGCAGAGCAGGATGGGGCCCCTCTTTAGTGGGAGCACACAGCCAGCCGTAAAGCCGTTTACCGCCGGCCCCGGTGAAGCCAACCCTCCACACCTTCAATTGAGTGGTGGATAGACTTTCATCACTTACGAATTCCACGGGCTCATCTGAGGGAACGCGTGACTCGGCGAGCACTGCCTCCCAAAAAGAGCCGAAGTCCGGGGGGATGGTAAGGGCAGGACGGATATCTCCCGCTCTGAAGGCAAACATCACCGCCGTTTCTTTCAAAGGCCGGTTTTTCGCTGACAGGACGACCTGAGCGGAATAAACCCCCGGTTCGGGCAAATTGATATCAAAACGCCCCTGGGCCTGAGAATTCTCTCCAATGAGAATATGTTGAGAAAGTTCAGAGACTGAGTCTCCTCTTTCTCTGCGCAGCCGCACACTCAGCAATCCGTCTTGCAAGGCCTTGCCGCGGTTCTCCACTGTAACCGCGAGCCGCGCCGACCTTCCAGACTGCAATATCTGCTGGTTGTCCAGGGTTTTCGCTTGCAGACTCAACAATTGCGCCGGGGTCGGCTTCGGCGCCGGCCCCATTCCGGGGTTGATGGAAATCTCTCTGGGTTGTCCTTGAATTACGGGACCCAGTTCCCACATCTGGCGTTTCGCCCAAGGCCCCCAGATGCGATCTCCCCCTCGCAAGGTTATATAAGCCCCGGAAGAGGCGGTAAAGGTCACATCCGGCCAGTCTTCTTCTGTAGGAACGGCCGCCACCTCTCCGGTGCGTGAGTTGGCCACAACCGAGATCGCATCGGAAAGCACCAGATAGAACGGCACCTTCTTCTCCGATGACTGAGAAACGATGAGGCGGATCTCACCGGGCAGGAAGTGATAGCGAACGGTGTGTATTCCATCAGTGGCCTGCACGACAGCCGGCGCAGGCAGAGTGATCCTGCCCAACCGCCTGGCTTGACCCTCCGAGAAAAAGAAAGCCCCCAGGGAGAAGGAGACCCCGTCATCCAGCATCTCCGTTTCTCCCACGCTCAGGGAGTGGAGGTTACCATCCGAACCGACGCGAGCATCATAGGCGGGAGCCTTGACCTCAAGTCCGCCGTCGAGGGAGAGTTGAAGCGATACCTCACCTGCATCAGGGACTGCGGCAAATGTGTCCCCCCCGCTCAAATAGACAGCCAAAATCGCCGCCAGAATCAAAACGGCAAAGGCTCTCTTGGAATACATCTTATCGCTGATCCTCAGATTATTGATCCCGACAGATTTAGACATCTGAAACCGGTTCCTGTCGCGGCCTCTTCAAGGCGCAGGCCAGCCCCGCGGCACAAAATGAGAGATAAACTGGGTCCTGGCATAGCGGTCAGTCATCCCCGCAACATGATCACACACCGCCCGCGCAAGCTCAGTGGTGCCTGCGGCCAAACCTTCGCCCCTGGGCACAAGTTCAGGATTCTCCATGTAGTGCCGGAACAGCCCGGAGATTACTTCCTCAACCCGCTGTTTCTCTCCGGCACCGGCGGAGGTGGGCTCATATACCTTATCAAAAAGAAAATCTTTCAATTCATCCATTGCCTCCAGGATATCGCGGCTCATCGCTATCTCCGGCCGATTACTGCTGGCGCTGACAATGTCCTGTGCCATAGTGCTTATCCGTTCGCGCAGGCTGCCGCCCAACCGCTCGCGCGTTGTCTTCGGCAATTCCTCAGGCCGAAGTACACCAGCGCGGATGGCATCATCCACATCATGATTCACATAGGCGATGCGGTCCGAGAACATCACCACTTCTCCCTCCAGTGTGGAAGGTCGGGGCCGGTCTGGGCCTGACAGTGGAAAATCCTCCATGCCTTTGGAATGGTGCCGAATCCCGTCTCTCACCTCCCAGCTCAGGTTGAGGCCCGCGCCGTCATTCTCCAGTACTTCCACTACCCGCAGGCTCTGTTCGGCATGGTGAAAATGCGCCTCGGAATCGGATTGCCTGTAAGCACGGTCAAGCGCCCATTCCCCCACATGTCCAAATGGCGTATGCCCTAAATCGTGGGCCAGGGCTATCGCTTCTACAAGATCCTCATTCAATTTCAATGCCCGCGCGGTGCCTCGCGCAATCTGCATAACTTCCAAGGTGTGAGTGAGCCGGGTGCGATAATGATCTTCCTCGGGGGCAATGAAAACCTGGGTCTTATGGCTCAGGCGCCGGAAAGCCTTGGAGTGGATAATCCGGTCCCGGTCCCTTTGAAAACATGTCCGCAGAGGACACTCCGGCTCAGGCTTCTGTCTCCCCTGGCTCGCCTCCGCTCGCGCCGCATGAGGAGAGAGGTTTTCCCGCTCGAACTTTTCTCTTTCCTCTCTTGGCTTCATTTCTCAGCCACTTTGAGACGAGGTTGTGCCTTCTTGGACGACGCAGCGAAAATCTGCAAGGTGCCGGAAAAGCCTGTCAACTTGCCACACCAAGGCCAGGCGGTTGTTCTTGATCTGTGGATCTTTGTCCATCACCAGAACATCATCGAAGAACTTGTCAATAATCGAGCGCAGCCCTGAGAGCACCTTGAACAGGCCCGGATAATCACCTGCCTGAGAGAGCGCCTCCACCTTCGGCTTCGCCTTGAGCACCGCTTGCCAGAGCGCTTTCTCCGTCGGCTCACTGAAAAGCCCGGGGTCGGGTTCACCCCCCGCAAATCCTTTCACGATATTGGCGGGCCGGGTTGAGGCAATTACGGTGGGCAGGAACTCGGCACGGCGCGAAAGCCTCTGCAGTGCTTGTGTGCGGGCCACCGTTTCGGCGAAATCCTCGTCTCCTGCCGCCAGCGCCGCATCCACAAGGTCATAGCGGATACCTTTGCCAAGTGGCGCCGAGTCCTCCAGCAGCCGCTCCAGCCGCTGGCGCAACAATAATTGGACCGCTCCGTCCACCTCCTCTTGTCCGCGCTGAATGCTCTGCTGGCCAGATAGAATCTTCAGACTCTTCTGAATCGCTTCCGGCAAAGAGAGGCGAAAATCGCCTTCCACCAATAATGAGACTATCGCTTGACCTTCACGCCGCAGTCCATATGGATCCCCCGATCCACTTACTGAAAGCCCTGCCGCCAGACCGCTCACCACTGTATCCAGCTTGTCCGCCAGCGCCACTATCCGACCCACTTCTGTCGCGGGCAGGCTGTCACCTGTGAAACGAGGCCTGTAATGTTCACCAATCGCCTCCGCCACTTCCTTCGGCTCACCATCAGCCAGCGCGTATTCCCGGCCCATGATTCCCTGCAGTGAAGTCACCTCCACCACCATGTCGGTCACCAAATCCGCCTTTGCCAGCCTGGCGGCGCGCTCTGCCGCAGCCTTTGTCTCAGCGTCAGATTTCAATACATCACAAAGATAGCCCGTCAGAGACTGCAAACGCTCGGTCTTGTCATAGAGTGAGCCCATATCCGCCTGGAAGATGACACCTTTGAGTTCTTCAACCCGGCTCTCCAGGGTCTTGCGGCGGTCATGCTCATAGAAATAGGTGGCATCCTCGAATTTGGCGCGCAGCACCCCTTCATAACCGGCACAGACTGTCTCAATATGAGCGCGCCCGCCGTCTCTCACACCAATGAAGCGGGCGACCAGTTTCCCCTCGGCATCTTCCAGCGGGAAGAATCCCTGCACCTTTCTCATCTCCTCCATCAGCACAGGGCGGGGGAGTCTGAGATAACTCGCATCAAAACCGCCGCACACCGCGGTGGGCCACTCCACAGAGAAAACAGTCTCCTCCAACAGGCTGTCGGTGTCTACAACACGGGCGCCTTCCTGCCGGGCGATGCTCTTGAGTTGTCTGCGCAGAGTGCGGCTGCGATCTTCCTGATGAATCATCACTTTGCCGCTCCGCAGGGCCTTTTCATAATTCTGCGCGGAATCAATCACAATCGGCTTCGGGTGAAGTGTAGGGTGGCCGCGGCTTTCCCTGCCCGATCTTATTCCATCGATGTCGAATTCAATTACTTGGCTGTCCAACAGCGCCACGAGCCAGCGAATGGGTCTGGCGAACCCGGACAAATTATTGTGGCGGGCCAGCCAGCGCATGGTTTTGGGGAAATAGAGCGCGCCCGGCAGCGCGGGCAGCAGTTCACTCAGGACTTCAATCGCAGAGCGGCCTTCCTCCTTGAAGACCGCAAAGACATAATCACCGCGTGG
>WVXJ01000199.1:3642-3935 GCA_011773575.1 Armatimonadota bacterium | reverse complement strand
TTCTTTACTGTAGGGCGGGTGCTCCTGCGCCCGCCGCAATCTAACAATCTCTCTCAAGCCTCAACAGCGAATGGTAGCCGCAGGCTTTAGCCTGTGTGATTCAAGCTATTTCAGTTCGCCCGCCAGCGGCCAGCCCAATGCCTCCCGTTTCTTCAACCAGGCCCGCGCACAAAGGCGGGCAAGATTTCTCACCCGGCCGATATAGGAGGCGCGCTCACGCACACTCAATGCCCCTCTTGCGTCCAGCAGATTGAACAAATGGGAACAGCGCAGGGCCAACTCATAGGCGGCGA
>WVXJ01000199.1:1302-3621 GCA_011773575.1 Armatimonadota bacterium | reverse complement strand
CGCCTCTTGTTCTGAGCCTTGGAAGAGATTGGTCAGCAGCTTCACATCAGCAGAATCAAAGGCATACTGTGACCATTCCCGTTCCGCCTGGCGGTTGACATCTCCGTAAGTTATTCTTCCGTTCCAGGAGATATCCGCAAAATGGCTCACTCCCTGTAGCGCCATGGCGATTCTTTCCAAACCATACGTCAGTTCCACCGATATGGGAGAGAGTTCCACCCCTCCCGCCACCTGGAAATAGGTGAACTGGGTTATCTCCAAACCGTCCAGCCACACTTGCCAGCCGATTCCGGCGGCGCCCAGAGTCGGAGATTCCCAGTCATCCTCCATGAAGCGAATGTCGTGTCGGCGAGGATTGATCCCCAGATGTCTCAGGCTTTCCAGGTAAACCTGCTGGACATCATCAGGAGTGGGTTTTAGAATGACCTGGAACTGATAATGGCGATACAGCCGGTAAGGGTTCTCTCCATAGCGGCCGTCCTGGGGGCGACGGGAAGGCTGGACATAACCCACCCGCCACGGTTCCGGGCCCAGCACCCGCAAGAAGGTGGCCGGCGCCATGGTGCCCGCGCCGACTTCCATATCATAGGGCTGTTCAATCAGACAGCCTTGTTCCGCCCAGAAGTTCTGCAGGGAAAAGATGATTTGCTGGAAGGTCATTGCTCTGTTTGCTCGCCTTCAGTCAAGCGAGTCCAAGAAAAACCGATTACTCGAAGGAAGCCGTCGGGTTTCAGAAGCAATTCCTCGACAAAAGCAGCAAGGACTCTGCCGCGGGATCAATCCTGTTCGCCCTTGATTGCTTCCAGCGAGATTTCGCCGAGGAATCCGACGAGAAATGCCGCCAGAATACTGCCGAAGGCGCCACTGCACACCGGCACTTCTTTCACAAACCTGTGTCCCACGCGGACACGGAGCGCCTTCACCCCTTGTTCGGCCATATTGAAAATACGGTCAATCAACTCAGCCTGTTCGGAGGCGGCGCTTTTCCGTTTCTCCTCTATCACCGCGAGGGCTTTCAGAAGATCACCTTGGCCCTCTTCCAACCCGGCCAGAGCCTCGGAATAGGTCGCATCCATGCGGCGGCGAATCTCATCCACCAGGGCCATATCATGGGTTTCCATTCTCTTACCTCTCGCTTCGCTTTGCACAAACCTTGTCTGGCGGATTATAGCATAAGCCAGAGCACAGGGGAAGCAAGCCCCGCCAATGGCTCTCGCATCACTCTCCGGCTTTGCCTTATCATGTCTGACCGCACATTGCGCCAGGAAAAGGAAGATAACTGTATCGCAGAGAACTCATACCTGAGTCTCGCATGGAGGTCCCACAATGCCGTTAATTAATATAAGGGCACAAGGCAAGCGAAGAAGCGCCGCCCAACTTCTTCGCCATCTCCATGATTTCTCGCTCGACCTGAGGTTCAGCGCGGGAGTCTGGTATTTCGCTCCCGGCGCGGGCCGCTTCCATGACCGCTATGTGCCGGCGATGACGATGGAGGAGATTCTGGAGAAGGCCGCCTCCCTCCAGAAACACGGGCTGGCGGCTCTGGAGGCCCATTACCCCAATGAGATAAGCCGTGACAACCTCCCCATGGTGAAGAAGTTCTGTGCCGCCACCGGCATGAGGCTCGTCACCGTTGTTCCCAATCTCTTCTTCGAATCACAGTTCGAATGGGGCGCCCTCTCTTCGCCTGTGCGAAAGTCCCGCCGCGCCGCCATAAAGCGCACCATCGAAACCCTGAAACTCAACAAAGAACTCAAAACAGACTGCTGTGTGGTCTGGCCCGGCATAGATGGCTATGAAAATCCCTTCGGCGTGGATTTTATCGCCGCCAGAGACCGTTTCGCAGACGGCCTCGTCGAAGCCATGGATGCCGTTCCTGGCGTGCGGGTCGCCATAGAGCCGAAGCCTTATGAACCCCGCGGCCATATCCTTTATGGAACGACACCGGAGGGGATTCTGCTGGGCCAAAAGGTGGAATCCAAACTCCGCCATCCAACCAATAAGCGGCTGCTGAAGGCAGGCCATGCCCTGGTGGCAATGAACCCTGAGGTGGGCCACATGTTGATGGCCAATGAAGACCTGCCCTATGCCTTCTCTCTGATAATGGAATATGGCCGGCTCGCACATACCCACTGGAACAGCCAGCCGCTGGGCAATTATGACCAAGACCTGAATGTGGGAGTGATCGCTCCGGAACAGGCGGAGGCCGCCCTTTATGCGCTCAAGATGTATGGCTATGGGGGCCACTTCGGCCTTGACATAAACCCGGAGCGGATGCCGGTGGAGAGGGCGCTCATCAACTGTATGGACGCGCTGAAA
>WVXJ01000199.1:0-1149 GCA_011773575.1 Armatimonadota bacterium | reverse complement strand
AGAGGGGAAAATGTATCCGGAAGATATCCAATACAGCAATGAACACAATTGGGTCCGCCTGGAGGGTGATACCGCCCGCATCGGCATCACTGATTTCGTCCAGCAGCAAATGGGTGACCTTGTTTATTTCGATTTGCCGAAAGTGGGAGACAAAGTAGAAGCGGGCCAGCCCTATGCCACCATGGAATCCGTGAAGGCCGTCTCTGATATCAACTCACCGCTCACCGGTGAAGTCACAGAAATAAATGAGTCCCTGGATGAGGGCCCCCAGCAAGTCAACCGCGATCCGTACGGCGCCGGCTGGACCATCCGCCTCCGCCTCTCCGACCCCTCCGAAACCAGCCGCCTCATTGATGTTGCCGCCTACAAGAGACTGGCCGAAGAAACTGCCGCCAAACGCAAACCCAAGGCGGAGGGTTAAGAAAAAACCTTTCACCGCAGAGACCGCGGAGCACGCAGAGGCTTGCCCGCCGAAGTCCGCCAAAGAAGAATGGCGGACGAAGGCGGGATGCAGAGAGGAAATCCCGGGCGCATAAAATGCGCCCCTACAAAACGTGCAGCACCTTGACGCGCTTTTGTAGGGCGGGGATTACAATCCCCGCCGAATCTTTTCCCTCATTGAACCCTCCTTGACCCTCCGTGCTAGAATATATGGGGCGCCCCGTTCTGCGGGGTGCCTTCTCTTTGGAGTGCTGCGACCTGTTCATGATGAGGTTCTGTCTTGTGTAGGGCGGGGGTGCCACCCTCCGCCGCATCAGCTTTCGAAGAATGTGCAACCACAGTCGACCTTTAACAGAAGTACGACAATGGAGCAGGAGGCGCATACATGCCTCGTCTTCAAAAGCCAAAACAACTCTCTTTATTCACATCGCCGGCAGCTCGCCGCGCCGCGCGAAAAAAGCGCGCCCAGAAATCCCCGCGCCAAACCTCCAAGCGCGCAAAATCGCCCGCCGTGGACCTCCTCGGAGAAATCGGCCCCGAGATCGTCCAGAAAATGGCGGAACTGGCGCGGGAGGGTGATGTCCGCGCCGCTTCGCTTGTTTTCAAATTGCTGGAAAACCCCGGCCTGGGCGCGGGGAAAAGGAATGATTCGGATGAAAACTCGGACACCTCCCTCGAGGCCTTCAAAGAGCTCCTCTCCGGCCTCGA
>WVXJ01000012.1:785-1000 GCA_011773575.1 Armatimonadota bacterium | reverse complement strand
TCGTTGTTGGCGTGGTTTTTTGATCTGTCCGTCGCGTTTCTCGTGTTTCTGGCGCTTCCGCTTCCGGTGGAAGTTCGGTTTAGCGCCATCATCATTGTGTATTCGATTGTTGTGGCTGTGCAGACGATTCCCATCGGCATTCCAGGCGAAGTCGGGGTGGTGGAGATTGTGATGGCGACGCTGTATCGGCTGCTGTTGCCCGGGGTTCCTCCGGC
>WVXJ01000012.1:0-773 GCA_011773575.1 Armatimonadota bacterium | reverse complement strand
CTGATTCGGGCGTTGACGTTGTGGGCGAAGCTCATCATCAGCGGGGTCGCGGTGCAGTGGGTCGGCTTCAAAATGCTGAAGGGCGATCTGCTCTAGAATTTTGGTTACGAGGCGCTGCTGGTGCGTTCTGGGCGGTGTTCACTCGCCTTCTCGACAGTTTTGTGTTCGCGGGTAGCTAGAGGCATGTAGTTGTGGCAGTTCTATAGTTTGTAGCCTATCTGTCGGAGGAAGTCTTTTCGCGCTTGAACGTCGGCTTCGGTTTCAATGCCTTTGCTTTTCAATCCATCGACCACGCCCAGTATTGCTCGACCCTGCTTTGTTTCTGCGATGATGACTTCCAGCGGGTTAGCGGTCGCGGCGTAGACATTGCACACTTCGGGAACCTGTTTGATCTTGTCGAGCAGGTTGATGGGGTACGCGTTTTTCATGAAGATGATGAACGAGTGCCCGCACGCCAGTTCCAACGCAGTGTTGGCGGCTAAGGTTCTCAGCTCGTCGTCGTTGCCTTCGCGTCGCACGAGGCACGGTCCGGAGCTTTCGCAGAAGCCGATGCCAAACTCGATGTTGGGAACCGCGTTCTTTAGGGCTTCGTACAGGTCTTCAATCGTCTTGATGAAATGGGCCATGCCGACGACAACGTTGCAGTCTGTGGGCACGTCAATATGCACGGTTTTGAGCTCCACGGGTTCTCACCGTTAACCCACTTGTCCGCTTCTCAGATAATTCTTTACCGCAAACGTAGCCGAGGATGTGATGGCTGAGTGTATTTCGCC
>WVXJ01000236.1:1281-1470 GCA_011773575.1 Armatimonadota bacterium | reverse complement strand
GTTGTCAAGCTCCTTTTCGGCTTTACATGTTGGTTACTCCTTCAGTCGTCAATCGAGCTAGCGGCTTCCTGTCACGTGAGGCTCTTATTTGCCTCGAACGAACTTCTATCCGTGCTGGCTTCTTTCGCCAGACACCCGATGCTGTATTCGCCCTAAGGCGATTGGGGAAGCGCCGGGGTGAACGGCCCC
>WVXJ01000236.1:0-1202 GCA_011773575.1 Armatimonadota bacterium | reverse complement strand
ACACCGTCCTGCAGGTATCGCCACAGATCAACAAGCAGCTTTCGCGCTAACGCCACAATCCCTATCCGCCTGAGCCGAGGGCTGCCATTGCCGAAACGTTCCTCATACCACCGACTGAGCTGACTCTGGGGTTGCCAGCGAAGCCAGGCCCAGGCAATCTGAATCGCCATCGACCGAATGTAACGATTGCCCGCCTTGCTGATGCCTCGCTCCCACGCCTCATCGCCACTCTGATGGGGTGTCGGAGTGAGACCGGCCAACGCCCCAACCTCCCGACGGTTGCGAAACTCTCGCCAACCAAAAAACTCCATCACATACAGCCACGCGCTGTTAATACCAATCCCCCGAAGCTCAAGCAACTGGCGAACCTTCTCTACATCTGGACCGCCCGAGGTCCTCACAAGATCACCACGCTCTGCCTCCACCTGCTCAACCTGTCGCTTAACCATCTCCAACCGCTCGTACTCTCGCACAAGGCGCCTCCTCAACCCCAAAGGCACAGGCCTCCCATCCCATAGCCGCTTGGTCTCCAATCGATCCAAAAAGCCTCGGCCCACCCTCATCCGAACCCCATAGCTCGCCAAAAGCCCCTTGATCCGGTTGATATGCCGAGTCCGCTCCCCTCGGAGAGCGCTGAGCTCCCGATGAAGCTGACGGCTGTCCTCCTGCTCAACCGTGGGCACCCTCACCACACTCCAAAGCTTCCGCTCCCCATTGTCATACCGCATGAGCATCGAAAGCAGCTTCCCAAGGTCCATCCTGTCCGTCTTGGCCCGCCTCGCCCTCCGATTCACCTCGATACTCGATGAATCCACCACCAGATTCCTCACCCCCAGATGAACCAGATACCGATGCAACCAAAAACCATCGCGCCCAACCTCATAACAACTCAAAACCCGAGCTTCCTTAGGAAACCCAAAACGCCTCTTCGCCCGCTCAATCTCTCGCTTAACACCACAAAGATCTCCCGCCGAAACCGTCCTCTCCCGAGGCCTCTGGCCAAACCCAACCGAAAAACCCAACTTCCATTCCTTGCTGCCCAGCTCAAAAGCAAGATACAAATCACCCCGATTCCTGGTATACTCTCTCTTGTGGGCTGCTGTCTGGTTCATAGCTCCTTCCTCCTTATTCGTTTTTTAAGGAGCTTACCATTAGCGGCCCACTTTGTTTAAGCCCCAAGGCCTACATAGGATCTAACTGAA
>WVXJ01000009.1:284-1060 GCA_011773575.1 Armatimonadota bacterium | reverse complement strand
AAGGTATACGCCCGAGTACCTACTATGCCTGGCTCAAGGATTTCATGGAAGCTGGAAAAGACCGTCTTCAGCGTGACACAGCCAGGGACGCTACCAGGGCTGAGGTAGATAATCTGAAGAGGGAAAACACCAGGCTGAAACAGGTAGTAGCCGAGTTATCTCTCCAGGTGCATGTCTTGAAAAAAACGGCTGTACCGGATCTGGAGTAAAGGGGAGGTATGCTCGAGTGAGTGCTGCGGAGAAGAAAGAGATTCTAACCCTGGTGGCTGAGTCTGAATTACCACGTCGGCGTGCTCTGGCCCAGCTGGGATTAGCGAAAAGCACCTATTATCGCTGGCTAAGGAGACAGGTCGAAGGAAGACTGCAGGACAGAAAAGGCGGCTCGCCGGTACCGTGGAACAAGCTTAAGCCAGAGGAAGAGTCGAGGGTGCTAACTCTGGCACGGGCATCACCGGAACTCTCTGCCCGGCAGATTGCCTTGAGGATGGTGGACCTCGAGAGCTTATATGTGTCTGAGAGCACCGTATTCCGCATTTTGAAGAGAGAGGGACTGATCAAGCCGGCTGAGATAGTAGGCTTTAAGGCAGGCAAGGAGTATCACCGGAAGACGAAAAAGCCAAATGAGCTATGGGCAACCGACTGTGCTCATCTCAAGGTAGTAGGCTGGGGATGGTATTACCTGGTGACAGTGATGGATGATTTCAGCCGCTTCATACTGGCCTGGGAGCTCAAGAGTGACATGGCAGCGGGCTCTCTCATCGACGTGGTTCAGCAGG
>WVXJ01000009.1:0-191 GCA_011773575.1 Armatimonadota bacterium | reverse complement strand
CTGAGGCTGGTAGAGGTCAGGCACATTATAGCTTCACCTTACCATCCTCAGACCAACGGCAAGATAGAAAGATACCATCGCACTATCAAAGGAGAGATTAAACTCGTTCCCTACGAGATGCCGGGCGAACTGAAGGAAGCGATTAAGGCATTCATCGAATACTACAACTACGGACGCTATCATGAAGGACT
>WVXJ01000246.1:3810-4971 GCA_011773575.1 Armatimonadota bacterium | reverse complement strand
GATGAAGACGCCGCCACTTACTTCCTTTTTGATTCGCGCGAAGGCTACTGTGACCTCTTCGCCACAGCCTTTGCTCTCATGTGCCGCGCCGCGGATGTTCCCAGCCGGGTCGCTGTGGGCTACACAGAAGGCGAGTATAACCCTTCCACTAAAGAGTATCTCGTGAGGGAATCCGACGGTCATGCCTGGGTGGAAGTATTCCTGGAAGGTCGCGGCTGGATGACCATTGATCCAACTCCACCAGCCGAGATAACCGAAGCCGCACAACAGGCCCGCGCCGGCCCCTCCTGGTTGAAGAAGATCCTGGGGAAAATGCACTTCTCCTGGGGTGTGCTTTTCTTCTGTTTACTTGTCTGTGCGGGCGCAGTGAAGGTCTTGTGGTTCGACCCCTGGAGCGAGCAGAGAAAATGGGAGAAACGCCTCTGGACCGATATGCGGGGGAGAATCACCGTTCTCTATGCCCGTATGTGCAGACTCCTCGCCCGCCGCGGTTTGCTCCGTCAGCCCTGGCAGACACCTCTTGAGTATCTGGAGGCGCTCTCTTCCGACAAAGAGAAAATGGGCGCGGCAACTGGACCCGCCGAGGAACTGACCCGAATCTTCATATCCGCTCGCTATGCCGCCGAGGCCGCTGGGCCGCAGAATGTTGCCGCCGCCCAAAGGGCTTTGCAGAGGTTGAAGCAAAGCCTGCGCCGAAACGGCCGCCTGCGCTTTCTTTGGAAAAAGGAAAAGTGAGAGGCGCTCTGCATCGCGACAGGAATGGGAGCCGGCAAATGGACCGTCCGCGTTGACAATGGTTCCTGCGAGCAATAGAATGAAGCCGAGGAGCGTCAAGCGCAAATGGCCGTATCACCCGATGCTGAGAAATCGCTTCCCGATCCTGATTTGAATCTTCTCTCACCACTCTTCACTCAGTACCGCGGCCAGGGTGAGAGCGCGCTCCTTCCCGCCCTGCAAGAGACTCAGGAGATTTACGGCTATCTTCCCCGCCTCGCGCTGGAGGCGCTTTCCCGCGCTCTTCCCGTCGCCCTCAGCCGCATCTACGGGGTGATAACCTTCTATGACGAGTTTCGTCTCTCTCCCCGAGGCCGAAATCTCATAAAGTGCTGTCAGGGGACAACCTGCCAGATGAAAGGTGGAGAGACGCTTCTTGACGCTGTG
>WVXJ01000246.1:2347-3767 GCA_011773575.1 Armatimonadota bacterium | reverse complement strand
TGTCCGGGCCGCTGTGATCTTGCCCCTTCTATCATGGTCAATGATGACTTCTTCGATCAGATAACCCCTGATCAGGTGGAGGCTCTCCTGAAGCGATTCAAGTAGGTGGTGCCGCGCCGAACTTTACAGGCCTATGTCATATCACCAACCGGTGTGCAATGATGCCGGACACGCTTGAGAAAATATTGCTGCTGAGCAGATGCCGAAGGGAAAAGCCCGCGGGCCTGAACCATTATCTCGGCACAGAGGGCTATCAGGCCCTGGAGAAGGCGCTTGCGGCGGGTTCCGCGCAAGTGATCGCGGAGGTGGAGACCTCCGCACTGTTGGGCAGAGGAGGGGCCGAGTTTCCCACCGGCATGAAGTGGAAGTTCACTGCTCAGCAGGAAGAGATGCCGAAGTTCATCGTCTGCAACGCGGATGAAGGTGAGCCCGGTACTTTCAAAGATAAGTTGCTGCTGGACCGGGACCCACACCGAATCATCGAGGGAATGGCGATTGCGGGTTTCGCGGTCGGGGCGGAGAAGGGGTTTCTCTATGTCAAGGGCGAGTACAAAGACACACTCAAGTCTCTACACGAAGCCATAGCAGAGGCGAAGAAATCAGGCTACCTTGGGCAAGACATTCTGGGCTCATCCTTTCACTTCTCCATCGAGTTGCGCGCCGGCGCGGGAAGTTACATCGTGGGAGAAGAGACCGCGCTTCTGGAGTCTATCGAAGGAAAACGCGGCATCACCCGCTCGAAACCACCGTTTCCCACGCAATACGGCCTCTTCGGCAAACCCACAGTAATCAATAATGTCGAAACCCTCGCCAACATTCCCGACATCATCCTCAAAGGCGGCGCCTGGTACAAGTCTCTCGGTGTGGAGGGGGCCTCCGGCACAAAACTCTTCTCCCTCAGCGGTATGGTGAAAAAGCCCGGCATCTATGAATTGGAACTCGGCAAACGCTCCCTGCGTGATCTCATCTGCCGGCTGGGAGAAGGCATGGAAGGGGAGAGGAGACTGAAGGCGGTCTTGCCGGGCGGCGCCTCCACCGGATTCCTAACAGAGGAGCATCTCGATATCATCCTCGACTTCGCCTCTGTCAAGCAGGCGGGAAGCAGTCTGGGTTCCGGCGGAGTCCTCGTCTTCGATGAGTCCGTCTCTATCCCCGCTCTTGTGAAACACCTCTTTGAGTTTTATCTGGATGAATCATGCGGCCGCTGTGCACCTTGTCGGATCGGCACAAAGCGGATATCCGAGGCGCTGGAGCGACTGCTTTCTCACAAGGCCTCCCATGCTGACCTCGAGCAGATGAAATCACTGGCTGAGTTCATGCAGATCAGCGCTGCCTGTGGACTGGGCAGCGCCTCTCCCAATCCATTGCTTTCTTCACTCCGCCTTTTTGCCGGTGAATACGAGGCCTTGCTGAAAGGAAG
>WVXJ01000246.1:0-2327 GCA_011773575.1 Armatimonadota bacterium | reverse complement strand
ATTCCCACCCTCTGCTATTACCCCAACCTGCCGCATCCCCAGGCCTCCTGCCGAGTCTGTCTCGTCGAGGTGGAGGGTGCCAACGCACTCGTCGCTTCCTGTGCCCATCCGGCGACGCGGGGCATGGTGGTTCACACAGCCACGGAAAAGGTGAAACAGGCGCGGCGGATGGCGCTTCAACTCATGCTTTCTGATCATCCTGCGGACTGCCTTGCCGCCGAAGGGCCGGGCTGCTGCGCGCTTCACGAATGGGCGGAGAAATTGGGGGTGGACGCCTCCGCTTTCAAAGGAGCAACGCACGACCTGCCCACAGACAACTCCAACTCCTTCTTCCAGCGGGATTACAACAAGTGCATTTCCTGCGGAAACTGTGTGGAGGCCTGCTGTGAGGCAGAATGTGATGATGCCATCACGATGGCCGACAAGGGTTTTGACGCGCGTCCTGCAGCACCTTTCGACGGCCCCTTACAGGAGAGCACCTGCACCTTCTGCGGAAACTGCATCCAGGTCTGTCCCACCGGCGCGCTGGTGGAACATGCCCGTATCGGCCAGGGAAGAGAATGGGAGTTCGGCAAGGTGCGCACTATCTGCCCCTACTGNNAGGGCCGTTTCGGCATGGATTTCATCAACAGCCCGGACCGGCTCCTGCGCCCCCTCATCAGGGACTGTAGGGCGGGGGTGCCTACCCCCGCCGAAAGAGGAGATTCTTCTGCTTTCCACGAGGCCTCCTGGGAGGAGGCGCTCGATTTGGTGGCAGGTCGTCTCCAAAAGATTTCCGCGAAACACGGGCCCGATTCCCTCGCCTTCCTCGCCTCCGCCAAATGCACAAATGAAGAGAATTACCTCATGCAGAAACTCGCCCGGGCAGTGATGGGCACGAACAATGTTGACCACTGCGCCAGGCTCTGCCACGCCTCCACAGTCGCCGGGCTTGCGACCGCTTTCGGCAGCGGGGCGATGACCAACTCCGAGGCGGACCTGGAGCAATCCGACTGTATCTTCATCATCGGCTCAAACACCACCGAAACTCACCCCATTGTGGCGCTGCCCATCAAATATGCCGTGCGCCGCCATGGCGCCAAGTTGATCCTCGCCGATCCCCGCCAGATACCCATCAGCCGCTTCGCCAGCCTCTGGCTGAGACAGCGCCCCGGGACCGATGTCGCCCTCATCAATGCCATGGCAAATGTCATCCTTGCCGAAGGCCTGGAGAATCGCGAGTTCATCTCCCAACGCACCGAGGGCTTTGAAGAATGGACCGAGAGTGTAAAGAAATGTACTCCAGAGTGGGCGGAAAAGATAACCGGCATACCCGCGGATGATATCCGCGCCGCGGCCCGCACTTATGCAGCCGCGGAACGCGCCGCCATCATTTACGCCATGGGTATCACCCAACACACTTGCGGAACCGAGAATGTCCTTTCCCTCGCCAATCTCTCCATGCTCTGCGGCCATATCGGCAAAGAAGGCACGGGAGTCAATCCCTTGCGCGGTCAAAACAATGTCCAGGGGGCGTGTGACTGTGGCGCGCTGCCCGGCGATTATCCCGGCTACCAGAAAGTTGCCAATTCCGAAGCGCGGGAGAAATTCGCCCAGGCCTGGGGCAAGACCCTGCCGGAAAAACCGGGCCTCACTGTGGTTGAAATCATGAAGGCCGCGGAAGAAGGCAAAATAAAAGGCATGGTCATCATGGGCGAGAATCCCGCCCTCACCGACCCCAACCTCAACCAGGTGCGCCGCGCCCTTGAGAAACTGGAGTTCCTCTGTGTGATTGATATGTTCATCTCCGATACCGCGGAATACGCGGATGTGGTGCTGCCCGCCTGCAGTTTCGCCGAGAAAGAGGGGACTTTCACCAATACCGAGCGGCGGGTCCAGCGCCTGACTCCCGCCCTGCAGCCGCTGGGTGAGAGCCTGCCGGACTGGCAGATCCTCTGCCGACTCTCCGAGCGGCTGGGCTATCCTATGTCCTATAATTCGCCCGCCGACATCTTCGCCGAAATGGCCGCCCTCACCCCCATATTCGCGGGGATGAGTCATGCCCGCTTACAAAATGGCGGTCTGCAGTGGCCCTGTCCGGCGCCTGATCATCCCGGCACTCCCGTCTTGCATCGGGAACGTTTCACCCGCGGCCTGGGCAAGTTCAGTCCGGTTCCTTTCCGGCCGCCTGCGGAGGTGCCGGATGAGGAATATCCATTTGTCTTCACCACCGGCCGGAAACTCTATCAATATCACACCGGTACCATGAGCCGCCGTTCCCGCAGTATCGAAGCCTTTGCCGGCCAGCCCTCAGCAGAGATAAATCCGGCAGATGCCGAAAAACTCGG
>WVXJ01000249.1:2735-3280 GCA_011773575.1 Armatimonadota bacterium | reverse complement strand
GCCTCAAGGACACGCTGACAATCTTTTTCTTTCAGCCCCGCTTTTGCCGCAAGTTCGGCGGGTGATGGGACGGCGAGCCCGCTTCGCAGTATCTCGTCGAGAATCTTCTCCCGCGCGGCTGCAAAAGGCCCGCTCCATTGGGGTTGATGGCCCGCCAGCCGCATGCGGTCTCCTGTAGACACTACCATTCCTTGTCTGACAAGTGCCTCCAAGGCCAGTCGCAGCCCTTCTCTTTGCTCGACCGCGGGGGCGGCCGCGCCTATTACCAGGTTGAGCGGCACAAAAGCACGCAGCGGTTCTCTGCGGTGGAATTGGGCCAGCGCCTGCACCACCTTCACCTCGATATCCTTGACGGCATTAGCACCGAACCAGCGCTCACGCCGGCCGGCGTGGACTTGCCCCTCTGTCCGTAATCCCTCCAAACACGAGCGCAATTCCGCCACAGATAGCCCGCACCGCGCGCGGATATCTTTGAACTCGAGGCCGGCTGCGCCCGACCTGTCCAACAGCTCCAGGACAACCTCATTCACCGGCAGGGATTCCCG
>WVXJ01000249.1:2125-2658 GCA_011773575.1 Armatimonadota bacterium | reverse complement strand
TGGCACAACGCCGATTCCCCCGGGCTCAAAGTCTCGCCTTCCAAGAGCACAATACGGGTCATCACCTCTTTGGTGCCGTGGTGGACGCGCAAGCGCGTTCTCTGAGCCAGCGGTTTGGGGGCGCGCTCACTCAGGTTCACCCGCACATCGAGCATCAGGGTGGGGGAGATGGAGCCGGGAGTTGTGAGCATATCGCCGCGGTGGATGTCTTCTTTCTCGATGTCGGCGAGATTGATCGCCGCCCGCTGGCCCGCGGCGATCTCTTTCACGGGTTGGTTATGGACCTGCAGCCCGCGGGGGCGAAGTGTCTTGCCCTGTGGCAGGCACTCGACTTTCTCTCCGGTTTGCAGGGAACCTGATACTACCGTTCCGGTGATTACCGTCCCCGCCCCTTTCATGGTGAACACCCGGTCAATGGGCAGCCGGAAAATGCCGGCGGCGGGCCGCATCCGCACACTCGCCGCAATTTCAGCGAGTTCTTCGAGGAGTCCGGACACTCCGTCTCCGGTCACAGAAGAGACCGGAAGAACCTT
>WVXJ01000249.1:1126-2033 GCA_011773575.1 Armatimonadota bacterium | reverse complement strand
ACGACGAAGATGGCGGCGTCAATACCGGTGGCGCCGGTTACCATATTGCGGACAAACATCTCATGTCCGGGGACGTCTACGATAGCAGCAGGTTCTTCAAATCCTGGCAGCGAGAGAAAAGCGAAGCCCAGGTCAATCGTCATCTCACGGGCTTTCTCCTCTGCAAGACGGTCGGGGTCGGTGCCGGTGAGTGCGAGAACGAGGGCGGACTTTCCGTGATCCACATGTCCCGCGGTGCCGAAAACGATGTGTCGCGGATTAGCCATTCTTATGTGTCCGAGGGAGGCTGTTCCAGAACTCGCTGAAGCCCGGAGAGGAGCAGGTCGTCTTCATCAAGTAACACGGTTCGAAGATCAATCTGTATAGAATCTTCGTGCAGGCGGGTGAAGATGGGAGGTTCACCCAGCCTCAGGCGGACGGCGATTTCCCCGGCCGGCACATCATTCGACCGAATCTGCACAACCGCGGTGGGCAGTGAATGGCCTGCGAGCGAACCCCCGCCCACCTCTGATGTGCCGTCTATTACCGATACCTGGAAAGTGTCTGCGCAGCCCTCCTGAAGGCGCTTCGCAAGCGATTCCGCGCGCCCTTGAATCTCAGATAGAGGACAAGTGAGCATTGCCATCACTGCGTGCTTTTCGATTATCTCCTTCTCCTCCAGGAAAAGGGAGAGGGTGGCTTCCAGGGCGGAGAGGGTGAGTTTGTCCACGCGGAAAGTGCGGTAGAAAGGATTGCGCCGCATAGCCTTCAAGAGGACGGGCTTGCCGAGTATGATGCCACACTGAGGACCTCCCAATAGTTTATCACCACTGAAGAAGACGACATCAGCGCCTGCATTCAGACTGTCGGGCGCGCTGGGTTCATAGGGCAGCCCGAATCGGCGCAGATCCAGCAGCGCGCCGCTGCC
>WVXJ01000249.1:0-1052 GCA_011773575.1 Armatimonadota bacterium | reverse complement strand
GAAAGCAGCAGCGCGGTATCTTCCGAGATGGCATTGCGATAATCGTCCAAATGCGTGCGGTTGGTGCAGCCTATTTCAACCAGGCGGCAGCCGGAGAGAGCGATGATATCCGGAATGCGAAAAGAGCCGCCGATTTCCACCATCTCGCCGCGTGAGATAATCACTTCTTGCTCAGGAGCCAAAGTGTTCAATACCAGCAGGGTGGCGGCGGCATTGTTATTGACGACAACCGCGGCTTTCGAGCCGGTGATCTTCTCCAGCAAGCGCTCGACATGGGCCTCCCGGTGCATGCGGCCGCCGGTGGTGATGTCGACTTGAACATTGGAGTATCCGGCGGCGGCCNNCTGCGGGCGATGACATCCGCGCTCAAATCCACTGAATCACAGCCCGCCAAGGCCTTTTCCCGCGCCTCTTGAATCGCCTCCCTGGCGGCCTCTCGCTGAAGGACACGGGGGACATCCTCGCCCGCGCTCGCCATCAGAGGGTGGGCGAGGAGCTCATCCACTCTGGGGAGATTGCGCAGTATTGATGTCGAGTCCGCCAATTTCGCCTCCAGCCGCGGCACGCGCGGCTACTGTCCGCCAAGTGGTCACGTGAAACAGATGGCGCTGGCATTCTCCAGCACCAAACCGGCGTCTCCCATGAAGATTCCTACCAGCAGAACCGCAAGGGAGAGAACTCCCAGCAGAACCAGTATCAACCATTTCTTCCTACGCACTATCTTGAACCTCTTGGGCGGTCTTCTCGGCCGGCTTACTCACACCGCTCGACATTATAGTCTTGTTGCCGAGCCGCGCGAAAAGGGCTTCCGGTTCTGGACATTTCTTCACACAGTCCAGGCACATCACACATTCCGTTGTCGCCTCTTTCCGGCCCGGCGCATCGGGGACTTCTCGCGCCTCCGTCGGACACACTCTAACACACTTCATACAGCGAGTGCACTTCTCGCCATCTGTCTGCAATTGCAGAAGCGAGATCCTCGAGGTCAGTGCCATCAGCGCTCCCAGCGGACATAGGGCGCGGCAGAAACTTCGGCTGGAGACCACCATCAA
>WVXJ01000092.1:410-1150 GCA_011773575.1 Armatimonadota bacterium | reverse complement strand
GCGTTGGCGATGAAAATATCATAGGTTCCCCGCTCGGGATCGAAAACAGGGAAGGCGATCTTGCCCTCAAGGGTCGGCTCGGGAGTTGGTGTAGCCTTTGCAGCAGGTGGCTGAGTTGGCGGCGGCTCGGTCGGCGGCGGCTCGGTCGGCGTCGGCGGCTCGGTCGGCGTCGGCGGCTCGGTCGGCGTCGGCGGTTCGGTCGGAGGCAGTTTGGTCGGCGTCGGCGGTTCGGTCGGAGGCGGCTCGGTTGGCGTTGGCGGTTCGGTCGGAGGCGGCTCGGTCGGAGGCAGCTCGGTCGGCGTCGGCGGTTGGGTCGGAGGCGGCTCGGTCGGCGGTGCAGACGTGGGGGTCGGTTCAGCGCCCGCTCCGCAGCCAACCAACACCATTGTCACCACAACGGTACAGGCTAGCAATGCGTAAAAACAGTTCCTCATTTTTAAGTCTCCTTTCGTTTTGCGCTCGCCCAAGTTCGAACTTTAAAGGGAGCGCAGTTTGTTGCGCACCATTACGGTGCGAGGATGATCCTCGCCCAGGAACTCTCGACGTATTTGCAGCGCCCGCTCCAAGGCGGCCCGCGCCCCGGCCAGGTCGCCCAGGTCTTGCAGCACCATCCCCAGGTTGTTGACGTCCGTGGCGACGTTGGGGTGGTGGGGGCCGAAGGCCGCTTCGTCGATGGCCAGCGCCCGCTCCAAGGCGGCCCGCGCCCCGGCCAGGTCGCCCAGGTCTTGCAGCACACTGCC
>WVXJ01000092.1:0-282 GCA_011773575.1 Armatimonadota bacterium | reverse complement strand
AGAGCTCGCAGCACACTCCCCAGGTTGTTGACGGCCGTGGCGACGTTGGGGTGGTCGGGGCCGAAGGCGGCTTCGTCTATGGCCAGCGCCCGCTCATAGGCGGCCCGCGCCCCGGCCAGGTCGCCCAGGGCGTACATCACACCGGCCAGGTTGTTGACGTCTATGGCCACGTTGGGGTGGTCGGAGCCGTAGGCGGCTTCGTCTATGGCCAGCGCCCGCTCATAGGCGGCCCGCGCCCCGGCCAGGTCGCCCAGGTCTTGCAGCACACTGCCCAGGTTGCTG
>WVXJ01000226.1:5236-5818 GCA_011773575.1 Armatimonadota bacterium | reverse complement strand
CTCAAGAAACTGGGAGTTCGCCTTCCCTGGCCCAGAACCTTCGAGATAGAAGTGAATCCGGAGATAGAACTTGGGACTGCGTGAGGAAGTGGTTGTTTAGCGGGCTTCCAGCGCGGCTTTTACCTCACTGATAATTCTTTCGACCGCCGCCTCTATGGGACCGGGAATACTACAGCCCGCCGCCTCCCGATGTCCGCCCCCGCCAAACTTTAGCGCAACTTGAGCCACATCCGCTTTTCCTGCCTTGGAGCGGAGGCTGACATGCACATCCTTTCCGTCAATGCTGAAGAGAACCGCTACACTTATTCCCTGGACCGAGCGCATCTGATCAATAATCCCCTCGGTTTCTTCTGTTCCGGCCTTCCGAAAGTCTTCTTCATAGAGGCAGGCCCAGGCAATTTTACCGGATGAATCAATCTTCAGTGCGGAAAGAGCGCGTCCCAATAGCAGTCTGGAAGCCAGGGTTCGTTCGTCATACACCCTGTTGGCGATTTCGCTCGGCCGAGCGCCGGCCGAGACAAGGCCGTGGGCGATGACGAATGCTTCTTCATTAGCATTCGGAAAAGAGAAGCGGCCCGTATC
>WVXJ01000226.1:0-5156 GCA_011773575.1 Armatimonadota bacterium | reverse complement strand
ATGATATGCGGAATATTCTCCAACCGCGGGGCAAGACGGCCTGTGCGACTCAGACCGTCACAGTCAACCGCCACAAGCAGATCGGCTGTCCAGTCGGGGAGATCTGCGCTGACGCGTTCTGATCCGGGGAGAAAAGAATAGTTTTGCGGCACCGGATCCGGGCAGAGTCGAGCGACCTTCTTCCCTTCTTTCTCGAGCGCAAGTGCCAGGCCGAGCAGCGAGCCCAGGGCGTCTCCATCGGGTCGCTCGTGGGTCGCTATCCAGAGAGTTTGGTGTGACGAGATTAGTGCTGCCGCCTCTCGGAGACACTTATCCGCGGATATGGGTGATTTCAGCTCACTCATCATCGGCCGCTTCCCGCCTGATTTGGTCAAGAAGTCCCAATACTCTATCTCCGCGCTCTTGCGCCAGGTCGGGCCGGAATTGGAGCACCGGAATGCGCTTCAATTTCAGCCTTTTCCCCAACTGTGAGCGGATATGGCCGGCTGCGCTGTCAAGCCCCTCCAGTTTCTCTTTGCGGCTCTCGGCGTCATCCATTGTGCTGACATAGACGGTGGCCTGCGTGAGATCAGGCGATACTTGCACCTCGGTTATGGTGATCATCTTCAGGCGAGGATCCTTCAGGTGTCGAAGCAAGAGGTCACTGATTTCCTCGCGGAAAAGACGATTGAGTCTTTGTTGTCGCTGAGTCAACATGACCTAGCATTCTCTCTGCAAGTGGACTGCAGTAAACTCAAAGGAATACCACATTGCGCTCTACGATGAGCGCCCGCGGCTCCGATTCCACCATCTGCGCCACTTTCTCCAAGGTGCGATTGGCGACGGCCAGATCGTTCGATACAGTCACGATCGCTATCGTGGCCCACCGGGGTGAGTCAAGATGGTCAATTTCGGCGGCCGCCACATGAAAACGGCTTCGCGCACGATCCAACAGGCTGCGCACCACTTGTCGCTTGTCTTTCAGGGTGAGCCCGTCGGTTATTTCCAGCATGAAGGTCTGAGTGCCGATATGCATGGCTGGATCTTTCTATTCACAGCAACCTCGGGCTTGTAATTGGTCTTGCGGCTCCTTCGTGTGGGAGGCTTCAGAGGACTTGACGGCGTATCTCCCTAATCTCAAAGGCTTCGATTAGGTCGCCGACCTGAAAATCATTGAAATCGGTGATGGAAATTCCACACTCCCTGCCCGACTCCATTTCCTCCACATCTTCCTTCACATGGCGAAGAGAATTCAGCTTTCCAGTGTATATCAAATCACCTTCACGCCTTACGCGGATCTCGGCTCCCCTAACCATCTTCCCTGATATCACCACACAGCCGGCTACCGTGCCCGCGCGTGAAGAGCGGAAGAGGGCCTTCACTTCGGCCTCGCCCAACGTGGCTTCCTCTGTCTGAGTGGGCAGTAATCCTATCAGCGCCTGGCGAACATCTTCCAGCACATCGTAAATCACTTTGTAGAGTCGAATCTCCACCTTCTCATCTGCCGCACTTCGCCGCGCCTGAGGATCAACTCCTACTTGAAAGCCGATGATAATGCCCTTCGATGCCGCCGCCAGAAGGACGTCGGATTCGATGACATCCCCGATGGCGCTGTGCAGCAGATTCACTTTCACCTCGGGATGTTCGAAAGAAACTAAGGATTTTGCGATGGCGTCGGCGGATCCTTGAGCATCTGCCTTGAGCACAAGATTCAGTTGATTCAACTCACCCGATTGAATCTGCTGGTAGAGGTCTTGCAGAGAGGTGCGTGCTGTTGGCCTGAGGCGGGCATCACGCTGCGCCAACCGTCTTTCTTCGGCAATTTGCCGGGCAACCTTTTCATTCTCTACGACCCTAAAAACATCTCCCGCTTGCGGCATTGGCGAAAGGCCGGAGATGGAGACCGGTGTGGAGGGATAGGCCTCACGCAGGGCCTTGCCTCGATCATCATTCATCATTCTCACTTTGCCGCAAGAAAAACCTGCAACGAGGGCGTCCCCGACCTTGAGAATGCCCTCTTGGACTATCAGTGTGGCGACCGGTCCCTTCCGACGGTCAAGAGATGATTCGATGATAGTGCCCGCGGCAGGCCGATCCTGCGCGGCTTTCAATTCATGCAGGTCGGCCATAGTAAGCAGCGTTTCCAGCAGAGTATCTACGCCGGTTCCGTCGAGAGCGCAAATGGGGACCGTTTCAGTTTCTCCGCCCCACTCTACGGAGGATAGATCGAGCGCGGAAAACTGCTGGCGGACTCGGTCTATATTGGCTTGAGGGCGATCAATTTTGTTTATCGCTACCACAATCGGTACTTCAGCCGCGCGGGCATGGTCAATCGCCTCCTGGGTCTGTGGCATCAGCCCATCATCTGCAGCCACGACCACAACCGCAATATCCGTTACACGCGTACCCCTTGCGCGGATTGCCGTAAAGGCCTCGTGCCCGGGGGTATCAAGAAAGGTAATCTTCTTGCCGTCCAGCTCTATCTGGTAGGCGCCGATGTGTTGAGTTATGCCGCCAACTTCCGCATCGGTTACTTTGCTCTTGCGGATGTAGTCAAGCAAGGTAGTCTTGCCGTGATCAACATGACCCATAACCGTTATTACAGGCGGCCTCGAAGGAGCGTCCGGTGGCGCCTCGGGTCTCCATATCTCCGGCACCTCCGGCTCTTCCGGTTCTTCCGGCACTTCTTCAATGGGGGCGGGAACTTCTTCCTCCTCAATCTCCGGCTCGACAACCGCCGGACGGCTTGAGGGGGGAGGTTTAAAGCGCCGTTCACCACCCCTCTGTGCTTCTTTCTCGATAATAACGATACGTGGAGATTTCGGGGCCGCCTTCTTCGGTTCGGGGGTTGGGGGCGTTGGCGGAGGGGGCTTCTTTTCCTCCAAAGTCAGCCGATAGCCCCAGCCTCGGGCCACCTGTTTGGCAACTTCAGGAGAAAGTATCTGGTTAGGAAGATGGGCGTGTCCCAGGCGCTGGAATTCCTCCAGGACATTCTCTACATCGGTATCGAGTATCTGCGCAAAATCCCTAACTGTGGCAGAGGGGGGGAGGGTTATCGGCTCAAGCCCCTGATCTTCTTCCGCCTCCTCCGAAGGAGCCGAGAGTTGCTGGGAGAGGAGTTCCTTTACCGTGGCGGCACTGGTTTCATCCAGCGAAGATGAAGCGGAGGATACTTCCATACCCATCTCATGGAGGTGAGCGCGCAAGGCGGCACTGGTAATGCCCAACTGTCGAGCAAGTTCATAAACCCGAATTCTCGCCACGGGTTTTCACTCCTTCTATCCCGCTTGGCCGAAGGGAAGGCCCTCATGGGCCGGCCTGAATCACTTGAATAGGGATCTTCTCCAGCATCCCTTCCTCTACCTGTTTACCTAAGGCGCGCTCAAACTTGCGCTGCTTTAAAGCCAAGCGAAAACAACCTTCTGTCGGACATACATAAGCTCCACGTCCGGACATCTTACCCTCCAGATCAACTTCGACCGCGCCGTTCGGTGTGCGCACTACACGCAGAAGTTCCCCTTTGGGTCTGGTTTTCCGGCAGGCCACACATGTGCGCTCCGGAATATGACTTCTCAGAATCACTCTCCCTCTTGTTTCCCTGCGGACTCCACAGGGCTCCCTGCCTCGTCAATATCGCTCTTCTCCTCAATGCTCTGGGGGCTTGCCATTGCGTCGGAAGCGACTTGTTCTTCTTCCTCGGCAGAAGCTGCCGGGGCAAGCTTCTCCTCAGAGGCTGTCGTTTCCATCTCGACCTCTTCGAGAGTTTCGGACGCAGGAACAGCCTCAGCAGAGGACGTTACCTCCGATGCGGCCTCTTCTGTAGCCTCGGTTGCCACAGCAGCCTCCTCGCCGGCTTCGCCCTCGGTCTGCTCCCCGACTTCGGCTGCAGCGACCCCTTCCGGCTGCTGCATTTGAGCATCGCTGCGAATGTCGATCTTCCATCCGGTCAATCGTACCGCGAGGCGGACGTTTTGTCCTTCTTTGCCGATGGCTAGAGAGAGTTGAGAATCGGCTACGACCGCAGTGGCGGCATGGTTCGCCTCATCGAGAATAACATAGGAAACCCGCGCCGGCTTCAGAGACTCTGCCACAAAACGGCCCGGTTCTTCATGCCAACGAACGATGTCAATCTTCTCACCGCGCAGTTCATCAACAACTGCCTGAACGCGGTTTCCCCGATGACCCACACAGGCTCCCACCGGATCAACATTTTCTTGATTGGAACTTACTGCAGTCTTCGAGCGAATCCCAGCCTCTCTGGCGATGGCCTTTATCTCCACCACGCCGTCACTTATCTCCGGCACCTCAAGTTCGAAGAGCCTCCGGAGCAGGCCGGGGTGACTGCGGGAGAGCAAGATGCGAGGAGTGCGGGTGGTGCGCTTGACCTCCAAGACGAAGAGCTTGAGGCGTTCTCCCGGCCGGTAAGCGTCGAGATGCATCTGCTCAGAGACCGGCAGAACCCCTTCGGTCTTGCCCAGGTTGACGAAAACCGTCCGACCCTCACGGCGTTGAACGGTGCCCGTCAGGACTTCTCCGGCGCGTGCCGAGAACTCCTCAAAGAGTATCTCTCTCTCGGCCTCGCGGATGCGCTGGAGCATGACCTGTTTCGCGGTTTGAGCGGCAATGCGCCCGAAATCTTCGGGAGTGACCTCGATGTCCATGCTTTCGCCTGGCTCTACTGCGGCGTCAAGTTTGCGCGCCTCCTCCAGGGACATCTCCGAGTGGGCGTTCTCGACCTTCTCGACGACCAATTTGCGAGCATATACGGCAGCACGATGGTATTCGACGTCAATCTCGACATGAATCTCGCCAGACGCGCCGTAATGCCTGCGATAGGCGGAAACAAGGGCGGCTTCCGTTATCTCTCGCAATTGGTCAAACGGAATGTCTTTCTCTTTTTCGATATCGCGCAAGGCCTGCACAATATCTATCTGCATCCTCGAAACTCCCTCAAGGCCGAAGAGTGGGATACCTCCCACTCTTCGCGCAAACCTCCCGACTTCAAGATCCGTTCTGCGCGGCAAAGTATATCACAGCGGAAAACACTTGGCAAGCAGGGTTGCCTGGTGTATAATTTGATGAAAACATGCGGATACGGAGCGGAAATAGCTCAGTTGGCAGAGCGTCGGCTTCCCAAGCCGAAGGTCGCGGGTTCGAAGCCCGTTTTCCGCTCCAAT
>WVXJ01000182.1:1745-3734 GCA_011773575.1 Armatimonadota bacterium | reverse complement strand
CGCCGAACTGCTCCAACACGTAAATCCCTGAGCCGATTACGGCATCATCATAAGCGCGGCGGGCGATATATCGAGTCTCGGGATTGAGGAACAGTCCCAGAGGAGCAAACCGCTTCCGGCCCGCGGTTTCAGGATTGAAGCGGAAAAGTGAAGATGAGGAAGTCACCTTCAAATTCTGCGGAGTCTCGCCGAGCAGCAATTCATAAAGGCAGGAGAGCATATGTTGATAGAGTCGCGGGAGAGAGGCGGCGGGATGCTCCTCGACGAATCGCCGCACCTCTTTAACCAGTTCATTCGCTCTCTTGCCGGCCTCTTCCCGGGTATCGGAATCAACTATCACCTCCACCGATCGCGCCATGGCCCCTTGCACAAGAGCAGCCAATTCCTCTACCAAATCAGCGGCCGCCACATCTCTAGCCACCAGTTCTCTTTCTCCGGTGGAGGCAATCCCCTTCCAACCCCATGCAGTGGTTACTTCGTCCAGAGAAAGCGAAGCGGACTGCGCCGCCAAAGCCTTCTTCAAGTTTATCCCGTAGTGCCGCAGCTTCGCCCGTGTCGGCACCACCTCCGCGCCGAACAGTTGGGAGGCCTCACACATCGCCACCCACAACCCGCGCGTGGAGGAGTCGTTGTGCTCTATCACTGCATAGGGCCTGGGGCCGGAGAGAGGTCGAGGCAGTCGGCTGAAATAATCAGTGTCGTGGATGCCGTGCCAGAACTCAGCCTGAGGCACGCATTGCTCGAGCATCTTGGCGAAGAAGGCCTTAGTCGGTTCATCCCAAAACACAGTCTGACCCAGCGTCAAGAACGGGGTGCCGGGATGAGCGCTGCATAATCGGCAAAGGGTCTCCTTTGCCGCGGCATCAAATTCCCAAACCTTCACTACTGGCTCCGAAGATTTTCAGGTGAGGGCAAATGTCGTGTCTTCTCGGGCGATGCTCTGCGAGAGAGGATTTCATCAATCACCCCCACAAGCCTTTCCGCCGCCACCCGCGGATGATAAACCTCCTCCACATGGCGGCGAGCATTTTCTCCTAATTTTCGCCTCCGCGTCGGCTCTTCAATACACTCCAGCAGAGCCTCTGCCCATTCCTTCTCACTCTCCGCAAGCAGGCCGTTCTCTCCATGTGTAATCGCCTTTCGAAAGGCAGGAGTTGGAGAGGCTATCGTGGGCAAGCCCAGGGGAGAGGCCTCCAGGTATTTCAACTCGCTCTTGCTCTCAGCGAAAGGATTTCCTATTTCCAGGGGCGCCAGGTTCATGTCCACATCCCCTAGTATATAAGGAATCTTCCGCCACGGTACAAAGCCGATATGTTCGATTCTGTCTTGAAAGTGAGACATCTCTTCGGGAATATTGAGAGGCCCGGCAATGCGCAAACGCACACTTGGCATGGCCCGCATTACCCTCGTTAAGGCAGGGAGGATCTGAGCGAAGTCTTTGTCATGAGTGGGAGTGCCGGAGACATAGGCCAGTGTAGCCCCCTCCTGCTCCTGGCGAAATCTTCTCCCTTTTTCCGACAGCCGCAGCCATTCCAGTCCCACATTATTAATCAGGAGGAAGGCCGGCTTGCCCCGTGCTTGAAGACGCTCCACCAGCGGACTTGTGGCGCCGATACTATGGCTGCATCTGTCCAGCAGAGCGGAATTCGCCGCAATATAATCCTCCAGCGAATCCGGCCTGTTCCAAGACATGAAACTTCGCGCCTCACGGTCGAAAATCCAATCATCAATATCGAATACCGTGGGCCGGCCGGAGCGCTCGCATTGATCGAGCAGCCGCCGTATCGCTCCGGTCGGAGGAACGCGATGAAGGATGACCATATCCGCCCAGGCTGCGTCAGCCGTGAGCGAAGCAAGACAACTCTGATACTCGGAGGCCCATCTCAAGCGAACCGGCCGGCCCATGAGGCGCAGCTGCTCCGCCTTGTGCTCACAGCGATATCGCTGGCTCACACCTTCCCCCTCCGTGACAATAAGGACTTGAGGGTC
>WVXJ01000182.1:1431-1601 GCA_011773575.1 Armatimonadota bacterium | reverse complement strand
GGAAGTAACTCAGCGCCTTCGTCGGCCAGACATACGACCTTCTTGCGGCCTCGCAGTCTGAGCGCAAGAATGGCGCCGGCGAGATAATCGCCGCTCGATTCGTCAACCGCCACCGCCAACAGCCCCGGCCTTCCAATCTGCTCGCGCGGTAGGAGAGAAGCGACAACGCG
>WVXJ01000182.1:0-1371 GCA_011773575.1 Armatimonadota bacterium | reverse complement strand
AAACGCGCGGCCCGTTGAAGGCCGTGATCAGTGCACGCCTGTACAAGTGCGATGCGATCCGCGGTTTCTTCAGTGACTGAAACCAGCCTGAGGAAACGCAAGACCCTCCAGCCCAACTCACCGATTATCACTCCGGTTGCCAGCATCAGGGTCGCGAGTATTGCCCACAGAACTGTGACGACAAAAGAGACGATAAACCTTATGCCGGAGAAAAGCGGCGCAAAAAAGACCGATAGAGGACCTGAATGGCGGAAGATCCCTGCTTGCGAACAGAAGACCTTTTCCTTCGCCTTGCTCAGCCAGGCGACCGAATCTGCCGCCAGCCCTCTCCAACCCCCTGCCGCCTCCGGGTCCACTGCAATTACGCAGACATCGAAGCCCGCCCGCAGCCCGCGCCACAGCGCGCGCAGACCAGTACCGGTGTGCAGTACCTCTCCGACTTCATGCGCCGGACCGGCCTCTCCACCGGAGACAATGCTGGTGATGGACACCTCCGGCAGGGCCTGCTGGATGGCGCTGAGGACTTCGGCGAACTGCTCATCCGGTAAGGCCTTTACCACAAGCACGCGCCTTGCCCGGCTGGCAAGCGTGCGGACGAACTGGGCGGCGAGAACCGATATCGAAGATGTTGGAGAACCGCCGAAGGTCATGACTCCATCAATCGCCTGAGGTCAGCATTACTGATCGAACGGCGCGCCTGGATGGGACCGCGCTTTCTCAGAATAGAAGGGATTCGCCACAGAACTTGAGCCGCCGCACGAATGAAGATAGTGCCATGGCCCTGGTCTGCGTAAAAAGCCCCCGACCGAATCTGTGCCGCCAGAATCTTGGGGAGATATCTCAGCCACAGCGCCAAAGGAAGGCTTTTCGCGAGAGCGAGAAGTTGATTCCGCACCAGGAGTTCAATGGTATGCGGCCTATGACTGCCCAGACTGGCGCTTCCCAGATGATAGACGATCGCCTCAGGCAAGTATAGACACATATGATCGCGCAGCCGCGCGCGGAAATTGAAATCTTGGTCTTCATGATACATAACGAAATCTTCGTCGAAAAAACCTATGTCCTCGAAAAGCCTGCGGCGATAAAGTCCACCCCCTCCGCTGTTTCCAAAAGCGGGCGCAGGATTGAGCCTCTCCAGAGACAGGCTGCTGAAATCCAGATTCCGGCCGCGCTGGAAAAAGCGGCCGTCAGGGCCGATCGCCGCACCGGAGGATTCCAGGATCTTCCCTTTCTGTCGCACAATGCTCAGCGCGAAGGAATCCACCTCAGGGAATCGCCCCAGCGCGCCGGACAGGACCTGGAGACATTCAGGATCCAGTCGCGCGTCATTGTTCAACAGAAAGATGGCATCTTCTTTTGCCCAGCGGATTC
>WVXJ01000008.1:288-1113 GCA_011773575.1 Armatimonadota bacterium | reverse complement strand
GAATTCGATAGCGAACCAACGTTTCAACATCGTCAACTGAGGCTCTGCGATAACGCAGTTCTTCGCTTTCCTCCTCCAATTCTCATTTGCTCCAGTTCCATGTTCACGTCCTTGCTTCCTGAGAGCACGGTATATATGAGCTCCCGATTAGATATGCTTGGTGATGAGAATAGTGCCATTGACACAAGAAGCGAAGCACAAGGCGATGGCCGCTGGCTTCGTGGCCGCCGGTGTCTCTACTCCAAACCTGCTTCGGGACTTATCTTATGGTTGGGTAGGCAAAATCACTAACTTGCGGCCGCCAGAGGAGATCTTGCCCTCAGCAAAATCCGTGCTCCTGCTGGTTCTGCACGCGTGGGACAACAGAGCTTTCAGTTTCGCCATCGACCCGCCTCACTGGCGAGGCTACGGCATGCATTCGCCCGATGAACAGTTTGAAAGCTACTATTTCGGCTCCGAGATAATGATTAACAAGGCAAGCCCTGTGGTTGACTTCCTCCGAAAGAAAGGTTACGATGCCACGATTACATCGCGCATCCCGTTGAAACCTGCGGCTGTCAGGTGTGGGCTAGGCTGTCAGGGAAAGAACACTCTCCTGATAACGCCGCAGTTTGGACCTCGCGTGAGGCTGATCTCGGTGTTGACGACGGCCCCGCTTGAGCCGGATGCGCCGTTCACGGAGACCTTCTGTGCCGAGTGTGAAAAATGTGTTGCCGCTTGCCCCACCCAAGCTTTGGAACCTTACCGGCTGAAGATTACGCGTTGCATGACCTATTCCGTGGAAAGCCCTTGCTCACCAGACGTTCCTGAAGATGTAAGGAAACT
>WVXJ01000008.1:0-169 GCA_011773575.1 Armatimonadota bacterium | reverse complement strand
ATCTATGAAGAGCTCTTTGGAAGGAATCAAGCTTGAGTGAGAAGGAAACAATAAAGAATCTCTTGCAAGAACCCAAGACCGTGGCCGTTGTTGGCGTGTCCCGCGATTCAACGAAAGACAGCTTTCAAGTGGCAGAGTACTTGAAGGCTCATGGCTACACCATTGTACC
>WVXJ01000228.1 GCA_011773575.1 Armatimonadota bacterium | reverse complement strand
TCGGTGGACTGCGTTGTGACCAGTCCGCCCTACTGGAAGCAACGCGACTACGGAACGGCGACGCAGCTTGGGCTAGAGGAATCGCCGCAGCAGTACGTTGCTTCGCTAGTGTTGGCGCTACGCGAAGTCCGCCGCGTGATGAAGCCAACCGCCACTCTTTGGTTGAATATAGGCGATACGCACGCCGGAAGCCGCTGTGGACCGCAAGGAAAAACAGGGCTGCGAAGCGACAGGTCCTTCACCGCGCCACAGATGGAGAAGCTCTGCGACCTACCGTTGAAGTCACTCATTGGTATACCGTGGCGAGTAGCGCTGGCGATGCAAGACGACGGCTGGATCCTGCGGTCCAATATCATCTGGGCCAAGCCGAACCCGCGGTGCGAAAGCGTGAAAGACCGGCCCACCAAGTCGCATGAGCATGTGTTCCTTTTCGTGAAGCAGGGCTCGTACTACTTCGATCAGGATGCGGTGCGTGAGCCCCACACCATGAAGCCGCAACGGCGCCACGTCCCGCACAAGGCGAGCCAACCAGACGGGTTGATGCCAGCGCAGACCTACAGCGGCTGCGGCGTGCGCTCCGAGCCCGACGTTGACGGCCACCCGCTCGGCCGCAACATCCGGGACGTCTGGAAGATTAACACGCAAGCTTTCCCAGGCGCCCACTTCGCAGTCATGCCGCCCAGGCTTGTCGAGCCGTGCATCAAGGCCGGCTGTCCCGAAGGCGGGCTCGTGCTGGACCCATTCATGGGAGCCGGTACCGTCGGGCTCGTGGCGGACCGGTTGCGCCGGCGCTGGGTAGGCCTGGAGCTGTCGGCCGAGTATGCGCGGATGGCCCGGGACAGGATACGGGACGACTGCCCGCTGTTCGCTGGGGTAGGCGCATGAACATCGCCCTCTGTCCAGTCACCCTATCCGAAGCCAGGGATTACGTCGAACGGCATCATCGGCACCACCGGGCCCCAGTCGGTGGCCTCTTTGCGATTGGCCTTGAATCGAAGGGCGAAATCATCGGAGTTGCTATCGTTGGCCGTCCCGTCGCCAGAGGCCTTCAGAACGGCTATACAGCCGAGGTAACCCGCCTATGCACCGATGGTACCCACAACGCTTGTTCGATGCTCTACGCCGCTTGCTGGCGGGCCTGTCGAGCCATGGGCTACCGGAAGCTTGTGACCTACATCCTGGACACCGAGCCCGGGACATCCCTGACCGCGGCCGGGTGGCGATGCGTGGCTAAGACCAAGGGAGGATCATGGGATTGCCCAAGTCGGCCGCGTGTAGACAAACACCCTACACAAAGGAAATTGAGGTGGGAGGTTGAATCGGCCCCTTGACGCATCGCCCCGGCTCCGTCACAAGGATCTTGACCCGGATAGCGTGTGGCTGTACTCTGTATCTAGCCACACCAGCGGATCATGACGCAACTCACAGAACAGACTCCCCAGCCTTCGAGCCCCATCCGTTGGTGTGGCGCCTATCGGAAGCTTGGAGGCTGGGGGGGATGTACTGGAGATGCAGGTATGCCATCAGGGTACAAGAAAGAACCGGTTAAGGTAGTCAACGGGGTCAATTATTGGGAGTGCACCAAGTGCGGCAAAGTCAAGCCGGAGAGTGAATTTGAAAGCCGCAAGGACAGACCATCACCTAGATCAAACTGCAAGTCATGCAAAACCGAATATGCTAAACAGCGCTACGCGCGTCAACGTAAAGCGCTTGGCCACAAGATAGGCGAAAAGAGATCAGACCCAGATACGTGGTCTAGCGTCGATCGCGCTTCCGCTGAATGGAAGAAGCGAAACAAAGAGCGAGTCAACAAGCGCATCCGAGACTATCGCCGCAAGTATCCCGAGCGGGCAAGAGCACGTGAGGCGGTACAGAACGCGCTGAACAGTGGGCGCTTAATAAAGCCCAAAGAATGTGAGATGTGCGGGCGCGCTGTCAGGCTTATTGGTCACCATGACAGTTACCAAATCGAGCGTAGGCTAGTAGTCATCTGGCTCTGTGGAAAGTGCCATACGTTCATACACAAGCAGCGGGACGAGCAACGCGACGCGCGCGCAGCCCGTGAAGCCGCAGCCGCAAGAGACGCTTTGGCTGAACCCAAACCAACACCGGCGACGCTTCCGGCTTCCAAGCCCGTTCAGACTTCGCTGTTCGACTTAGC
>WVXJ01000109.1:1016-1235 GCA_011773575.1 Armatimonadota bacterium | reverse complement strand
TCCATACCCAAGGCCTTCTTGAAGGCGGCATCCGGGTTGGCTTCGCTCGCCAATAGGTTCAGGAGCTGGATTACCTTCGCCTCACCCACCTGGGATATGAGATAGCGGGTCATTGCGAAGCTCTGGGTATACGCGAGGTTACTCGTTTCGTTCGCGTAGAACCGGTCGCGATCAGTCATGGCCTCCAATGGAAGCCACTGACCTTCGGCCGCGATGCGG
>WVXJ01000109.1:0-968 GCA_011773575.1 Armatimonadota bacterium | reverse complement strand
CCTTCCGAAAGCCAAGGAGGAATTGGAGCATGGCCTAACACCCGGCGGCACACCAGGTGGCTGTATTCGTGGAGCGCAGTGCCGCGGAAATAATCCGAACCGGCCTTGGCGAGGGTAGCCCCAGAGGGGTCGCGCTGGCAGAAGATGAGAACCCCGCTCTCGCCGCCCGCCCACTGCCAGTGTTTTGCGAAGCGGCCGCTCCACGTGCGGAAAAAGGCGTTGTAGCGCGCCGCGTCCCCGAAGATGAACACCGCCGTTTCATCCAGATCAACCTTGTAGAAATTGCCGACCTTGCGCCAGGCATCGGGCAACATGGCGATAAGAGCACGGGTCCACGCGTTGTCCTCATCATAGTAGACACGGAAGAGAACACGGTTCCCGGATTTTATTTCCTTGACGTGCTCCGGGGCGAGACGGCGCATCTCCGCAATCTTTGCCACCATCTCTGACGCGGGAGGCCAGTTCGGCCATGGCGCGAAATCGCCCAGAGGAGCCAGATCCTCTTCCGCCGACCCGAACCAGCCGATGCCATGGTAGGCTCTGCCGCGCAGGTAGCGGAGCCGGCCGTTTGCTTCCGGATAGGCCTCGAGCCATTGGGTACACTTCTCGATGGCCTCGTCATAGAGCCCCTTCGATAAGAGCTGGGCCAGCTCATGGAACGTGCTGGCATGTGCGGCTATCGGAACCGATAGCATCAGCACTACTGTGGCGAAGATCGTGCGGATTGCGCGCGCTGCGGTCACCCTGTTGCCTTTCCGTGACGCTTTCTCGGTACGTGCGCCGCGTCTGAGGATGACGAGCGATTCCCGGCTTTCCTGGCCACCTCCAGTATACCCGCCCCGCGGCATCGTAATCGTACTGTGCCAGCGCCCCGTTCCCGTGCGTCATGGTTCGACTTCCGCTCGGGGTAAACGCTCACCACAAGTGGCGGTCACCCGCGCAAGGGCATCATCATAGATGAGGGCAAT
>WVXJ01000042.1:20637-21311 GCA_011773575.1 Armatimonadota bacterium | reverse complement strand
ATGAAAAAGTGGGGGTGGACATCGTGCGCAAAGCCCTGGAAGCGCCCCTGCGCCAGATCGCCTTCAATGCCGGCCTGGAGGGCTCCGTAGTAGCCGAGAAAGTGAAAGGGCTGGCGGCTGGCCAAGGCTTGAACGCCCTCACCGAAGAATATGGAGACATGATCGCAGCCGGCATCATAGACCCCGCCAAAGTCGCCCGCAGCGCCCTGGAGAACGCCACCAGTATCGCCGGAATGCTGCTCACCACCGAAGCCCTCGTCGTCGAAAAACCGGAGCCGGAAAAACCGCCGGCCCCACCTCCCGGTGGAGGAGAATTCGGCTACTGAGACTCCATTCGCTGAGTCAATTGAGAAGAAACAGCAGACGCCCGTCTCCACACGGGCGTCTGCCCTTTTCAGGCGAAAGGGCGGATTTGACATAAACCTCCGAGATAGGGCAATAATAGACTGAAGAAGGAGCCTGTGGCTCCTTCTCTTTCATGCGTAAAAGGAGCCTTCGATGGTATACGATTTTCATACCCACACACTGCTCAGCGACGGCGAACTCGGTGCGGTTGAACTGATTCGCAGAGCGGAAGTGCAGGGATATACGGCGATTGCCATCACTGATCATGCCGCGGCGGGAAACCTGGAGTCCGCGGTGGCGACCGCGGTCAGGGATTGTGAGTTAATAGG
>WVXJ01000042.1:4958-20565 GCA_011773575.1 Armatimonadota bacterium | reverse complement strand
CCCGCGGGAACCAACCTGGCTGCGGTGAAATCGCCGAATGTTGACATACTAGCCCATCCGGGATTGATTGCGCCTGAAGAAGCCGCGCTTGCAGCCAAGAATGATATCCTCCTAGAACTCTCCGCGAGAGGAGGCCACTGCTTGTGTAATGGGCGAGTCGCCCGTCTCGGCCTGGAAGCCGGGGCCAGCCTCCTGGTGAACAGTGATACCCACGCGCCCGAGAATTTACTGACCCAGGAACTTCAAAGGATGGTTGCCGAAGGCGCGGGGCTCTCTAATGCCGAGGTGGAAAAGGCGCTGCGAATTAACCCTGAGGCACTGCTGAAGAGGGTTCGCTGAGTCTCTAATGTTCTGTTCCAGGTGCTGTGTGAAGTGATACAATGGGGGCACTGTTGAACTCCATAGGAAAGTAATATGCCGAATGGGCTGCCGAGGGGACTCCGCGCAGAGGAGATAATTCGAGTTTTCGAAAGGGCTGGGGGCACACGGCGTTCCGGTAAAGGCAGCCACATCAATATAAAGATGCCGAATGGGCAAGTGGTGACAATACCCGCTCATGGTGAGATAAAGGTAGGATTACTCAGTGCTGCCATCAAGAAAGCCGGATTATCGGTCGAGGATTTCCTCTCCTTACTGAGGAGGTAGAAATGGACTATACGGTAATTATCCATCCCGCGGAAGAAGGTGGTTACTGGACAGAGGTGCCTGCCCTGCAAGGATGCTTTTCACAGGGTGAGACAATAGAGCAGGCCCTGGCCAATACCAAAGAGGCTGTCGAATCACATATTGCCGCTCTGCGCGAAGATGGCCAAGACGTCTCCGGCGACAGCGGACTGCTCATTGGCCGCGTAAGCACTGCTGCGTGAAGTTACTGGGTAACTGGGTATGAATACATGTCAATTCTCATTGATGTTACTCAACGCTTGCGTTAGCCTTCTGAAGCCGCAAAACTCCTCTTGCCAGGTAATGAACTTCTCACCATAGACATAACCTGTCTCCCTGATGAGCCCCCAAGATCTAAGGAGATCTGGTTCTGACTCAACCCAAGGTACGCGTATTCCCGATGACCAAGCACAATACCCGTTCACATCTTCGGAACCAAGAAATCCTCTACTGCGGAAGACTAGTTTCAAGAGCGATATCTGATGAAGGAATACACCCACAATTTGGCTGTATTCTCGCCGGTCAGGGCCTTGTATTCCCAAGTGGTAGGAAAATGGGCTGGATATTCCGCACCGACTGGCACTCTTGCCGTTTCCGATATTCTTAAAGAAGATCTCTATTATCAAACTTTCCTGTTTCGCCAATTCTTTGTGTATAGATGCGACTTTCGCCGCCCTTGATTGAACAAACACCATAACGGATACGAAAACCGCGGCAAAAGCAAACCAGATCGCTACCCATTGAGCAACATTTCCTCAGTTAAGGTGAAGAGCAAGAGCCAAGTAGTCCAAAACCTTCAAGGCTATCGTGCTCCAATCTATCGCATCTAATCTTCTCAGGATCCAGATTGTCACCTGGGTCTCTCTCTACCGCACTCTAGTCATCAGTTACCTTACTGCAGTTATCTTCTCAATCCCATCAAGATAATCCCTCAACGCTTCCGGTATCACCACACTTCCATCTGCTTGTTGGTGGTTCTCCAACAGCGCGGCGAAGGTGCGTCCTACGGCGAGGCCGGAGCCGTTGAGGGTGTGGACGAATTCCGGCTTTCCTTTCGGCCCCCGTTTGAAGCGCACGTTCGCTCTTCTCGCCTGCCAATCCAGACAGTTTGAGCAGGAACTCAATTCCAGCCATTTGTCCAAACCGGGAAACCAGGCCATTGGGTCATAGGTCTTCGTTGATGCGGTCCCCATCTCCCCCGCGCAAAGCAGTACCGTGCGATAGGGGATCTCCAAGGCCTGATAGATGGCCTCGGCGTCGCCTCTCAACCCCTCCAATTCGTCAAACGAAGTCTCCGGCAGGACGAACTTGAAGAGTTCGACCTTATCGAACTGGTATTGGCGGATAAGGCCGCGGGACTCTTTGCCGGCGCCGACTTTTTCATAGCGGAAGCAAGGAGTATAAGAGGCATACTTCATCGGCAAATTATCGGCGGAGAGTATCTCGTCTCGATGCAGATTCGCCAGGGCCGCCTCTGCTGTGGGAATCAGGAACATCTCCTCCTGGCGGATGGAGAACTGGTCTTCTTCAAAGAAAGGCAGGTGTCCGCTCGCCATCAGCGAATCCCGCCTTGCCAAGAGTGGCAGCCCCACTTCCACATAACCGCGGCCGCGATGAGAATCCAACATGAGCTGAATGAGCGCCCGGCGCAGGCGGTCTCCTGCGCCCACGAAGACTTCGAACTTGGCGCCCGCAATCTTTGTCGCCCTCTCAAAATCTACAATCCCAAGATTGGCGGCCACCTCCCAGTGCGGTTTCGGCGCGAAATCAAACCGACGGGGACTCCCCCACTCTCCCACAAGAAGATTGTCCTCTTCTTTCAGCCCATCCGGCACAGAATCATCCGGCAGGTTGGGAATGTTCCAAAGCAGCTGCTCCAGTGTAGTCTCCACTTCCCGAACCTTGCCCTCCAGAGCGCCGATTTGCTCGCCCACTTTGCGCATCTCTTCCATCGAGGAGTCGGTATCTTCGCCGGCCTTCTTCTTGCGGCCGATTTCTTTGGAAGCTTCATTTCGCTTTGCTTTCAAAGCCTCCATCTCCACCAGGAGTGCGCGGCGGCGAGCATCCGCGTCGAGTACCGGTTTGAGAGAAATCTCCTTCCCGCGGCGCCGCAGGGCTTGCTCCACCTTTTCGGGTTCAGAACGAATGAGTCTTATATCCAGCATTTGTCCCCACCGGTCAGAATGACGAATTGAGCACACGCTTGCCCTGCCAGTCTAGCAATAGAAGGATTTGCTGGCAAGACGGCGAATTTTCCTCGAATTGGACAGATACACCTGCTCTTCTGTTATTGTTGCACTATCTCGCAGAAGGACATCGCTCCCAGATGCGTGAGAAAAGACATAAAGGACGTATTGCTCCTGTGATGCAAGTCGGCATGACGGGAAGAGGGCCGGCGTGATAGGCGAGTTCCTTGTCTTGCTGTTCCTCCTGACTGTGGCGGCCGCGCTCTTGAGTTACGGCGCCGAGCCTTTCTCCGAGAAGCTCGGCGCCCATTTCGCCGGCAGCATACTACTTGCCCTGATAACCACTCTTCCGGAATACCTAGTCGTTTTTTGGGCCTGCATGGATGGTGACTACGGGATGGCAATTGGCTCAGCAGTGGGCGCCTGCTCAATCCTCATCACCCTGGGTTATGGACTGGTTATCTTGTTTGCAACCACCCGTGTTAGCAGAAGGCCGGTTGAGAAGGTGGAATTGACCCCTGGGACCCGCATAGACGCTGTCTACCTTATGGTGACGGCTGTGATTGCGATTCTGCTCGCATGGGAAGGCAATGGCTTTGACCTGAAGGACGGCATTATTCTGGCTGTTCTGTTTGTAGTCTATGTTATTCAAGTGAGCCGACGGGCAGTACTATTCGCCAGGAGCAATCACGAGAATAGCGCGCAACCCACCAAGAAGAAACTGCTTTTGGCAACTGCCTTTCTCCTTGTGGGCGGGGTCACAGTCTTCTTCTTGTCCAAACTTTTCGTGGACTCAATGAGCGTTCTGGCCGAGGCATTCGGTATCAGTACGATGGCAATCAGCATCATACTCAGCCCCTTGGCATCAGAAATGCCTGAGAAGATTACCGCCTACATAACCGTCATCAGAAACGGCCGTCTGGCGGAGATTTCCGTCTGCAATTTCATTGGCTCAAAGATCAACCATAACAGCCTCCTTTTGGCCTTGCTCCCCATCGTTGCCTTCGCGAAACATGAAACCGCTGTTTCCGGCATCATCAGTCTGCCCTTTGTGTTAATGACCGCGCTCACCGTCTTTGCTGCCGCCAGCATAGCCAGGCGGAAACTCGCGCGCTCGCAAGGTGTCGTCTTTGTAGTGCTCTACGGCCTAGTCATTCTGGGCGCTTACATGGTCCGTCAACCGCTATGAGCTCGCGCTTACTCTTGGCCACCTCAACTCCTCGGTTCGCGCCGGTCTTGCAGTAACATGCTCATTATCGGGGCATTTCGTTATGCCGGTCTAACAGCAGAAGGATTTGCTGGCAAGACGGCGAATCACTTGGGTGTCCCCTCGAACCGGACAGATATGCCCGCACCAGGAGGCTTTGCGTGGTAGGCGAGTTCCTCATTTTGCTTGTTCTGATAACTGCTGCCGCGGCTCTGTTGAGTTATGGCGCTGAGATTTTCGCTGAGAAATTCGGAGCCCATTTTACCGGCAGTGTAGTGCTCGCTCTTATAACCACTATGCCGGAGTACATGTTTGTCATCTGGGCGGCAATCAAGTTCGAGTATTCGATGGCGATCGGCTCCGCAGTAGGCGCCTGCACGATCCTCATAACCTTGGGCTATGGACTCGTAATCTTGTTTGCAACCAGCCGCATCAGCAAGCGGCCCGTGGAGAGAATCGAACTCTCGGCTGGCACGCGCATAGATGCCATCTATCTCATGGTTACTGCGATAGTCGCCCTTCTCCTCGCCTGGGAGGGAGGGGGTTATGACCTGAAGGACGGCATTCTTCTTACCCTTCTCTTTGTAATCTACGTTATTCAACTCAGCCGCCGGGCCTTCATTTTCGCTAGGAACAACAATACTCACGCAGACGCCCCCAAGCCAACCGGAAAGAGACTGGCTGTGGCGAGCGGATTCTTACTAGTGGGAGGATTAGCAGTCTTCTTCCTTTCTGAGCCTTTCGTTGACTCCATGCTCAAACTCGCTCACGGTCTTGGGATCAACCCCATGGCAATCGCCATCATATTGGGGCCGTTCGCCTCGGAAATGCCGGAGAAGATCACCGCCTATATAACGGTCATTCGCAACGGTCGGCTGGCGGAGATTTCCGTGTGCAATTTTATCGGCTCTAAGGTAAACCATAACAGCCTACTGCTGGGTACTTTGCCCTTGGTGGCTTTCTTCAAGAATCACGGCACTGTACCGGGAATCATCAGCCTTCCTTTCTTAACCATGACAGTGCTTACTATCTTCGCCACCATCAGCCTTGCAAGGCGCCGGTTGACCCGGGGGCAAGGAGTGTTGTTTGTCCTGCTCTATGCCGCCATCATCTTCGCCGCCTACATGGTGCGCACCCCGGTCGTGGCAAGCCCGCACTAGCCCACCGCGCGGATGTGTTTAGGGAACAAATCCGCTTGGTTTACACTACACAACCCCTTCATTGTGGCATAATCCTCACAGCGCGCCCTTTCGTTGACAGCCTCCATGGGAATGCTACAATAAGGCTAATGCGGGGTGGTGTAATAGGCAGCACCGGGGACTTTGGATCCTCTTGTCCAGGTTCGAGTCCTGGCCCCGCAGCCATTTCAGGTAAACCTACCACCAGCCTCAGGCAGTAAAGCCTCAGTTTGGAATTCTTATCGTTTATGAACGGAATAAGGGAGATCAGGGCGAGAGAATGAAGATGAAGATAAGCCGGGCCTCGATTGCGCTAGCCATATTCGGCCTACTGACAGCGCAAGGATGCTCGCAGCGCAATACCGAAGTCGCCGACGAACCGGAGGGATTGCCGGTGGAGGTGACTGTCGCGGAAGTCACGGAAATGACCAAGGAGGTCATTGTCACCGGCACTGTCAGGACAATTCAGGACGCCTCCGTTGTGGCCACCTTTTCCGACAGAGTGGTGGAAGTCACGGTTCGCGAAGGAGACAGTGTAAAGAAAGGTCAAGTGCTGATTCGGCTGGACGACACGCGAGCCCGCTCCGTTTTCCAGCAGAACCAGGCGGCACTCACCGCGGCTGAGAAACGGCTGGCGATCCTGAAGGCCGGTGCCAGAACCGAGGAGCGAGCGGTGGCGAAGAATGCAGTGACCGCAGCCAAGTCCAGCCTCGACAAAGCCGCTCTTGACCTGGAACGGCTGGAAGGACTCTATGAGGAAGGAGCCGCACCCAAAGAGCAGGTTGACAGCGCGCGCACCTATTACGATGTAACAAAAAGCCAATATGAATCCGCCCTGGAGCAGTACAACCTGATGGAGGCGGGGGCGAGAACCGAGGAGATAGAGGCCGCCGCCGCCGCCGTCGAACAGGCGAAGGCAGCGCGCGATTACGCCGAGAATGATCTCGAAAACACGATTCTACGTTCTCCGATCTCTGGAGTAGTCTATTTCCGGAACATCAACGTAGGGGATGTCCCCGGGATGGGAGGCGACCCCCTAATGCGGATTGCTGCGCTTGAACAAGTCTATCTGGAAGCAAGCGTCCCGGAGAAGAACTTTGCAGTGCTCGCCGTCGACCAACAGGTAAGCATATCTGCGGATGCTCTGCCGGGGAAGACTTTCGAAGGCCGTGTGGAGCGTCTGGTACCTGTAGCGGAGCATCAGAGCCGTGAGTTCATGGCACGCATTGCAGTAGAAAATACAGGTCTCCAATTGAGACCCGGTATGTTTGCACGCGGAAGTGTATTGCTGGAGAAGCACGCAGAAGCAGTAGTCGTGCCCAAGGAAGCAATGGTTGAACAAAACGGCAAGAAGACGGTTTTCGTGGTACAGAGTAATCGCGCTGAACCCCGAGAGGTAACTATCGGGCTGGAAAATGCCGCCCAAATAGAGATTCTCTCAGGAATCGCCGCAGGCGACAAAGTAATAACCTCTGGCCAGGAAGGCCTGAAATCGGGTCAGTTGGTCACTGTAACCCGCCGGCAGTCGGGTGAATAGGTTGCTGCTATGTGGTTAACTCGAACTGCCATCCTCAGACCGGTTACCATGACCATGGTGGTAGTGGCCATCATGGTGTTGGGCTATAGCGCCCTTACGCGAATGGGTGTGGATCTGTACCCCGAAATTGATCTCCCCTTTGTGACCATCTCAACCGTCTATGTCGGAGCGGGCCCTGCAGAGATAGAGACCCAGATTACGGATCCGATAGAGAAATCCGTCAGTCTCATCTCCGGGGTGAAAAACGTCACCTCCACCTCACAGGAAGGCATATCCTCGATTCTCATGGAGTTTGAGCTGGGCACTGATCTGGATACCGCGATCGCCGATGTGCGCGCACAGGTTGACGCCACCCGGATGGAACTTCCGCGTCAGATCGACGCCCCGGTAATCAGGAAGGCTGATATCTCCGGCATGCCGGTGCTGACCTTTGGAATCTCGAGCCCCAGGCCCGCGAAGGAAATTAGAGACATCGCAGACGAGATAATCAGCCAGCGCCTGGCCAGGGTCTCCGGAGTCGCCGCAGTAGGCGTGGGCGGTGGAGATGTCCGTGAGATTCTCGTATCCATAGATAAAGGCCGGTTGGAGGCTTACGGTCTCTCTATTGTCCAGGTGAACCAGGCGCTGATTGGAGAGAACCTTAACCTGCCAAGCGGCAACCTCACCGAAGGCAGGAAGGAATATGCGGTTCGGGCGATGGGAGAGTTCACATCTGTGGAGGAGATTAGGAATGTTCGGCTGCAGCCTCCGACCGGCTCTCCTATCTCTCTGAGCAATGTGGCCGAAGTAAGCGATTCCGTCGCCGAACGACGCTCTTTCACTCGCATGAACGGGCGTGATTCAGTGACGGTTGCGGTGCTGAAACAGGCCGGGGCCAATACCGTTGCCGTCGTTGATGGAGTAAAGCGAGAACTGGAGCGGCTGACCGGACAGCCGCTGACTCGAAAGACCTTTTTCAACCGCGGGCAACAAACCGGCCGGCAAGGTATTTTGCCCTCGGATATTCAAGTGGAAATGGGCTTTGACCAATCCACCGATGTCTTGGAGACTATCGCGGAAGTGAGGCTCAGCCTTATCCTGGGGGCACTGCTGGCAACAACCATCGTGTTCCTCTTCCTGCACAACATCCGCGGTACATTCATCGTCGCCATCGCCATACCAACATCTATTATGGCCACTTTCACTCCCATCTACTTCGCCGGTTTTACGCTCAACATGATGGTACTGCTTGCTCTATCTCTCTCCGTCGGGATCCTGGTGGACGATTCTATTGTTGTACTCGAGAACATCTGGCGACACCTGCGCAAAGGCGAACCGCCCCGCGAAGCCGCCCTAAACGGACGAACCGAAATTGGGCTGGCCGCAATCACCATTACTCTTGTGGATGTGGTCGTCTTCGTTCCCATCGCCTTTATGGGCGGCATCGTAGGACAGTTCTTCCGTCAATTCGGCATCACTGTCGCCACCGCGACTCTTTTCTCCCTATTCATTTCATTCACACTGACGCCGATGATGGCCTCCCGTTGGTTCCGCCAAGAGGACACCGTGGAAGGCGGCGCTTCCGGTACCCACACGGGAAGGTTCTTTTCTGCCTTTGATCGCTTCTATGCGGCCTTGGACACACGCTATCGAGGCCTACTCGAATGGTCGCTTGCCCACCGCCTCGCCACCGTCCTGACGGGGCTCATTGTTCTGCTGGGCTGCTTAGCCGTGGCTAATGGCGGCATCAGGGCTCCGCAGGTACGAAGCATAATGGGCGCGATGGCTCTCTTTGCCCTCTTAGGACTGCTTTTCTCGAAGGGTTCCGGTCGCAAAGTCGTGGTCACGGCCGCACTGCTGGCGGTTCTGGCTGCAGCAGTATCTCGGCGTAGTCTCGGCTTCGAAATGTTCCCGAAAACCGACACGGGACACTTTCAGGTGAATATCGAGATGCCTGCGGGGACATCCCTCTCCGCCACGGCCGCCATATCTAAACAGATAGAGGATTACCTGCTGGATGAGCGTCACTTCCCGGAAGTGGAGAATGTCTTCGCAACCATAGGCTCGTCTTCCGGCGGACTCATTTCCCTGGCGGGTCAAGATACGGGGATTGCGAGCATAAGCGTCGTATTGGTGAACAAGGGAGAACGCGAGCGAAGTGACGTCGAAGTAATGCAGGAAGTGACTCAGCTGGCGAGGAAGATTCCCGGTCCGAAAATCAAGAGCGTGATATCCGAGGAGATGGGCCGGGGTGACGAATACCCGATTCAAATCGTACTTTCCGGGGAGAACCTCGATGCACTCCTGACTGTCAGCCGAAGAGTGGCAGGAAGAATTGGAGAAGTAGAGGGCACCAAGGATGTTGACCTTTCCTGGAAGGTGGGTCGGCCCGAACTTCAGGCCCACGTGGACCGTATTACAATGGCTGAGAGAGGCATCAGCACCTTCGCAGTGGCGAGCGCGCTGCGAACCAGCCTTGAGGGAAGCACTGATACTAGGTTCAGAGAGGAAGGTAAAGAATACGATATTCGCGTTAGATTGCAGGAATCGGACCGTGCTTCCTTGGACAGCATAGGAGAGATAGTCGTTGCAGACAGAGGCGGACCGGTGAGGCTGGCCGACATTGCCACCCTTGAATTGGCTGCCGGGCCGAGCAAGATCGAACGGCGCAACCGGGTTCGTACAGTCACCGTCTATTCGGACATTCTCCCAGGCTTCTATGAAGGGAACCTCACCGGCGAGATCAAAGAGATATTGGGCGAAATGGACCTGGGGGATATATCCTGGTATCTGGCAGGCGAAACGGAGATTCGAGAGGAATCCTTCTCGAATATCTTCTTGGCCCTGGCGTTATCGGTCATTTTGGTGTATATTTTGATGGCGGCGCTCTTCGAAGGCTATCTCAGTCCCTTCATCATCATGTTTTCTCTGCCCATGGCCCTGGTCGGCGCGCTTCTGGCGCTGGTGCTCACCGGAGCGAGTGTGAGCATCGTGGCGATGATCGGCATCATCATGCTGATGGGATTGGTGACGAAGAACGCCATTCTGCTGGTGGACTACACTAATACTTTACGTTCTAAAGGCATGGATAGGAGAGAGGCCATCCTGCTTGCCGGGCCTACCCGGTTGAGGCCGATTCTGATGACTACACTGGCAATGATCTTCGGAATGGTGCCCACGGCAATGCCATCGGTCTTCCGCCTTGTCAGCGGGGCCGAATGGAGAGCACCCATGGCGGCTGCGGTGATTGGGGGATTAATCGTCTCCACTCTGCTGACTTTGTTGGTGATACCGGTCTTATACACCGTTTTCGACGATATCGGAATAGCCTTTATGAAGAGATTGCGGGATCTACTTCGCCGCGCTTTCCCCTGACCGGATAAGATGAGATGACGAGGAGAGAGATATGCCCACTGCAGCACAAGAGAGAGAACTGAAGCGTCGCTGGGCTCTCCATTTTATGGAGGATCTGTTATATGAGCACCTGCTTTCCAGCGGAGTGGCGGCGAAGAGCACTGATCTGGCAGAGGTGCTCGAAGAGTCCGCTATAAAGGTGCAGCCCAAGTTCATCCGCCTCAGTCTGGTGGACAGCAAACGCTTCATCGTTGAGGAACGACGCTGGAATATCGCTTTGCGCGGGGAAATCCGCCGTCCCTTCGTCGGGCTGGTGGAATTCGCCTTGCGTGATTACGGCAAGCCCATGGCCCCGGAGGCGCTACATAACGAGATGGCACTGGTGATGCGGCGGCCGCTGGAGTACTTCGAAGAACTGCTCGACGCAGCGCTGAACGATGCGGAGAAGTACTTTCGCACAGAGCAAGGAGAATGGGCCTTGCGGGAATGGCTGCTGAATGCGGACTTTGCAGATGAAGATGAGATTTTCATGCGGAACTTCTTCTTTCGCCAGGCGGAAGCAAAAGAGGCGCTGAACGAACTCCTGGATACCCGCATGGCCACAGACCAGCCGCTCGAGCAAATGGCAATCAAACTGCTGCGAAAGATTGGCCGGCCCCTGGACCATAGCCTCCTCAGTTTCGCCATACGGAAACTGCGAGAGGGCGACTTGGACTCCCGCGCCCTCTTCGAAGCACTCCGGAAAGATGAGCGGCTGCTCCATCTCTCTGGAGCAGTATGGGGTTTGAGCGAGTGGAGAGAAGAGTGGATCGGAGAACTGAAGAAACTCTCCAAGAAATCCGAGAAACAAGAGGATCTTCCTTGGCTCGAAGAAGAGCCTGAGGAAGGCGGCTTCGTCATAAGCGATGCTGATATAAAGGGAACCATCACTTTTGTCAAGCGAAAGAGACGCGCGGTTCGGATGAAAGAGATACTGGACCGCATCTTCGAGATCCCCGACACCTCTTTGCGCTGGGCGATGGCCGCGGATGCGGTAGGGGAAGCACTTGCCAAAGACGGGCGGCTCCAGCGCGTGGGAGCACAATCCTGGACTATCCCCTCTTATGTACCCAAGGTGGACAAGGTTCCTCGCGCTCTTCTCCTTGTGCCGCGCAAGCCGACGAAAGATGAAACCGACGCTGAACTCGAGGACGAAGGTCTGGAGCCCGGGCTGGCGGCCTGGGTACATGATCCCCGCTACGAGGACATTGGAGAAGCGGAAGAAGTCGAGGTCGGGAGGCAGCAACAACCTATTGACGAAGTCCGATATGTCGCCACTCTTCCACATCTGAAGGCTGGGACGCTGAAACTGCGTAAGACGGATTTCCGTTTCTACCCTTCAGAGGCTGATCCGGTTTGCCTGACTTTCCGAGATGAAGAGATTAAGACCGAGGTGGAGGTGTGGGCGAGCCGGCGCGTGGGACTGTTGTTCGGCCTCGATGTCTGGTATGAAGAGCGAGGCCTCGAACCTGGAGCCGTATTCACCCTGACTCCGGGAACGGAAGGAGATGATTGTCTGCTGCACTATGCGGAGGAAACTGAGCCCCTCCTCGTGATATCCAAGGAGAGACAGAAGATACTCCGCTCCCTCAAGCGGGAAGCCGCCAAGAAGGATTGGCCCGCCCTTGAGATAATGTGTAGAGCAATGGCTGACTACGAAACAGGCATTCCTTTCCTTACCCTTTGGGCCGAGGTAAACGCCATTCGACGCACCCGCAAGCGCACCATTGCCTCCAATCTTTCCGCCTATCACTGCTTCTCTCAGCGCCCATCAGGCTCTGACAACTGGGGGTTCGATGAGCGCCGAGTAAGCCTGGGACGCAAGAAGACGAAACGGCATTTCCTTCGCTCTGCAGAACAGTAGATCACCACTTTTTTCATCCCGTCATGTAACAACGTGTAACAAGTGGAGCCAAATGGCTTGCTCAGAACAATGGTGATTTTGTCTAAAAGAGGGAATAATAGGGCAGGAGGTAGCCCCAGTGACTGAAACAGAGAAGAAAACCATGACACTAGAAGAGCGTCTTCGGTTCGTCCCCGAGACACTGCCTTTGCTTCCCGTGAGGGATATAGTCGTCTACCCCTACATGATGACTCATCTCTTTGTGGGCAGAAAGAAGAGCGTCCTCGCCCTGGAGGAAATGACCAGCCAGAAGGAGGGCCGCTTCATTGTCCTGGCGGCGCAGAAGGGTCAAGAAATAGACGACCCCGGCCCGGCTGATCTTCACTCCATGGGAACAGTGGCGGAATGCGTGCAGATGCTTCGCCTGCCGGACGGGACGATCCGTGTAGTGATAGAAGGATTAGCGCGAGCCAAACTTCTGGAATTCGAACAGACCGACCCTTATCTGCAGGTCAAAACGCAGATAGTCCCGGAGTCCGAGGAGCGCGGAGTCGAGTTGGAAGCCCTTATGCGCAATGTATTGGCTCAGTTCGAGCGTGCGGCGAATCTGCGCAGAGATATCCCCCAGGAAGCCCTTGACAACGCCCAGCATACCGAGGAAGCCGGCCGGTTGGCCGACGTAGTCGCCATGTACTACCCCCTGAAGGTAGAGGCGAGACAGCAGATACTGGAAACCTTCTCCCCTAAACAGCGGCTGGAGATTCTCAGCGAACTCCTCAACAAGGAAATAGAAATCTTGGAGATAGAACGCAAAATCTCTTCTCGCGTGAAAAAGGAACTCGAGGATACTCAGAAGGAGTTCTACCTGCGAGAGAAGATAAAGGCCATCCAACAGGAACTGGGCGAGAGAGACGAACGCTCCGCGGAGATGGATGACCTTCGCAAACAGATAGAAGCCGCCGGCATGTCCAGTGAGGTAAAGGAAAAGGCCCTCAAGGAATTGGATCGCCTGGAGAAGATGCCACCGGCTTCACCTGAAGTGGTTGTGGTGAGGACATATCTGGATTGGCTCATAAGCCTTCCCTGGAGCAAACGCTCAGAGGACAAGATAGACATCAATGAAGCGGAGACCATCCTCGACCAGGATCACTACGGTTTGAAGAAGATAAAAGAGCGTGTGCTGGAATTTCTGGCGGTTCGCAAACTCGCCACCGGCTCCAAAGGTCCCATCCTCTGCTTCATTGGGCCCCCTGGAGTAGGAAAGACTTCCATCGGCCGTTCCATTGCCAAGGCACTGGGGCGGGAATTCGTGCGCATCTCCCTGGGTGGTGTGCGAGATGAGAGCGAGATACGAGGTCACCGGCGCACCTATGTGGGCGCCCTGCCGGGCCGCATAATCCAAGGCATGAAGACCGCGGGAACCTGCAATCCGGTCTTCATGATGGATGAGGTGGACAAAATCGGCGTCGACTTCCGCGGCGATCCTTCCGCGGCTCTGCTGGAGGTATTGGACCCCGAGCAGAACAACGCCTTTTCCGATCATTACCTGGAGGTACCTTTTGACCTCTCCGAGGTGATGTTCATCACCACTGGTAATCTGTTGGATCCGGTTCCTCCTGCATTGAAGGACCGCATGGAAGTGATCGAATTCCCGGGCTATATCGAGGAAGAAAAGATAAAGATTGCCGAACTCTTCCTCGTCCCCAAACAGCGCAAAGAACACGGTCTGGACGAGAAGGGACTCGTCTTTACTGAAAATGGGCTGCGCACCCTTACCCGCGAGTACACCCGTGAGGCAGGAGTCCGCAACCTCGAACGGGAGGTCGCTTCCATCTCTCGCAAAGTGGCGAAGAAGATCGCACAGGGAAAGACCCGACCGCTCCGGATTACCCCCAGCAACATAGCCAAATTCCTGGGCCCTCCGCGATTTCGCTTCGGCACCGCGGAGAAAAAGCCGGAAGTTGCCGTCGCCACCGGTCTGGGATGGACGCAAAGCGGTGGAGATACGATGCCTGTCGAGGTTACGCTGATGAAGGGAGAGGGTAACCTCCTCCTCACCGGCTGCCTGGGAGAAGTCATGCAGGAGTCCGGCAAGGCGGCGCTTTCCTATGCGCGCTCCCGCGCCGTCCGCTTCGGATTGGACGAGAATTTCTATTCCAAGTGTGATGTCCACATCCATGTTCCGCAAGGAGCTCAACCCAAAGAGGGACCCTCTGCAGGACTCGCCATCGCCGTCGCCTTGATCTCCGCGCTCACCAACAGACCTGTGCGCTGCGATGTGGCGATAACCGGAGAGATAACCCTGCGCGGCAAAGTCTTGCCTATCGGTGGGGTGAAGGAGAAGGTCCTCGCCGCCCATCGCGCCGGCATCAAGGTCGTCCTCTTGCCCAAAGACAATGAAAAGGATATGGAGGAGATTCCTACACACGTGAAGAAGGACCTGGAGTTCTGCTTCATCGAGTCTGCAGACGAGGCCATAGAGATCGCTTTGCTTCCGCCAAAAGATTCTCCCGCGGCAAAAGAAACTCGAGGAAAGCCCTCCGTGCACATCTCTCCCCATATCGCCGGCCACGCTTGAAACCGATCCTATTCTGAGTCGGCGATTGAGTGGTATTCGAGTGTAACGACCCGCTTTCACTTTTGTAAAGGCGGGTCGAATCCTATTAGGGCCCTCGACAGCCGCGGCTTCTCACGCTATGATTACAGCGCGACAATGCGGTTGTCCCCTTGTCGCTATCATTTTTCAAAGGAAAATCAACGCTTAGCCATGAGCCAATTCGATCTGCCCCCCGCCTATGATCCGACGCCGGTGGAAGAGAAATGGTACACGCGCTGGGAGGAGGCTGGACTTTTTCATGCCGAGCCGAACCCCTCCAGCCCACCCTTCTGCATAACCATTCCTCCTCCCAATATCACCGGTGAGCTCCACATCGGCCACGCTCTCTGCTACGAGATTCAGGACATCTTGGGTCGCCTTCAGAAGATGCAAGGCGCCGCTGTTCTGCTTCTTCCCGGAACAGATCATGCCAGCATCGCGACACACAATGTGGTTGAGCGAGATATGGCTTCGGAAGGTCTGAGCCGCCACGACCTGGGGCGGGAGAAGTTCCTGGAGCGGACATGGAACTGGAAAGAGCACTATGGTGGAACCATCGAGAAACAGTTTCGCGCCCTGGGTTTCTCCTTTGACTGGAAGCGCAATCGCTTTACCATGGATCCCCACTATGCGGACGCAGTGCTGGAGGCCTTCGTTCGTTTCTATCGGGATGGACTCATCTACCGCGGCCACCGCGTGATCAACTGGTGCCCGCGCTGCCATACCGCCATATCCGACATAGAGATAGAGGACCGCGAGACCGATGCCAAACTCTACCACATGGCATATCCCCTCATTGATGGCGAGGGTGAAGTGGTGGTGGCCACGACCAGACCGGAAACCATGCTCGGCGACACCGCGGTGGCTGTCCATCCTTCCGATGAACGCTACAAACCTCTTGTTGGCAAGAAGGTTCAACTGCCCCTTACAGACCGCCAGATTCCCGTTATCACCGATGAACACGCCAACCCGGAATTCGGCTCCGGCGCGGTAAAGATAACCCCCGCCCATGACTTCGATGATTT
>WVXJ01000042.1:4541-4831 GCA_011773575.1 Armatimonadota bacterium | reverse complement strand
ATGCGGATGCGGAGAGATGACGGTACCCTGGAGGATATAGTCCAGCGCGCAATAGATGTGGTGGAGAACGGCAAGGTGCGATTCGTGCCCGACCGCTGGGCAAAAGTCTATCTTGATTGGATGGAGAACATCCGCGACTGGTGCATCTCCCGGCAGTTGTGGTGGGGACATCGTATCCCTGTCTGGTATTGCCAGGATTGCAGCCATGTCAATGTGAACAAGACCGCCCCCGAAACCTGCGAATCCTGTAACAGCCGCTCTCTTCAACAGGAGGAGGACATCCTTGACAC
>WVXJ01000042.1:4000-4419 GCA_011773575.1 Armatimonadota bacterium | reverse complement strand
GCCACCCGCTTCGGGCTCATCTGGCAGTCTTCCGGCCAGGAGGTGAAGTTTACCGATGAGCGCCTGGAGGCGGGACGGAACTTCTGCAACAAGATCTGGAACGCGGCCAGACTGGTTTTCAACAGTATCTCCGACAGCGGGCTCTCCGTTACCGACCTGGAGGATGCGCCCAAATTGATTGAATCAGAAGGAGGCTTTGCCGAGCGCTGGATACTGGCGAGGCTGGATCGTGTTATCAGCAATACCGAAGCGTCTCTGCAGCGTGACCGCTTTGATGAGGCCGCCCGCGGCATACAAGAATTCTTCTGGGGAGAGTTCTGTGACTGGTATCTTGAAATAGCGAAAACGCAAATCACCTCAAGCGATACCGAACCTTCCCCACCGAAGCGGGCCGTACAGGCCGCCCTCGCCTTCGTGCT
>WVXJ01000042.1:3028-3913 GCA_011773575.1 Armatimonadota bacterium | reverse complement strand
TGATGGGACGCCTGATGGCCCTGGTAACTGCGATTAGGCGGATGCGCGCGGAGCGCAAGATGGCGCAGCGGGAATGGGCAAATGTGGAGGTAGTCACCACAGAGCAGGGGATACGAGAACTACTCAAAGAATACGCAGCATTGGTGGCGCCGCTCACTCGGAGCCGCAGGATCGAATGCCTCCCCCAACCCACTCTGCCGGGTCCTGCGGACCACATAGGCGCCGCAGATTTGGATGTGGCAAATGCCCACGCCAGCCTCGCTGAACACTCCGGGGCGACCACACTCGCCGATATCTACCTCTCCCAGGAAGCGGATGCGGAGAGCATGAAGGCGGAACTGGTGAGGTTGCAGAAAGCGCTGGAACAGGCCCGGTCCGAAATTCAGCGCACGGAAAAGAACCTCGCCAATGCCGAGTTCCTCTCCCGCGCACCCGAACATGTGGTAGAAAAGATCCGCCAGCGCAATGCCAAAGCGCAGGCGGAAATACAGTCACTGACTCAGTCGATATCAAAATTGGAGAAATGACAACTGAAACGCGGGCTATCCTGCGGATACCTCGCGGTCGCTGACATCGGCCGCCCGCGCGTATTCCTTCTCTTCNNGACTACTTCTACCCCACCCAGGCCATGGTCACCTCCAGCCAGATCATATTCTTGTGGGTCGCCCGCATGATAATGACCGGTCTCTATTTCATGGATGACATCCCTTTCCCGGTGGTGCACATAAATCCCACTGTGCTCAACTGGCAGGGAAGGCGAATGAGCAAATCTCTGGGCACCGGCGTTGATCCACTAGAGATGACAGCCAAGTACGGTACTGACGCCACCCGCTTCGGGCTCATCTGGCAGTCTTCCGGCCAGGAGGTGAAGTTTACCGATGAGCG
>WVXJ01000042.1:2576-2843 GCA_011773575.1 Armatimonadota bacterium | reverse complement strand
TCAAGCGATACCGAACCTTCCCCACCGAAGCGGGCCGTACAGGCCGCCCTCGCCTTCGTGCTAGAGCGGACCCTGCGTCTTCTCCATCCCTTCCTGCCGTTCATCACCGAGGAACTGTGGCAGCGGCTGCCACACGAAGGTGATTCTATTATGACCGCGCCCTACCCTACTCCCTCCCATGTCTCATATCCGGAGGCGGAAGAGCTGATGGGACGCCTGATGGCCCTGGTAACTGCGATTAGGCGGATGCGCGCGGAGCGCAAGATG
>WVXJ01000042.1:0-2527 GCA_011773575.1 Armatimonadota bacterium | reverse complement strand
GTGGCAAATGCCCACGCCAGCCTCGCTGAACACTCCGGGGCGACCACACTCGCCGATATCTACCTCTCCCAGGAAGCGGATGCGGAGAGCATGAAGGCGGAACTGGTGAGGTTACAGAAAGCGCTGGAACAGGCCCAGTCCGAAATTCAGCGCACGGAAAAGAACCTCGCCAATGCCGAGTTCCTCTCCCGCGCACCCGAACATGTGGTAGAAAAAATCCGCCAGCGCAATGCCAAGGCGCAGGCGGAAATACAGTCACTGACTCAGGCGATATCAAAATTGGAGAAGGAGCCTGGTTAGAAAAAGAACCTTGTGGTCTGTAGACTATGTATATCGCATAGATAGATGTATAGATTCATGTAATCTTGAAAAAAGGGAAGAGGTTCTTAACCTACTGGACAATTAGAGCGAACAAGAAAAATAGCGTCATTTCCTTTTTCGCCTGTGGCAGTCCTGACCAACAGCAAGCCAGGATCCATTACAGCGAGTTGTTATAACGCAAGCAGTGTGCTCAGCGAAGATTTGCGAAATTTACGGCCTCGATATTTATCTAGACGACCGATTAACTCTATGATGGACAGAGCGAAACCGTTGATGAATTCATAGCAAGACTCCATGTTGTCTTTAGCGATCTCACGGTTTACGCTCTCTATTGAAGTATCAAACGTCAGCTTGAAGTAGTAGTCGGCTTCATCGATATCTTGATTAGCCATCTCTATCAAACGGATTATATGAAATAACAGGCGCTGGTACTCCTCTGGCAACCCACCCACATTCTGAAGATTCGCGGTTGTAGCAGGTATTGAGAACCGTTTTAGGCCGAGTGCGCGCCCTTGAGGTTGAATCTTGGCGAGGCTTGCTTGAAGGTCAGCGTCAGAATAAGACGAGAGCTTAGAAAGTCGTAAGTCAAGCTCTTTGTCGTGCAGCGCGCCACTGTAGGAACTGGCAATTTGACGTAGCCATTCCCAAAATCTCCTGTCAACCTTTTGGGCACGTGCCGCTATTTTCCAACAAGTCCAGGCGAGCCTGTATCGCAACTCATCTAGTTCGTTGAGGATGGCTGAATTTATATCGGCCAGTTGGCGCTTCTTCTGAATTACACCAGCAATAAGGGCGCTTAGAATACCGAGTGCCCAACCCACGAGGAGAGGGACTATATCAGTCATTACATCTCACTCCAGCGTGAATGCTTGTTATGTAGCATATCATTTCCTTATCCTTTCAGGCAGTGATTACCTTCTAAAGCAACCAATCTTGGCCAAAGGTTTTTTGGCGGGTCGCCTGTGCACTCTGGGTGACAGATGCACGCCTGGGGGCATAAAGGAGCGAAATAGGCTTGTAGGGACAGCATTGTGGCCGCCCGTTCCGCCTCTAGCCTACAGAGGAATCGGGATAGCGGAGCGCAGGCGGAAATACAGTCACTGACTCAGGCGATATCAAAATTGGAGAAATGACAACTGAAACGCGGGCTATCCTGCGGATACCTCGCGGTCGCTGACATCGGCCGCCCGCGCGTATTCCTTCTCTTCAGCCACGGAAACCATGAATGCCTGGACACGGGTGGCAATTCCGGTGGCATCCAGTCCGTATTTCGCCAGCAGCAGATCTCTCGGGCCGTGTTCGATGAATTCATCAGGCAGGCCGATCCTTAACAGAGGTATAGCACCCATCCCGATATCTGACAGGTATTCAGCCACTGAACTGCCGAAACCTCCGGCGAGGACATTCTCTTCAATGGCAACCACTTTTTGACACCGCTGCGCCAATGACTCAATCGCCTCTTTATCCAGAGGCTTCGCGAACCTGGCATCGAAGAGTGCGGCCTCAATTCCCTGTGAAGCCAGCCATTCGGCCGCCTCCGCGGCTCGTGAGACCATGGAGCCAATCGCTACCAGGGCAACGTCCTCACCCTCTCGAAGAAGTCTCCCTCGTCCCACCTCCAGGGGCCCGGGCAGGTCTGCGGGAGGGTTTTCACCCTCTTCGCGGGGATAGCGAATGGCCGCAGGCCCTTTCAGTTCCAGGGCCGTCACCATCATTGCCGCAAGTTCGGAGAGATCCGCCGGGGCCATAACGGTCAGGTTGGGAAGATGGCGAAGATAGGAAAGATCGAAAGCGCCATGGTGTGTGGGGCCGTCTTCTCCGACGACCCCCGCCCGATCGAGAGCCAGAACAACGGGGAGATTCTGCAAGCAGATATCGTGGAGTATCTGATCATAGGCTCTCTGCATGAAGGTGGAGTAGACGGCTGTTACGGGCTTGAAGCCCTGGCTGGCAAGGCCCGCCGCGAAAGTGACGGCAGTCTGTTCGGCCATTCCCACGTCGAAAAATCGCTTTGGCGAAGAGAAGCGTTTGGCAAACTCATCCAGCCCCGTGCCGGAACACATGGCGGCGGTAATACCGATGATGCGAGAATCCTCTTCCGCCAACTTCACCAGAGTATCACCGAAAACCCTTGTGTATGAGCTTCCCGAGGAAGCTGACAACGGCTCACCGCTTTCGACATCGAAAGCGCCTACACCGTGGTAGC
>WVXJ01000215.1 GCA_011773575.1 Armatimonadota bacterium | reverse complement strand
TGCAGCGCTCGCCGCGCCTCTTCATCATACGCCAACATCTTCGCAGGCATTGTCTCACTCCTTTATCGCTAGAATCTGATCTTCTTCCATGATCACCAATTCCTCTCCGCCTACGGTTATCTCTGTGCCTCCGTATTTGGAATAAACAACGACATCTCCCTTTTTCACTGACATAGAAGCGCGGGTGCCGTTTTCCAGCAGTTTGCCATTGCCGACAGCGATTATCTTCCCCTCCTGGGGTTTCTTCTTCGCCGTATCAGGCAGTACGATACCACCCTTGCTAACCTCTTCCTCAGGGCTGGGTTTGATGACCACCCTATCTCCCAAAGGCCGCAGCATAGGATCACCTCCTGAAGTTAATGATAGATACTAAACGACTGACTGCTTATCGCGTTCGACCGCTGCCGGGAACAAGAAAGGGGGCAGCCAGTGCGGAGGTGATTTTACCCATGACCGGGCAGTCGTGTCAAGGGCCGCGGCGAAGCGGTTTGCGGAACGGCAGCCTTGACCAAGAGGGGAAGTGTGCGATATATTGAAAATAGACGGCTGGATGGCAAGCCTCGACTTGCCGTCGACATTGCTGGGGGCATAGTTAAGTGGGATAACAGGGCCCTCGCACGGCCCAGTCCGCGGTTCGAGTCCGCGTGCCTCCACTTTGTATCGCTCTTTCAAATGGGAGTGTGGAAAGCGATGGAGGAGACGGATGCGATGATTACAAGACAGCCAGCCTCAATCCTTACTCTCGAAGATGCCATGCGTATCGGGGTGGAGGAAAATGCCACCGACATGCACCTCGTTGTGGGTATTCCGCCGATGTATCGAATCGGCACGTCTTTGAAGCAGCTACGCTGTGCACCACTCACTCCAGGAGATACGAAACGATTGGCCTATGAAGGGATGGCCGACCATCATATCAAGGATTTCGATGATAATCTGAGGACTGAACTAACCACCTCTTTTAGCGGATATCAGGATCGGCGTTTCCGCTACACTGTCTCCATGCAGAAGGGACATTTCAGCATAGACATAAGGCTTCTTCCCACACATGTTCGCAGCATAGAGGAATTGGGGCTCCCCGAAGAGGTTGCGGAAATGGCGCGGAGAAGGCGCGGGCTGATCCTGATCACCGGCCGCGGCGGTCAAGGCAAGACGACGACCCTGGCCGCAATGATAGATTTGATAAACAGAGAGCGGATGGCGAATATCATATTGATAGAGGACCCCATAGAGTATTTTCACATCTGTAAGAAGAGCATCGTACAGCAGAGAGAAGTGGGCACAGATACGGCCACCTATGCCACCGGTCTCAAGGTTGCGATGAAACAGAACGCGGATGTGATAGTGCTGGGAGAGGTTATTGACCAGGAGAGCCTGGAGACGGCCATTTGGGCGGCAGAGACGGGCCATCTTATTATAGTGACCATGCACACTTATGACATTGGCGAATCTGTGGACAGGATAGTCAGCGCCTTTCCCATCCATGAACAGCAGAGGATCATGTCCGGGCTGAGCACTTCGCTGCAAGGAGTCATCTCCCAGCAGCTCGTGCCCAGGCTGGAGCCGGACCCGATATTGGGCGGAAGGATAGCCGCGCTTGAAGTAATACCCACAAACACCCACGCGATAAAGAGATTGATCCGGGAAGGCCGGCTCTACGCAAGAGACCCCTACATCAAAACCGCCAGCGCGCAAGGCCTGCCCGTGCTCACCATGGATGACCATCTCGCAATACTCTATCAAGAAGGCAAGATTGACCACGATACCATGATGATGCACGGCAAAGAGAAGCCGCTGTAATAAGTAGGCACATTTCGCGCTTCAAAATATCGGCCTTAGGATTCTTCTACTGATGGCAAGTGCCGACAAGAAGCAGAAGATGGCAGAATGGAAGCAGGACCTGGAGGCAATTAAGAACCAGGTTCTGCGTTTGTATTGGCAGCGAAAGATATACCGGCGCATACTTGAGGTTGTCAAGAATAACCCTCGCCTCAGTAAGGGGAATGTCTTATTGGACTGGATGAGCGAGGGGTATGTGGCAATGGCGGCCATTACAGTACGCAGGCTGCTGGACAAAGATCGGAGGTCAGTATCTCTCGCCACCCTCATTGAGAAGGTTTGCCGAGACCCTGAGGTCATAGATAGAAAGGGTTTTGTTGCGGCATATCCTGAATTCATGCGCAAAGACGGCATCGCGGATGGCGATTTTGACAGATTCGCCGGGCCATCCAAGGCTACAATCGATCCGTCTATTATCCAACAGAAACTAGACGCAACAAAAAGAGAATGCTCCGACATTACAAGGAAGTATGTGAACAAGTTCCTGGCCCATACTGCCCGAAAGACGCCCAAGCAGATTCCAACTTTCGCGAAACTTGACAAAGCCATTGATACGCTTGGAGAACTGTTCAATGAACTCCACTTGCTGATTACACGCGGTGAAGTCCTCGTGAAACTTGAACCCACGATACCTGTCCCCTGGGAATGGATATTCCGAGAGCCGTGGATAGTTGCTGAAGAATGAAGTATGTTGACTCCTGTAGGGCGTGGGCCCTGTCCCCCGCCGAAAAGCCTCTCTGAAGATGGAATTCACCCTAGCCGCTTCTTCCCATTCGAAAACACTACATCATGCAGGTGAATCCGGGCAACCTGTCAATTCAAACTTCGTGCGAAGATCATTGAGATGGGTAGGGGGCAACCTTCCCTCATGGTGCAGCCGTCCCACCACAATGCTCGGCGCGACTGCTATCTTCTGCGCGAATCTTCTAATAAACTGCCGCGAGTACTTGGAAAGAGACAGCAACTGCTTATAATCGCTCGGCGGAATCAACCTATTTGCTGCAAAACG
>WVXJ01000224.1 GCA_011773575.1 Armatimonadota bacterium | reverse complement strand
GGTGTGCCAGGCCAAGCCTGGTTGAACTAGTGGGTGCGATTCCCACCCGGACAAGGACTAGCCATCCACCCGGAACCGAGTCTTGCGTAGCAGAAGGTAACGACTGCTGCGAAGCGTAGACAGGGCGAGAGTAGGCCGAAACGAAAGTGAACGACAAGCGAGCCTCGAGAACCCGTATGTTTCTGGAAGCCGACGCCGTCGCTAAAGCGGAAGGCAATAACGACGTGTCCGCCTCGGCAAGGACACGGCGCTCCGGCGGGGTCTGCGTCGTCGGCATGCTCGAAAATGTTCAACCGAGGAACCTGGGAGATCCTGCAACTTCCCAAGCGGGTAGGCTCTACCGAAACCGTTTGCAAGGGAGAGCCAATGGGTTGCAGGAAGTCGGACTGCTCCATACTACCGAGGAAATGGGGTAATGCCCATGGAGGGAAGGGAGCAGCAACTGGGAGTCAACAACGGAACGAAGGTCCTATCACCGAATAGGCTCACCTTCTCAACAAAGTTGAAGACTCTAGCTGAGAGAGCGAGGAGGATACGCAATGAACCGTTGAAGACGATGGTTCACTACATCGATGAGGAGTGGCTTCGAGAATCCTGGAAGCGAATCCGGAAGGGAGCCGCCTACGGGATCGATGAGGTCAGTGCAAAAGCGTATGAGGCGAACCTCGACTCGAACCTTGCCCAGCTTCTGGGAAGGCTCAAAAGCGGCCGATATACGGCGACGCCTGTCAGGCGGGTCTACATACCCAAAGGAAGCGGCGGTCGCCGGGCACTGGGCATACCGACGGTCGAGGACAAGGTCGCGCAACGTGCGGTGGGACTCATGCTGTCAGCGATCTATGAGCAAGAGTTTCTTCCTCTGTCGTACGGTTTTCGGCAGGGAATGAGCGCACACCAGGCGGTGATGGCTGTGAAAACATCGATCGCCACCGGGAAGGTATCCTGGGTAGTAGATGCCGACATCAGGTCGTTCTTTGATGAGATGAGTCACGAGTGGCTAATGAAGTTTGTAGCGCACCGCATTGGGGACCAAGCCATACGCAGACTGATCAAGAAGTGGCTCAACGCGGGGATTATGGAAGAGGGCAAGCTGACCAAGGCATCGTCGGGCGCTCCCCAGGGTGGGGTGATCAGCCCCATCCTCGCAAACATCTATCTTCACTACGCGCTTGACCTATGGGTGGAGAAGCGGGTGAAGAAGAATATACAGGGGAAAATCTATAGCGTTCGCTATGCCGATGATATCCTGTTCTGCTTCCAGTACCGCAGAGATGCCCTCCGCTTCATGGAAGCTCTGAGGCGTAGACTTGCCAAATTCGGTCTGAGACTGAACGAGGAAAAGACACGACTCCTTCGCTTTGGCCGCTTTGCGGAGCGCGATCGTAGAATCCGGGGAGAGAAAAGGGCGACCTTTGAGTTCCTTGGTTTTACCTTCTACAACAGGTTGAGCCGTGGAGGGAAATATACGGTTGGCACCCGCACGGCATCCAAGCGACTGAGCCGAGCCATGAACGTGGTGACGAGCTGGTGCAAGGAGAACCGGCATCAGCCCCTTGATTGGCAACAACGCTATCTCAATGCCATTCTTCGAGGTCACTACCTTTATTATGGAGTGACCGGAAACTTCCGTAGTGTTGCGGCTTTCTACCGGCACGTGGTGAAGGTCTGGCATCGATACCTGAGCCGCCGGAGTCAACGCAGCTATATTCGATGGGACAAGTTTGGACGGATACTCCGAGATCATCCCTTGGAGAAACCCCGACTTCCCCATTCCATCTATGGAGGTTCATCGCGCCTCCTGGCTCCGCGGTGAATCCAGTTGAGGAGCCGGATGCGGTAGTCCCGCACGTCCGGTTCCGTGAGGGGGCTGGGGAGCAATCCCCAGCTCTACTCGACAG
>WVXJ01000180.1:373-1493 GCA_011773575.1 Armatimonadota bacterium | reverse complement strand
GGCATGGGCGGCATCGGCAAGACCCAGCTGGCCGCCGAGTTCGTCCACCGCTACGGCCAATACTTCGCCGGAGGCGTCTTCTGGCTCAGCTTCGCCGATCCGGCCGCGATCCCCGCCGAGGTGGCCGCTTGTGGCGGGCTGGGTGGGCTAGATTTGCGGCCCGACTTCCCGACCCTGGACTTGCCGACCCAGGTGCAGCTGGTCCTCTCCGCCTGGGGTAGCCCTCTGCCGCGCCTGCTGGTCTTCGACAACTGCGAGGAGGAGGCACCCCTGGCCCGGTGGCGTCCCCCGACCGGGGGATCTCGGGTCCTGGTCACCAGCCGCCGCGGGAGCTGGGACGCGGCGCTGGGCGTGAATGCGCTGCCGCTGGGCGTGCTCAGCCGGGCCGAGAGCATCGCCCTGCTGCGCAAGTTTCGTCCCGAACTGGCCGAGGATGACGCCAAGGCCATCGCCAAGGAACTGGGACGCCTGCCCCTGGCCCTGCACCTGGCCGGCAGCTATCTGCGTAAGTATCGCCGCGCCGTTGCCCCCCAAGATTACCTGGCCCGACTGCGCGACAAAAGACTCCTCCATCACCCCTCCCTACAAGGCCGAGGCGCAACTCTCTCGCCCACTGACCACGAGCTGCACGCAGCCCGTACCTTCGCCCTCAGCTACGACCGGCTCGACCCCGACGATCCGACCGACGCCCTGGCCCTGGCGCTGCTGGCCCGGGCCGCCTATTTCGCCCCCGGCGAGCCCATCCCCCGCGACCTGCTGCGAGCTACCGTAGCTCACGACTCACAACTCGAAACCGAAAACTCGAAACTCGAAACTGAAGACGGATTGATCCGCCTGGTCGAGTTGGGCCTTTTGGAAGAGGAGGCCGACGGGGCGTTGCGGCTGCACCGCTTGCTGGCCGCCTTTGTGCGGGGGGTGGCAGCGGATGACGAGGCGCAAGCAGCAGTGGAGGAAGCGCTATTCGATGAGGCTGCACAGCTCAATCGGGCTGGCTACCCGGCCCCACTGCTGGCCTGGCAGTCGCATCTGCGAGCCGTGACCGATGCGGCCCGGCAACGTGAGGACGAGCGAGGGGCAAGCTTGTGTAACGAACTCGGCTATCACCTGCGCAGTGTCGGCG
>WVXJ01000180.1:0-347 GCA_011773575.1 Armatimonadota bacterium | reverse complement strand
CCGACACGGCCGGCAGCCTCAACAACCTGGGCGCTCTGCTCCAGGCTCAGGGCGACCTGGCCGGGGCGCGGCCGTACTTCGAGCGGGCGCTGGCCATCAATGAGAAGGTGCTGGGCGAGGAGCACCCCGACACGGCCCTCAGCCTCAACAATCTGGGCTCTCTGCTCAGAGCTCAGGGCGACCTGGCCGGGGCGCGGCCGTACTACGAGCGGGCGCTGGCCATCCGGGAGAAGGTGCTGGGCGAGGAGCACCCCGACACGGCCCGCAGCCTCAACAATCTGGGCTATCTGCTCCAGGCTCAGGGCGACCTGGCCGGGGCGCGGCCGTACTATGAGCGGGCGCTGGCC
>WVXJ01000001.1 GCA_011773575.1 Armatimonadota bacterium | reverse complement strand
CAAGGAACGCTGAGAGCACAGAGGCTGCGGCGGGCGCACCCGCCCCACAACTTCTTTATCTGCGTCCATCCGCGTTTATCTGCGGTTGATTGGTTCGGCGGTCTAACAACAAAGGGCAGCCACATGGGGCTGCCCTTGCGAATTCTCTGCATTTTCTCTGCGTGCTCCGCGCACTCTGCGGTTAAACGGCCTTGCCCCTCCTTATTCGGGAGAGGCGGGGGTGGTATCGCTCTTGTCGGCTGGCTTTGAGGCGGTCTTGTCGCTTGCAGGAGCGGCTTTCTCAGGCGTTTCTGTCTTGCGGGCGGGACCGTTGCTTTTGCTCGAACTGGAATAATCGGTCACATGGAAGCCGCTGCCCTTGAAGATGAGGCTGGGCGGATGGAAGACCTTCATGGCTTTGCCCTTACAGAGCGGGCATTTCCGCCAGCCGTTGGTGCTGCCTGAATGGTGCACATCGAAACTATGGTCACACTCTTCACAGTGATATTCGTAGATCGGCATGTTCCCTCCGCCTCAAGATCCTCACGGGCAATCAATCATTATTATGCGCTGGAATCAGGAAGCAAACATCCTGGGGGACGAGCCAGCGATTCGTCCCCCAGACCCCCTCACTCGCTTTCTCGGTTTTCCTCTTCGCCTGCTGGCGAAGAGGAAAGAGCGAAATATCGCCAAGGCGATTTGGAGGCGAAGCAGCAGGCTTCCCTGTTCACAAGTTCGCTATTCAGTTTCTAGACGCGAGCCTTCACGCGCGCGCCGCGTCGGCTGATACGAAATGGCAGTTGCCGCGCCCCGGCTTTGCTGAGAGCGGCGGTTACCTGGCGCCGACGCTCAGGTGGAGCGATACTTATTATACAACCTCCACCCCCTGCTCCGCAAACCTTGCTGGCAATGGCTCCCGCCTCTTTGGCGGCGGCCATTACCATCTCTGTCTGGGGGGTGGAGACACCTTCGGCGAGGCCTTTGCGGCACTCCCACTCTTCGCCCAAAAGTCTTGCCACAGCCTCTATATCCTTTCCCAACAGGGCCTCCCGCATACTCAGGGCGATGGCCTTGATTTGTCGCATTCGCGCGCGGTTGTCGCCCAGATCCTCCACAAACCCCCGCAGCATGTTCCAGTTGGCGATGGCGGATTGGCGGGATTCGCCGGTAAAGGTCAGTATGCAATGTTTTCCAAGTGCCTTCAAAAACGCGGGGTCCTGGACTATCCTTTCGACACGGTTCTCCGCCACCTGGAAGTGAACCGCGTTCACACCTCCGTGGAGGGCGGCGTAATAGTCCTGTTTGCCGGTGGGGACGCCGATGGACTGGGCTTCCAGTTCGGCGATGCGGGAAACTAGGGCCTCTTTGGACATCCTGACATTATTATACCGGCACAGCGCAAGCCCCAGGGCGACGAGAAGCGCGGAGGAGCCTCCCAGCCCGGAGCCGCGGGGTATGGAGGTCTGAGTAGTGATATCCACCCCCCCCTGTTTGTTGAAGAAACGCACCGCGCGGCAGATGAAGCCCAACTCGCCATCTAATGGCAGGGCTTGCGGGCTTTCCGCAATAACCGACTGGTCGGCATCGAGAGCGTGGATGTGAATCTTAGCGTCCGGCCTGGGCTC
>WVXJ01000206.1 GCA_011773575.1 Armatimonadota bacterium | reverse complement strand
GGTGTTATTCCGCACAAAGACCAGGGGCTTGAATGCAGGCGGCTGGGTGTCGTTCCAGTCGAAGAAATAGAGTGGATCTATCAGGCTGCTGAACTCCACCTTCCCCGATGCATCTCTGCTGAACTTCACGTAGTGAAGGTGCAAATGGGTGGCCCCCGGTCGGTCGCCCACTGAGAAGTCAACCAAGTCTCCCAGGTACTGCCCCTGACTGATGAAATCACCCTCCTTGAAGGTGAATGTGCGCGGGTCCAGATGTGTGTAACACCACCCCTGGCTGCCGCCCTTTTTGGGAGTCACGATGAAGAAATAGTGAGTTATCCAGTCAGGGTAATTGGTGTAGATAGCCGCCACATACCCCGGATAAACCGCCTTCACCGGTGTCCCCGCCGGCTGTATGAAATCCAGCGCGCCGTGGATATACATATCGGTCGCCTGCTGGTAGTTGTTGAAGATGTGCTGATCTTCCTGGCCTCCCGGGAAGGGCCAGGGCAGCGGTTCGGAAATGCGAGGTTTGCGCATGGGCGGCGGTTGCGGTGGACCGGTGGGCGCGCGTTCCTCAACTGCGCGTGCTACGGTCAGAGCAGCGCTCGGTCCGACATCGGGCATCTCTTCACCCAGGTGTTGAGTAAGCGCTTCCCGTACCCGCTCACTGGTTTCCTGGCGGGCCGCTTGCAGCAGCGCCTCATGGGCTGCTGCATTGTCGGGGAACTTCGCCAGGGCCTCGGCCGCCACCGAACGGACGATCTCCGACTCATCATGAAGCAGTGCCTGGATGAGAGCGGGCACGGCCTTCTCATCACCGATGTAGCCGAGTATCTTGCTGCACTGCCAGCGCTGGTGCATTGGGCTGTTTCCATCTTGCGTCGTTCTTATCACCAGCGAAATGATGCGGTTTCTCTCCGCCGGGCTGCTTGTCTTGGCTTTGTGAGTGAGGGCGCTCAAGGCGTCGAACTGGTGATGACCCGGCTCCGGCTTGGCAATTCTCTCCAGGAAGACTTCTGCTGACGTGTTTCGAATCTCCGCCGCCGAGTAATTGCCGGCCCCGGCGCTGTCCAGTGCAGGCGCGGCAGTCGGAGCGGGGCGTGGCTTGGCGGCGGGCATCTCTTCGCCCAAGTGTCGAGCAAGCTCTTGCCGCACCTGCGGGCTGGTTTCCTGGCGGGCGGCTTGCAGCAGCGCATTATGGGCCGCTTCATTGTCCGGGAACTTCGACAGGGCCGCGGCCGCCACTGAGCGCATGAGTTCCAACCGGTCGTGCAGCAGCACTTCGATCAAATCAGGCACTCCCGGTTCGTATCCGCTGTCACTTATCACATAACAACATTGCCAGCGCTGATATATGGGCCGGCTCGTGTCTTTCATCGTCTTTGTGACCATAGAAATTATCGAGCGCTGAGTCTCAGGATCACTTTCTTTGACTTTCTGGATGAGTTCCCTCAGGGCAGCGAATTGCACCCCCGGCTCGCGGGTTGCCATTCTTTCCAGGATAGCCTCGGCCTGCGGGTCTCTGACCTCCGGCGTGTAGGTTGGGCGCGCGGACTGTTTGGCGGCCGCCCATTGGTTTGCGCTCAAGATTCGAGCAACAGCCTCCCGGTCATACAGGGAAGAATCGAACAGGGTATCGAAAGTCCAGAAGAAATAGGGCAGGGCCGCCTCCGCCGTCAACCTATCAAACTCCGCCAGCCGGCCGGGAGTTACCTTGTCTTCAGGTCCCCAGGTAATCTTCGCCAGGCAGGAACCCATCTTGTCACGCAAAAGGTCGCGAATGGCGCTGGCTTCCGCTGTATTTCTGGCCATATCTGTGCTATCGGTAATGAAAAGAAAGGGATGCGCGACATCTACCACCTGAGCGCCTCTCCTCCAGAACTCAAGGTCATTGACGAAAACCACGCCGAGTTTCGCTCCCGCCCGCTGCTTGCGCCAGGCCGCCTTCGCCTCGGCAAGGAATCTCCACACAGCATCATAATGCGCATAAGACCTGCCTTGCGCAGCCTCTCGGCAGGCCGGGCACTGGCACAGATTTCTCGGGTTGTAGATGATAATCTCATTGAGCCGCGGACATTTCCGAAGAATTTGGCTCCCCCAAGAGAGCCCCCATTCGCGCGCCTGGGAGTTGGAAAAGCAAATCTCGTGCCCGTGAGAAGTTGCCGGGCGGCCTTGCCGGTCAGTCTGGGTCGAGACCGTTGGTCTTCCCAGAAAGCGCGGGCGGTACATTCCCGCCACCGGCACATTCTCTTCAGCCATCAGTTCCAGAAAACGGTTCACAGCCGCAAAGTTGGTCCT
>WVXJ01000014.1 GCA_011773575.1 Armatimonadota bacterium | reverse complement strand
GAGGCGATGGTTCCATCATACAGCCCCTTCAGGTATTCCTGGTCTCCGGCGCTGTATGTATGCCCCTTTGCCATCTTATCTCTCATGACACGCAGGTCGCTCTTCACGACGGCGGGGTCGGGGGGATGGTAATCAGCGGGAAGGAATCTGGAACGGAACGCTTTTGGCGGCTGATAGAGAGCATGGGTGTCCATGTAGTGCAAGTAGATGAAGAAGGGGCGCCGCGAATTACCCTTCAGCCATTCCAGGGTCTTGTCGGTAAGCGATTGCGCGGGGAATCCGCTGTGGAAAGAGTAGAATGTATCGAAACCCTGGTCGAATGCGTAATCCCAATGCACAAGCCGGTTTGCGCTGAGCGCCGCATTCACATATCCCGCCGCCTCCAGCCGCTCGGCGAGAGTGGTAATGTTCTGTTTCAGATCGTAATAGCCGGTTGCCTTTTCTTTCGACTCCAGCGGGAAGAGTGAACTGAACAGCGAGGCTACTGAGAGACGGGTGGAATGAGACTGAGCGAATGCATTCTCGAAGATAACGGCCTCTTTGGCAAGTTCGTCGAGGTTGGGAGAGGTGGGCTTCTCGTATCCATACATGCCGAGATGGTCGGGCCGCAGCGCGTCGATGAGAATCACTATGATATTAGGCCGCGTCTTCGTGGTGCGCGCTGCAGGAGGCTCCAGCGTAGGATTCCCCCACATCACCACCGCGGCGGAGCCTTCATCCGCGGAAGTGGATTCGAAAGTCAATGTTACGCGGCGGCCCGCGAGACCCTCCAGGTCAACCGTCCCTTTCACCCAACCCCAAGGGCCCCGCAGTGCCCTCGGCTGCAAGCGCCCTGACGCCAGAGTCTGCGTTTGCCCCTGTTCTGTTGTTACCGAGACCTGCACCATCACCTCGGCCGGGTTGGACTGCCAGGTCTCCTTGCTTAACCCGCAAGAGAAACTCAACTTCGCACCCTTCGGCACCTCCAACTCGCGCTGGAACTTCCCCGGCACTTCCGTCGGTATTACCCATTGAAACTCATCGGCAATTGCATATCCAAGCCGTTCCGGTCGTACTGTAAATGACGGGTTCTCATCTCTCAGCAGGTGGATCCAATCCACCTCGATTTCGGCGGGCTGCCCTTCGGACCAGAAGGTGATCCACAACCCCTGGATGTTTCCCGTCCAGAACTCGCTCTGCCCTACCGGGATGGAGACTGTAAACCATTCCTCTTGAGTGGTTATACGATGACCGGCAAACCCGGGAGACCACTCACCTGATTCCAGACGCCACGCCGCCCAAAGCCTCCGGACGGGGCGGCGTACGCGCAACTCGATCACGTTGACCTCGGCCGTATCCAGGCTGCATATGTTCTGTATCCTGCTGCGTTCCACTCCCTCCCCGCGGATATGCAGTGCCCCCTCCGCAACCCACATGCGATCCGGTCCTTTGGGAGTGTGGACTTCCCATCCCTCCAGATCAGCAGGCCGATTGAAATCATAGGATTTGATAAGCACAGGGTTTCGACGAGCGGGGAGAGACAACTCTGCTTTCACGGCCAGGTTAATTGCCTGTCCTGCAACCGAAGTGCGGTCCCGCATAACCTTCACAATGAAGGCCAGCGTTACCGCAACTACAATGATAGCAATGGCTGCGATCAGCCGCTTGCGAAGCATGTGGGCTTCATCCAAGTTGTCTCAAGATTCCTGTCGCCCGAATACGAGTCATGTTTATTTGATATAGCCAAGCGCGCGAAGTCTTTCCATGGTCTTGGGATCGATTTGCTCGCGCTCCTGGGCGGCACTCAAAGCCGGGCCTCTTGTTTGCACGAGCCGGTCCATTTCAGACCGCATCTTGGCCGCTATCTGCGGATGCTCTGTGATGAGGTTCCTCCTCTCCGCCGGATCCTCCCGGAGGTTGTATAACTCATCTTCAGCGGGCGGCAGTTTATCAATCAGTTTCCAACCCTCTCCCCGGAGGGCGCGCATTCTGGGTATCTCCGCATACTGCCAGCGGTTCTCATTGGGATCGACGTCGAGCAGACTCTCTCCCCGCAATCCCGTTGGGGACGGCAGCCCGGCGAGTTCCAGGAGTGTTGGACATACATCCACCAGTTGCACTGCGGCGGATACCCTTTCTCCAGCCCGGCCCGCACTCTTGGGTAACTTGAATATGAGCGGAACCCGGATGAGCTCTTCGTAGAGTTGCTTGCCGTGTTCCAGGCTGCCGTGTTCCCAGAATTCTTCCCCATGGTCAGCCAGTACCACTATGACAGTGTTGTCGTACAGCCCCATCTTGCGCAAGCGCTCGATCATGTGGCCGATGTTCCAATCCACGGAGGCTATCTCTCCGTCGTACAATCCCTTTAAGTAGTCACGGTCTTGGGAGTTGAATTCATGGCCCTCCTCCATCTTTTGCTTCACCAGGCCGGCATTACCGCTGAAGAGAATGGGAGTTGTCGGATGATAATCAGCGGGCAAGAATCTCGAACGAAACTCTCCCGGCGGCGTATAGGGAGAGTGAGTATCCATGAAATGCAGATAGACAAAGAACGGGCGCCGCGGATTATCCTCCAGCCATCTCAGCACATTCTGCGTCAAAGGTTTGGCAGGGAGTTCATGATGACAGCGGAAGGTCTCGAATCCTCGGTCGAATCCGTAGTCCCAGTGTATAAAGTAGTTCGTGCTGAAGGCCGAATTCACATATCCCTCGTCCTCCAACCGCTCAGCCAGAGTAGTGACCTCTTGCTTAAGGTTATGATAACCAGTTTCCTCGTCTTTCGCCTCCAGGGGAAACAGCGAGGTGAACAGCGAGGCCACCGACACATAGGTGGATTGAGCTTGAGCGAAGGCATTCTCGAAAACGATGGACTCTCTTGCGAGTTCATCAAGGTTTGGAGAAGTCGGCTGCTCATACCCGTACACGCCCAGATGATCGGGGCGCAGCGCGTCGATGAGAATCACTATGATATTTGGTCGTTCTTTGACGGACTGTGTTTGGGAGGGCTCGAGGATCGGATTTCCCCAAAGCACCAGCCCCGCGGGCTTCTCATCCGCGGAACTGGCTTCGAAAGTCAAAGTTGCGCGTTGCCCGGCAAGATGCTCCAGGTTGACCACCTCTTTCACCCACTGCCACTTGCCGTGCATCGCCTTCGGCTGCAGGCGACCGGATGCCAGAGGTTGTGACTCTCCCCTATCCGTTGTTGCCGACACCTGCAGCATCACTTCCGCCCGGTGAGATTGCCAGGTCTGCTTGCTCAACCCATAAGAGAAACTCAACCTCGCTCCCTTCGGTATTTCCACCTCTCGCTGAAACTTCCCCGGCACTTCTGTCGGTATTACCCATTGGAGCTCATCAGCAATGGCATATCCCAGGCGCTCGGGACGTCTTGTGAATGACGGATTCTCATCCCTCAGCAGACGAATTGAGTCTATTTGGAACTCTTTCTCCCTCGCCGCAGGGGAAGCACCTAAATGGATGCGCAGCGCCGCAATCCGTCCTTTCCAATACTTGCTCTGCCCTACCGGAATAGAGATTGTCCGCCACTCCTCCGTCGAGATGGCGCGGGATCCCGTGAAGTCTGGGCTCCACTTGGCCGGCCCAATGCGCCAGGCGGCCGAGAATTTCAGCACAGGCTTGCGCACTCGCAACTCGACCAAGTTGACCTCAGTCGCATCAATTTCAATTGAATTGCTTATTTCGACGCGCGATGCTCCCTCTCTCTGGACGTTGAGCATCCCGCCCGCAGTTTCTATCAGATCCGGTCCCTCGGGTGTCAGCAGTTCCCATCCTTCGGTGTCACCAGCGCGGTTGAACTCATAGGATTTCACGAGAATGCGATCTCGGCGGACGGGAAGGCTGAACTCTGCACCCACGGCAAGGTTGACGGCCTGCTCTTCAACAGGCCAACGGTCTCGCCTTGCCTTCACAATGAGGACTGCGATGATACCGATGACCGCGATAGCAATTCCTATGCTCAGCCAGTGACGAAGCATGGATCTTTGCCTTTCTTTGGAAAGCGGGCTCGTGACCAACGGAGTCGCCTCGCTCGGCAGCCTGGCTCCGGATTCAGTCCAGGTAACCCAGGGCTTTCAGTTGCTCGCGCAGTTCGTCAGTCATTTTGACCGCAGGCATTTCTTCGGCAGAGGCACCGATGTACCAATACGTCTGCGTTGTGAGCCAATGCGCCAGGAGTTGCTCATCATAGGCGGCGCGCACCGGCAAGGATTCGATCAAGTCCACCTGCTCTTTGAGATCCGTCTTTGTGTCCCACAGCCCGACCGATTTCTCCGTCGCCTGGGCCACTTCCTTTGGCGACATATTAATGACCCGTTTGTAACCGTCTTCATCAATGACTGTTATGAGGTCGAGCTCATTCTCTTCTAAAGGCGACACCCCGGCATAAACCCGGCGCGATGGGCGCGGCAGCGCTTTTCCGACAAGGCCCGCCAGATCAATTCCCGGCAGCGGATAGTCCAGCCGCGGATTGATTCCGACTTGAGCCATTACTGTCGGGAATATATCTATCATGCTGGCCCGCGCTTTCACCCGCAGGCCCGCCAGTTGCCTGTCCGGAAACCGGATAATAAGAGGAATCCGCATTTCCTCTCGGTTGAGTGTGAATCCGTGTTCAATAGTGTCGTGTTCCATGAAAGCCTCGCCATGGTCGGCGATCACTATGATCAGCGCATTGTCATATCGGCCGTAGCGCCGCAGGATACTGAGAAAATCCGCAAAGCCTGCGTCATTGTCGGAGATCTCGGCATCATACAGATCAATCAGATGCTCGACGTCTTCCGTCGAGAGATTTGGATGCCTTTGCCCCAGTGCTCTGAATGCATCCGCCGATCCGTCACAAGAGCCTTGAAAACCCCGATCAAAGCGCCGGCGAGTCTCTCGTTTGGGATCGTAAGGAGAATGGGGTTCCAGAGTGTGCACAAACATGTAAACCGGCTGTTCCGGATCCTGTTTGGCAAGGATCGTATCGACCTGTGGGTTCGACCAATCAGGCGTTCCCCCATTTTCGTAAACCATCGTGTCGATTCCCTGAGCCAACCCGAACTCTTCCGTCACATGTCCCATCGAGATAACGGCAAATGTCTTGTAACCTGTATCGTGCAAGGCCTCGGTCAGCAGTGTCGGCCACTCGCCCATCTTGCTGGCTTCCCCTTCCTCACGAACAACACGGTGCGCGGGATGATAAATGCCTGTGAGCAAAGTGGATACGGAGGGGCGTGTCCATGTGGTGGTGGTGAAGGCCTCCTCAAACAAGGTTGCTTTGCTGGCAAACGCGTCTATTGCCGGCGAAGTAGGTCTGAAATAACCATAACAGCCGAGGTGATCCGCACGCAGCGCGTCTATAAGATAGATGAATACATCGGGCGGGCGCTTATTATCAGGATTTGCCGGCTTCTTTGTCGGCAATCGCCGCAGCCCCGCGCTCGGGATGGAGGGAGTCGGATTGCGATCCAACTCTCTTGCAAGGATGGGACTGAACGTAAACTGGAGTGAAGCTTTCTCAGGAACGCTAAATACATTCCACAACAAGCCATTCTCACTATAGACCAATGAAGAATCGGCCTCTCCAGGAATGACGAAAGCCGGCGATCCGATTGTACCGAGATGGAAAGGAGGTGAGCCATCATTCTGCCAGCCGGCGAATTCGATGGATCGGGCGCCGGCTCCATCTGTCAATTTCACTGAACAGCCAACAACGCCGCAAGGCTTACCGCTGGCGCTCTGTTTCTTCACTGTTCCCTCTATATCCACGCGGACGAGTTTGCCGGCCCATTTTTCCAGGTCTATTTCAGCCGTTACTGAGGGTCTTACGTCTTTCCATTTCCCATAAACTTCTTCTGCCTGGTACAACACAACCGGGGCTTCTTCATCGGTGGAGAGGCTGATGGCAGCAGTCATTACCACCTCTTGCCATGGCCACCAGACCTTTTTGGCCAGCAGCAAACCGGCGAGGGCGAGCAGGATGACAAGAAGGGGAAGTGCAGTTCTGCGTAATCGTATCTTTCCCATCAGACTATCATTCACAGCAGATGATGAGGTCGTCTGGCACCTGTCAGAGGAGACCATACAACACTACTAATATATCGTATCATGTGCTCTTTTGAACGGTCAATTTTCCCGTATTCCTTGGTAAAGGGAAGGGCCGTGTTCGGGGAGGAAGTCTTGAAGATGACAGGATCAACCGGTTATCTGCTTGGTAGCGGTAGCCAGATTCATGCGGCGGATATGCAGCAAACTCGGAGCCTGAGACGCGAGGGTTAAGAATAATACACCTAAAATAGAGATAAGGTAGGTCCTCAAATAGATGACCGGCTCCAGTGACATGGATTCGGTCTGGGTTGCGGACATGAGTAGATCATTCAGCCAGCAGCCCAGAGGCACTCCGATGGCGGCACCGACGGCGGCAATCATGAGATTCTCCAGTGTCGTCAGCCAGATTACCTTTGGAAAGCCGAACCCGAGGGTTCGCAAGGTGGCGAGTTCTCGCGTACGTTCCAGAACATTGACACTGACCGCGGTGAAGACCACGGCAAAAGCGAGGCCTATGCCAAAAGCGGCGAGAACTCCGGTAAACATCTTGCTGAATCGCATCAGTTCTTGAATTTGGCCGTAAGTCTGTTTCCTGGTCTGCACGGCGGCTACTGCGGGTACGCGATTGAGTCGTCCTTTTATCCATTCTATCCGTTCCGGATCCGCGCGTATCAGGACACCGCTCGCCGCTCCCATCGGCATTCCCAGTTTGTCCCCGAAGAGACGCTGCACTTCCTCCATGCGCATATAGGCCATGGAGCCTATGGGCTGTGAGATGGCCGGTCCCACCCGGGCGGTGCGTGTGATATTGAACCCACGCCGATTTTGCGCATAGCTCAGGATGATGCGGTCGCCTTCATCCACTTTGAGTTTGTTGCGTAACATTGTCCCAAGCAGCACTTCTCCCGGGGCAGGTATGATGCGGCGGCCCGATTCATCGGTGAGCCGGCGGAGTTGGGCGTCGTGGGGAAGGCCGGAGAGTATGGTCAAATGAGTGATGCCATCATGTTCCAGTTCAACGGCAACTTCCAGTGTGGGCTCGGCCCGGCGTACACCCGGCCAGCCCTCGATTCGCGAGACCGTATGCCCAGGCTGTTCCAAAGCGAAGACTGCCGACACGTCATAGCGCTCCATATCCTCGAAGAAGGTCACAATGGCGTAGTCAACACCGTCCAGCATCCCGAAAGACAGTACTATGAGGATTACCCCGAGCGCGATACCCAGTACGGTATAGAAAGTTCTTCTGGGCCGACGGATGAGATTGCGCACCGGCATTTTGAGGTGTGATGGAAGCCCCATCCCCAGCCAGCGCACACCCACAGGCAGGGTGCTGGCCGTCATCGCTTCCTGGGACATTGCAACCGCCGGAGCCANNAAGAAAGCGATGAGTGTCAGGTCAGGACGAAAATCCATGAATAAGTAGGGGATGTTGATAAATACTAGATAGAGCCTGGTGATATACCAGGCAAAAAGGTATCCCAGCCCGATCCCCAATAGGCCGCCGATCAGTGCCGGTATCAGCGCGAGCCAGAGGAAGTGCGACAGGATCGCCCTTTGCGTAAAACCATTTGCCCTCAATACACCTATCTGCGGGCGTTGAGCCTGCACGATACGGGCCAGGAGAGTGTAAGTAGTGAGTATGGCGGCACCCAAGAAGAAAAGCGGCAGGGTTATCGCCATATGCCGGTAACCCTCCAAATCCATCATTAGGAGTTTGTTGCTGGGCTGTTCGTCACGGGTGATCGGATCTTCTCCGCCATAGCGGTCAGTGATCTTCTCGAGGTGCTTTGCCACTACCTCCCGCATCCCCGGTTCGGTGGTCAGACAGATTTCATTGATGGCGCCGCCCCTTCCGAAGAGAATTTCCGCCTGTCGCTCCGGAATGAAGATCACACCGAAGGTGTCCGGTGTGGGCATGAGATACTGTTCGCTTTGAATGGAGTAGATGTACTCCGGGCTCTGCACCAGGCCTACAACGCGAAAACGGATCTCCCTGCCTCGGATTGTGGGGTAGATGAAATCACCCGCGCGAAACTTGTGGGCCTTGGCGAAACTTATTTCCAGCAAAGCTTCACGCCGTCCTTGAGGAGAGAGGTAGCGGCCCTCCACCACCCGCACGCGGTTGATTGCGGGTTGCCGCGCGGCAGGCAATGAGATGATTCGGCCCATCACTTCCGTGACTTCGCGAGCTCGCAGTTCAACACGTATCTCTTCTACATTACGGCCTATGACAGTGCGCACACCGGGTATTTGTGCGGCGCGGCGAACCAGGCTGTCAGGGGCGGAGGCCATCCGCACCCAGACATCCCCGAAAGCGGCTTTGCGATAAGTGAGATCATAAGACTTACTCAAGTTGCCATAGGAGAGAAGTGATCCCAGGAAGAAGGCGATGCCCAGCATTACGGTGGCGCCGACGGCCACAAACTGCCACCGTGAGGCGAGCAACTCTCTATATAGTTTGGTATTGAGGCGGGACATCTTCACCAGGAGAGTGATTCGGGTTCGGCGGGAGATTCATTGCACACCATCTCTGCCACTTCCCCGCTGTGCAGGCGCACGACGCGATCGGCCATCTCTGCGATAACCGAATTGTGGGTTACGAGCAGCACCGATCGACCTTCTGTGCGGGTGGCATCTTTCAGGCTGCGGAGCACTCTCAGTCCGGTCTCACAGTCCAGGTTTCCGGTGGGTTCATCGGCGAGCATGATCCGGGGATTCTTCGCCAGCGCGCGGGCGATAGCGACTCGCTGCTGTTCGCCTCCACTGAGTTCGGCGGGGAAGTGATGGGCGCGGTCAGCCAGCCCCACCTGCTCAAGCGCCCAGTCCGCCTGATCGGCTTGATTCACCAGTTCGGCGGCAAGTTCCACATTCTCGCGGGCGGTAAGGGTGGGAATGAGATTGAAGAATTGGAAGACAAAGCCTACCGAGTTTCTGCGGTATTTGGTGAGACCCGCATCCTCCAGGCGGCCAAGGTCAGTTCCATCTACCAGGACACGGCCGCGGGTGGGTTTGTCGAGCCCGCCCACGAGGTTAAGCAAGGTGGTCTTGCCGGAGCCGCTGGGGCCGAGCAGTACGGTGAATTCACCGGCCGGCAATTCCAGAGATACACCTCCCAGCGCATTGACCTCAACTGCGCCCATCTGATAAACCTTCCAGACATCATCTAGCACGACGACCGGAAGGGAATCACGCGACATACTACTTCTCCCGGCGAACCGCCACCCGTTCGCCCTCGCCCAAATCCAAACCGCCCTCGATGACCACTACTTCCCCCTCTTGCAGACCGGAGGTTATCTCGGCCTCCAGGTAGTTGCGATGCCCGACCTCAACTTGCTTCCGGTGCACCGCTTTATCCGTAACGGTGAAGACGGAATCTTCGCCCCCTGACTCGATGATCGCATCATTGGGCACCAGCAAGACGTTTTGGGCGAGTGTTGCATTCCCGGAAACATCCACCTCCATACCGGGCCTGAGAAGTTCTTGGCCGCGTTCCAGCACGACCTTGCAGCGCACAATTTTGGCGCGCACTTGCTCCAAACCCCTCGAAAGGGCGACAGGTCCCACCTCAACGACTGTGCCGGGCAGCGGCGCGGAGAGGGCTTCGGCCGTGATTTCTACAGACTGACCCGGATGCACCAGAGACAAATCCTCCTCATCCACCTCAGCGATGACCCAGAGGTCATTACCGCGTATGATGAGAAAGAGCGGAGACCCGGGCCCGGTAAGGTCTCCCACATCAACATAGCGCCTCCCAACCCGGCCGGAGATAGGTGCATTGATCTCTGTTTCGGCGAGCGCGGTTTCTGCCGCTGACACGGCCGCTTCCGCCTGTTCGGCGCGGGCTTTGGCTGACTCCAATTCCCGTTCAACCACGGCTACCTGTCCGGCCGCCGCAAGCGCCGCCGCGTGTTCGGCTTCTGCGGCTTGTAACGCGGCTTCGGCCGAAGTTATCTGCTCTTTGCGAGCGCCTTCCTCCAATAAGGACAATCTCTCTTGCGCGGTGCGCAGTTGCGCACGGGCGCGGGCTAATCGGGCACGGGCGGCATCTACTTGTGCTTGAGAGACCGCACCTCCCTCGAACAGGCTCTTCATTCTCTCAAACTCGGAGACGGCAAGTTCTTCTTCCGCCTGGGCCGCCTCCACCTCTTGGCGCGCACTTTCTATCTCCTGGGGTCTGGCACCGGCGCGCAGGTCTTGCAGGTTGGCCTGTGCTGCTTTCCTTGCGGCCTGCGCGCTATCGATACGAGCCTTGCTTGCCGCCCGCTCATGCTCCAGTGCAGTCTCTACACGGCCCACTTCCGCCTGCGCCATGCGGAGCGCTGCCCCATATTGACTCAGAGCCGCCTCTAGTTCTGCGGCGTCAAGTCGCGCGATCAACTGGCCTTCCTCCACTGAGTCACCCTCATCGGCCAGCAGCACCTCTACACGGCCGACGATCTTGGGAGCCACATCAACTTGCACGGCCTCCACTACACCGGTGGCGGAAAGGGTGTCGGTCAAATCCCCCCTGCGCACAGTGGCAACACTCACCTCTGGCGGCGCGAGAGCCCGCCAAATTAGCACCGCGGCGATGATGATAACTGCGATAATGGCTATTATTCGGCGAGTGCGCATTCCCAAATCTCCATTATGTCAACGGCTGCTATCGGCGAGAGTCTTCCTTCGTTCAGAATAAAACGCTTATATCATAAAACATTTACTAACCATTTCCACAGTCCCAGCGATTAGTCCTGTTGGCGGTGTGGTCAGAAGACAGAGCCAGTCTGAGCAACCGGCCGGCAATAGAACGTCGGCGATAGTTGGTTGCCTGCTGACGATGGGAAACAAGAACTCTCAAGAAAACGGCAGATGCGAGAGGAAATCAGATAGAGGAGTCGTAAGAAAGGTGGTATCCGCTTGAAGAGAATCACATTCATGCGCGGGGCTTGAGAGGAAGCCCGGAGAAGGAGTTGAAGGACCTATGAGAATCTTACCAGTTCTAATACTTATTGCCGCCGCCGCGGGGCTCGTGTACTGGTACTCAAATAGGGTACCCCCGCTGACCCCTGAGCAGCAGGAGACAGTTGATATCTTCCTGGACAAATATGTCGCCGATAGGGAACTCACCGAGAAAGAAATCAATCCCATCGTGGACATAGGCGAAGCAGCAGTGCCTGACCTTGTTGAGACCATCGGTCAAGTCGTCCCCATGCGAGGCACCATGCGGGCGCAGAATGATGTTAGCATGGTGAATACCCTTGCGCGGATAGGCACACGCAGAGCGATTGATGGAATCTGCAAGATCTTGAGACACGATTACCCCGGCTATTACGGAGAAGATCGCATGCAGGCAGCAGCCGCTCTCGTACGCCTGGGAGCGAAAAACAAGGCCGGAGTCTTGAGCGCAGTCATCTCCGAACATGAGGCACTGGTTGCAGAACAGGCACAGCCGGAACTGTATGGCAATGAAGTCGTCGTCCTGGAGAATGCACTGCAGATGTTGGAGGCGGGAGAAGGTGTGCAGAGCACGAGCAACTTCGGCGTCGCCTCCAAATTGGAATATGGCTTTCTCCACGGAGAATAAGGATAGTCGTTGGAGGAAACGACAATCCTGGCGATCCTGGAGAAACCCTGGAGCCTATTGCAGAAGTAGAAACCGCAACTTCATGCGGGGGACTGCTCTGTCTTCTGCGCGGTCGCCGGCCTGACGACAAGCACGACACCCTCAATTCTCTCCACTTGGACGGAGGCTCCCGCGGCGATGGATCCACCCTCACTGCGCGCCGACCACACCTCCCCCCGCACGCGGACGGTGCCTTCCGGAGCGATGGGGGATATCACCTCCGCGGTCACACCGATGAGCGCTTCCTGACCTGTCTGTGGAGCCAGGCGCTGGGCCGCCCACACCCGCTGCGCGACGAGCAGAATTACTCCACCGAAGAGGGCGGTCATGGTGCCGATGAGCCAGGGGCTGACACGCACCACCGGCGCCGCCGGTGATGGCGGGGTAATAGGCACAAACAGGAGTAGTGAGCCGGCCAAGAAAGCGATAAGCGCGCCCACGCCGAAGGCGCCGAAGCCGGGAGCATGAAGTTCGGCTATTAGCAGCGCCAGCGCCAGTGCAAGCAGCGCAACTCCGGCCCAACCGATGGGCAAGGTCCCTAGAGCGGCAAGCCCGAGTAACAGACAGATGGCTCCCGCAATACCCGGCAGCAGACCGCCGGGGTTGTAGAACTCCACTATCAAGCCCAAGGTGCCGAGGGTGAGCAGGATGTAGGCGATATTGGGCTCGGCGATGATATGGAAGAGGCGCTCGACAAACCCCATGGGAAGGTCCTTGACTTCTGCCCCTTGGAGACTGAGTACGGTCGCACCGGCGGGAGTTTTGACGCTTCTTCCATGTGCCTGGTTGAGGAGGTCATCAAGGCTGGCGGCAATAATCTCAATGACGCCTTTCTCCTTGGCTTCAGAGGCGGTAATGGAGACACTGTCACGCACCGCGGATTCCGCCCAGGCGACATTCCGCTCCCGATGAGCGGCGATGGACCGCGCCATGGCGGCGGCGTCCTCGGTGATCTTCGCTTCCATGACTTCGCCTTGCTCTCCCCCACCGGTGATGCTGACGGGATGTGCCGCGCCGATGGCCGTTCCCGGGGCCATGGCGGCGAGATGACCGGCGAGGGTAATAAACATACCTGCTGATGCCGCGCGGGCACCGGAGGGGGCGACATAGACGATTACCGGAACATGGGCATTCAGTTCCGCCTGAATCATGGAACGCATGGCGGTATCGAGGCCGCCGGGGGTATCCAGGACCAGAATCAACGCGGCTGCGCCGGCGCGCTCTGTTTCACGGATAGCGCGTTCCAGATAGCGCGCGCCAAAGGGGTTGATGACCCCCTTTATTTCGGCCCGGTAAACCACAGGCCGGGTACTGCCGGCATCCACAAAGCCGGCTAGCAGATAGAGCGCCAGCGCGATTGCACCTAAGGCGGTGATGATTCGAATCCGCCTGAGAGCACGAAGAGATCGCTTGAGCATTTCTCCCTCCGGTCAGACAGCAGACTGCCTCTAGTCTTGCACCGACTTCTCGGTATGGCTCACAAAAGGCTGAATCATCCGCGTGAATTCCAGAGGTATGACGAACTTGGTTGACTCTCCACTGCCGATATCTTTCAGTGCCTCGAGATACTGAAGCGCCATCGTCTTGCTGTCTACACCCTTGGCGGCGGCAAAGATTCGCTGTAAGGCCTCGGCATAGCCTTCGGCCACCAGGATTCTCGCCTGGCGCTCACCCTCCGCCTCCAGGATGGCGGCCTGTTTTTCACCTTCGGCGCGGAGGATGGTGGCCTGTCGCTCACCCTCGGCGATCTTTATCTGCGCCTCACGCTTACCCTCGGCTTCGGTTACCACAGCGCGTCGGCTGCGTTCGGCCGACATCTGTTTGCTCATGGCATCCTGGATGTCTCTGGGGGGAACGATCTCGCGGATTTCTACGGCGGTTACCTTGATGCCCCAGCGATTGGTCACCTCATCTAGTTTGACCCGCAGGACTTCATTGATCTGCTCTCGTCTTGCCAGCACATCATCGAGCAGCATCTCTCCGACGACCGCGCGCAAAGTCGTGATGGCTATCCCCTGGGAGGCGCCGAAGAAGTCTTTCACTTGCAGTACACTTGCCATGGGGTCAACGACTTTCATGTAGATATAGAAGTCAACGGAAATTGGCGCGTTGTCCATGGTGATGGCGGCCTGAGGATGGACATCGAAGAAGATCTCGCGGAGGTCCACCTTGATCCCGCGGTCCACAACGGGAATCAGGATGATCAGCCCCGGGCCTCTTGCGCCCAATGCCCTACCCAATCGCAGCACTACCAGTCGTTGATACTCCGGAACAATGCGGATGGCTGATGCGAGTATGATCAGCACGAAGACTAAGCCTACCGCCCCAATGACCAATGAGGTTTCCGATTCCATCTTCTTCCTCCTTGATGCAGATTCGGCTTAAGTGGTCAGTATTGCAGTCTCGAGTTGGTTGTATGTTAGCAGTCAGTTGAGCAGCGGTCAATCTGAGGCGATCCTTGCCCGTGGACGGCAATTCCGGCAACAAGCGGTGTGCTCAGCACGCCTTCATTCCTGGCCGGTGAAGAGCCGGCGCAGAAGGGAGCGGCCGGGCCCGGGTTTGCGTTTTGCAAGGAGGACGGAGCACTTGGCGCGACGTGCGATTTTGCGCGCTTTTTCGCCGAAGACCATCTGGCTCAACACTCCTTCACGGGCGGCGCCCAGAATGAGCAGGTCCGCCTCTTCGGACTCTTCAATAATCTTTGCCGCGGTTGAACGCGCTTGGACCACCTCCAAATCGAGCGGCGGCTTTTCCTTTTCATCCGCGCACAGAAAGGCGCTTTCTGTGTCCACATCCATGGGGGTGCCGCGCTTCATGACATGGAGATAGCGGCATTTTGCCTTCAGTTGTCTCTCCAAAGATTGGGCGATTTCTATTGCCAGGTGGCAATGTGAGCTTGCCGTAACTCCAACCAGAACATTCTCCAGTTTGCGTTTCTTGTTCTTCCACCGCAACAGCGCAATATTCGCCGGCGCCGCGCGCAAAATCGGATCCAGTGTGGTGCCGAAGAATCTTTCCCGCGTCCGGCCGTAACCGCGCCAACCCAATACTACCAATGACGGCTTCTTTTCCGCGATCGCCTCCAGCATTCCCCGCTGCAGATTGCTGGAGACCCAAAGCGCCCCAAACACGGGGGTCTTCATCTCCTCCCCGATCTTGACGGCAGACTCGAAGAGCGGCTCCGCCCGTTCGAGGAAACGCCTTCCTTCCGAGCGCGGCAGTTGGGCGGGAACCTCTACCACATGTAGCGCGATCACCTCTGTCTGCCACTGGCGAGCGATGGCGCAGGCGATGCGAGTGACCGGCTCCACACTGTTGGGGTTGGATACTGCCACCAAGATGGGATCCTTGATTGGCTCGATAGTGCTTTCCTCCAGCAGGGGGCGCGCGCCGGTCTCTTCTTGCTCCCGCTTGCTGGCATATTCGCGAAAGACAATCAGCCCCAATACTATCCAGCCCATTGCCACGAACCAGGCGGTGCTGCTGAAGCGGAAAAGGTGAACCGCCAAGCCCATAAGACACGCGGTGGAAACCAGCGGCAGCCAGGGATGGAGGGGAACCCTGAACCCCCGCTTCACGTTCGGCTTCTGATAGCGGAGGGCAATCAAAGAAAGGTTGATCATGGCGAAGAGGAACATGAAGGTAATATCGGTTGCGCTGGCGACTTCTTCGAGCGGCAAGGCGATGGCCATGGCGAGGATGACCAGAGCGGAGAATAGTATGGCGCCATGAGGAGTGCGGCGTTTCTTGTTGATGCGAGCGAAGACGCCCGGAAGATTAAAATCACGACCCATGGCGAAGGAGACGCGGGAGGAGGAATAGAGTGTGGCGTTCAGCGCGGAGGCGGTGGCAAACAGGCCTCCCACCAGGAGAAGAAGGATGCCGCCGGGAACGAACTGGCGAGATGCCTCCAGTACGGCGAGTTCGGCGTACCCTCCCAGATACTGCCACACTGGCGTTCCCGCAGGAGCGCGCACCGCGCCCAACATCACGAAGGCGATAACCACGTAGAAAATCACAACCAGGCCGATGGAGAGAAAGATGGCGCGGGGAATGTTACGCCGCGGCTGACGCACCTCTTCGCCGCACTGGGCAATGATTTCATAGCCCTCGAAAGCGACAAACGTCAGCCCCATTGCCATCAACAGCCCGGAGACTCCCTGCGGGAGGAAAGGTGAAAAGTTCTCAGGCCATTGCGGGGCGCCGCGGAGCGCAAATAATCCGAAGACCACGAAGACGAGTAGAATCGCCATCTGGCCCAGAGTTATGAGATTGCCCGCCCGGCCCGTCTCCGCGGAGCCGCGGTAGTTCACGAAGGTGAAGACGGCGACCACGATGACGGCGAGCACCTTAACCTCCACGGCATCGGAGAGATACGGGATTCCCAGGCCGAAGGCATGGAGCAATTGTGCGAAGTAGGCGCCGAAGCCGAGGCCATAAAGACTGCAGGCGACGGAGTGACTAAACCATGATATCCATCCCGCCAGAAAACCGAAGGGTCCGGGCAGCGCACGTTTCGCCCAGGCATAGCCACCGCCGGCTTGGGGAAAGGTGGAGCCCAACTCGGCATAGGCCATCCCCGCGGTAAGAGCTATAAGCCCATTGAGGGCGAAGGCGAGGACGAGCGCGGGCCCGGCGGCTCCGGCAGCAATGCCTGTCAAGACGAAGATACCTGCCCCCACCATGGCGCCGACGCCGATGAGAGTGGCCTCCGCCAGCCCCATCCCTCGCCTGAGCCTTACTTCACGCTTCTGCATTGAAGGAACGTGCCTCCGATGAAATCATCTCCGTGAGTATACACAAAACTGCACGCGCATGTAAGCGCGCCTCGGCCGTCTATGAATATGAAGGGTATGCCACATTGAAAGGAACAAGAAATAGGGTGCGATGTTTAAGCGAGCGCAGGACACCAGAAGATCTCTGAAGCCTTCCAAATGGTGCCATTTGCTGGGGACGTTGAGTTATGGTCTCACAGCCGAACCTTGTTCACACGCAGTTCGTGACTTCCGTCTTCGCGGGTCCATTCGTAGTAGTACCAAATCTCGTCTTTCACGATAATGGCATCCACGTAGCGAATGCAGCCGTGAGGGCTGCGAATCCAGGGGCCATTGGTGCTGACCCGCGTCCAGCGTTCCAGGTCATGGCTGAAAGCCAGGCCGCACCATTCTTCGTAGTTGTCATAGGCTGTGCTGCCGCCATCGAAGAAACCGAGATATACTGGCGGAAGGTGGACGATCGAATTGATTCTCGCCCTGAAGCGGCCCCACTCGCCGGGCGCGCCGCCTCCTGGTTCGAAGACATATTTGAAATTGCGGAAGTAGATTCCGTCCGGGCTTGTCATCATGCCGGTGGCATCATTGCCCAATGGGTGGCGCCAGCCGGATTCACCTTCGGCCCAGGTCTCCCGCGCAGAAACAGCGACGAAAACAACATACAGACCGCCCACAATATAAACCCGCGGATCTTTCACAAAAGCGAGCCCGTATTCTTCCGGCTGCATGACTGTGCGATGGTGCCAGGGATCGAAGTTCTTGGGATGATCCGCCTCAATCAGGTCCACCCTCCAAGTCCCGCCGGGGACTTGATAACTGATATACAGCCTCCATTTGCCGGTGAGGGGATCCTGGATAAGTGAGCCCACTTCGATTGACTCGGCGTCAAGTTGCTCTTTTGTCGCCTCCCAGATATCCGTGAACTTGACGCCATCTTTCGACTCGGCGATACGACATTTTCCGCCACGACCTCTGCCGAGAGGATGGCGTACGCGGTAGTAGAGATAGAATTTGTCCTCGGCCGGGTCGAAGACGACGCTGTGCCCGCCAACCCAGTAGCCGTAACCCTTGCCCTCGGGTTCGAGTACGGGTTTTCCCTTTTGCGGATCGAACGCGGGCGGTACTCCAAAATAGCGCTGGCTCATATTCGGGGTTGTCTTTTCAGTCATTTTCTTGGCCTCTTCTTCTGCGCGAAATTACTCGACACATTCTCAGAGTATTTTCGGTATGATATCGAAAACCTCCTTTTCAGCAACATGCGAGCGTTTCCAGTCTTTAACGATTCCCGGACCAGGCTCCGCCCGAACTGGCGAACCCACTCTTACCAGGAATCCGGGGAATTGTTCTTGAAACAATATATGGCAAATGACTGACGCGGGCCGGAATGGCACGATGGAAACGGTTGAGTTATGAGTGAAGATGAGATAGGAAAGGAGGTGATAGAAACAGGCAGTAGCGACGCAGACCTGACCGAACCCAAGCCTGACGGTCATCCCCGGTGGCAGATGACACTGTATACGATGTGGCTGGCGCAATTGCTGGCCATTGTCGGTTTCTCTTTTGTAATGCCCTTTATGCCCTTTTATGTGCGTGAACTCGGGGTCAAGGACCCGCGATGGGTACCCATCTGGGCGGGGCTGGTGGTGAGCGCGGGGGCCATGACGATGAGCGTGGCGGCTCCGCTGTGGGGATGGGTAGCAGACCGCTATGGGCGCAAGCCGATGGTGCAGAGGGCGATGTTCGGCGGCGCTCTGGTGCTGAGTTTGATGGCGCTCGCGAAGAGTGTGCATCAGTTGTTCGTGCTGCGTTTGATGCAGGGGGCCGTCACGGGGACAGTGCCGGCCTCGGCGGCGCTCGTATCCAGTGTGGTGCCAAAGGAGAAGATGGGATACAGCCTGGGCCTGATGCAGATGGCTGTGTTCGCCGGTCTGTCAGTGGGTCCCTATCTGGGTGGAGTGACGGCCGAACATTTCGGCTACCGCGTACCTTTCTGGGTGGCGGGAGGTTCACTGCTGTGCGGCGGCCTGCTGGTGTTGTTCGGAGCGAGAGAACGCTTTGTGCGGCCGGCACCGGAGAAGGCTGAAACCACAGGATCATTGCGCGAGGTTTTGCTGTCACCAGGGGTGTTGGCATTGCTGATATCATATCTGCTGCTGCATTTGAGCGGCGCTTTCGTGGGACCCATCTTTCCACTTTTCGTGGAGCAGATTGTGAGTGAGCCCGGCCGCGCGGCATCCCAGACGGGATTGATCCTGACGGTGACCGGAATAACGGCGGCTTTCGCATCGGTGATGATCGGGCGGGAGAGTGACCGCTGGGGACACAAGCAGGTGCTGATTGGGTGCGCCCTGTTGGCTGGGCTGACGGCATTTCCGCAGGCGGCCGCAAACAGTGTAGGACAACTGCTGGTTTTGCGCGCGGTCTTCGGCCTCGGCTTGGGGGGAATGATCCCGGCCATGAACGCTCTGGTGACAACTATTGTCCCGCGAGAGCGGCTGGGCCGGGCCTATGGTCTGACAACAACCGCCACCGCGCTGGGGATGGCGACCGGGCCCATTGTGGGCGGATGGGCGGCATCGGTGTTGGGGGTGCGGCTGCCGTTTGTGATCATGGGAGCCATGTTCTTGACACTAACAGCCGTGCTGGCAATTCAGCGAGCTAAAGACAAGACCTCGAAAGCCATTTAGAAACCGAGAGCATGAGTTCCTGAGGAGGAAATGGCTAGGCTGAAGCCGCCACCCCGGCGCAGAGCCACAGGGGCCGCTGGCTCGTCCCCTCAGGAAGTTGAATGGGTGGATGTGTATTCGGCTTTTGCTGCAGCCGATCATGAACGATGCGGGACCGCAAGAAGCGGCCCCGCCTCTGTTTTCAATCTTTGCGCCTCCTAGATCCTTACAGCCTCGCAAAGATGGGACGGCTTTGCCGCGGCCCGGCCGCAGATGTGGCAGATATATTTCGCGCCCTTTGTAAGTTCCGCCACCTTGTCCATCTTGCGACTGGCTACCAGTTCGCAAAGATGGTTGCCATGGCCGCTGTGCTGTCTAGCCAGTTTATGCTCCTCCACCACTCTCTTCTTGGATGCCATCTTCGCCATCACAGCCTCCTCTTGCAGGGTAGTCTCGGACGCGGCGGGTCTCCGATGGACTCCTCTTCCGTCTTTAGGACGGCGAGGAATCATGGATGAGAACCGCGTCGGTAAATCCTATTCCGGAGAAATCGGCGCGTCAATTATGTTGCGCGGCAATCGCAGTCCATGGCTTGCCCTTTGTGTGGACAAGCAGACAAAAAGGAAAGATTTCCTTTTCCCGCGTGAGGCTGATGTGCAAGGCGGCGGTGATTATTGCGAGGCGGCCAGGTGGCATGCCGCTGAATGGGAGGGGCGCACCGCTCGCAATTGCGGTTCGGTGCTGCGGCATTGCGGTATCTGGTCCAGATAACAGCGAGTGTGGAAGCGACAGCCAGGGGGAATGGACATGGGGCTGGGAGGATCCCCGCTGAGCAGGGCCGCCTCCTTTTGGGCGCCTCGCTCAATGCGCGGCACGGCATCGAGCAAGGCACGTGTGTAAGGGTGCAGCGGCTGGCGGATTACTGATTGCGCGGGGCCGATCTCTACTATCTTGCCGAGATACATGATGGCGATACGCTGGCTAACATGAGAGACGACGCTGATATCATGTGATATGAAAACCGTGGTCAACCGGAAACGCTGTTGAAGACCGCGCAGAATCTCCAGTATCTGCGCCTGTATTGAAACATCGAGCGAGGCGACCGGCTCATCCGCGATCACCAACTCCGGTTCGCAGGCGAGGGTGCGGGCGATGCCTATCCGCTGGCGCTGTCCGCCGCTGAATTGATGGGGGAATCTGTGCGCCTGTGAAAGATCGAACCCGACCAATTGCAGCAGTTCCTTTATGCGCTTATCGAGCGCCTCTCTCGAGCGCGTTCCCCTTATGCGCAGTGGGAGCGCGATGATCTGCTCGACAGTCTTATGCGGATTTAATGAGGAAAAGGGATCTTGGAAGATCATCTGCATTCTCGGGCGCAGTTGGCGCAGTTCGCCGGAGGCAATTTCCAGCATATCCACATCCTCGAAGAATATCTTNNGTCACCCGGTCAACCGCGTGGACTTGCTTTCCACGTCCGGCGGGAAAGAACTTCACCAGATTATCTATTCTCATCAATGCCGAGTCTGAGTTCATTGTGTTCAGGTTTGCGAACCTTCCTCATCGGCAGACGTTTTGTAAATCTCTGCCGCAGCATTCGGGGAGACAAGGCCTGACTGCAAATCCTCGGTAATGCGCGCGGGTTTGCGTTTTTCCGGTTTCCCAAAACCACCCCCGCCGGGTGTCTGCACTCTTAGCACGGCCCCTGGTGCCAGGTGAACATCCGAGACTTTCGGCGGCAGTGATTGTTCTGCACTACTTCCCGGATTCACGACATAGGCTCCACAAGCACCGGGCAATCCGCCGGCTGCGCCCCGCGCGGGTTTCTTGTGGCGATCTCCGTGGGCGGAGAAAATTGCTTCATGGTCAATCACGCGGATATCACGCCGCAGACCCAGCCCTCCGCGGAACTCACCCGGCCCTCCTGAATCGGGCACCAGTTCATAGCGCTCCACCAGCAGCGGAAAAGCGTGTTCCAGAGCCTCCGCCGGCAGATTTGAGGTATTGGTGATGTGGACCTGCACACCGTCCAGCCCATCCTCATCAGGGCCGCCGCCGGCGCCTCCGGCAATGGCTTCCACATATACATATTCACGCCCACTGCGAGGGTCCACGCCGGAAAACACCACCGCGGTGCTGGCATCATTGGCCGGTGCGGGCAGCCGCCCGGGCAGGGCCTGGGCGAAGGCCTCGATGATCCTGCCGGCGACATGCTGGCAGGTGTCTGTGCGGGCACCCACCGCGGCCGGCGGCTGCGCGTTGAGGATGCTGTTTTCAGGTACTGAGACTTCGATGGCGCGATGAAGTCCGGCATTGGAGGGAAGACCGGGATCCAGGCTCGCCTTCACCGCATAGTAGATTGTGGCGAGAAGCGCGTTGCGCGGCACATTGATGGCACCCCGTGAAGGGGGTCCACTGCCCGAAAAATCGAGCCGGAGCCGATCACCGCGCACCTCGAGTCCCACCCGAATGGGAATCATCTCCTCTCCTTCGAGGCCCTCCATTTGATCTTCGGCTTCATAGAATCCATCCGGCACGCCTTTGATTGCGGCGCGGGCGCGGACTTCCGTTGCGTTTAGCAGCGCGTCTGTTGCCTCTGACAATCTCTCTGCACCGTACTTATCGAAGACCTCCTGCAAGCGCTGCAAACCCACCTGATTCGCGGCCAATTGACCGGTGAGATCGAGCCGCCGCTGCTCCGGCATACGGCAGCGGGAAAGGAACAGATCCAAGACTTCCTGACATATGCCTTTCGCCGTCGCCAGCCTGGTGGGAGGCAGCCTGAGACCTTCTTCATCAATCGAGCGGGCATCTCCGGAGATGCCACCAGGGGCCTTTGCGCCGATATCCGCGTGATGCGCCACATTTGCTGTAAAACCCGCCAGCTCGGATTTGCAAAAAAATGGGGATACAACAGTTACATCCGGCAGATGAGTGCCTCCGCCAAGGTAAGGATCATTGGCTACGAACGCGTCGCCTGAGCGAAGAGTGTCAGGAGGAAAATGCTTGAGCACAGCCTCCACCACACCGAGCAGAGAGCCCAGGTGGAGTGGAATATGTTCTGCCTGTGCGATCAAACGCCCTTGAGAATCGAAGACCGCGGTGGAGCAGTCCCGCCGTTCCTTTATGTTGGGTGAGAAGGCGCTTCGCACCAGAGCCTCCCCCATCTCTTCAGCAATGGCGATGAGCCCACTGCTGATTACGGCGAGGGTAATGGGGTCTGTTTTTTCGCGGCGGTTTCCTTTCATCGCCTTCCGTTCCTTGTCAACCGCAGGTTGCCCATTTCGTCCACATGGGCGCGGCAAGCGGCTGGCAGATAGGTCGTCGAATCATATTGTTCGATGATCCCCGGGCCTTCAACTACCTCCCCTACTCCAAGGTTGGCGCGGTCATATACCGCGCAATCCCGAAACTCTTCCTTCCCGCTAAGGTATACAGACCTTTCGGCCTTTTTAGCTGCACCTTTCTTATCGGAGCGCACGGATGGCGCGCTTGGCGCGGCAGGAACTTGCCCCACAGCAGTAATCATCAAGTCCACGAACTCGATGGGCCGGCCGGGCAATGCATAACCATAGTGTCTTTCATGGGCTTGATGAAAGTCGGCAACCAAGCCATCAAGTTCTCTTTCCGTCAGTCTGCCGGAGGGGACCTCTATCTCCAATTCATAATCCTGGCCCACATAGCGCGCCGCCACACGACGCAGCAACACTGCCTTTCCGTCGGACACCAGGTTATCGGCGAGCCACTCACAGGCTTCTCTTTCCAGTGAATGAAATCCATCAATCAACTCGGGCAGGTTATCTTTGGCGGCCGCCATAAGATGGGTCCTCACCCAGTCCCGACGCAAATCACTGACGAGCAGACCGCCGGCGGAGAAATTCCCCGGCGAGGCGGGAATGATGACTTCATCAATCTGCATTTCCGCGGCGAGTTCGGCTGCGATAAGAGGGCCGGCTCCACCCGCAGCGATAAGAGAGAATTCGCGCGGGTCACGCCCTTCCGCTACAGTGATTGTTTCGATGGCGCGCCGCACATTGGCGACGGTCAATTCCACTGCACCCAGCGCGGCACGCTCCAAACTCACCTCAAGCGGCGCGGCTATTCTCTCAGTGACGGCCTTGCGCGCCGCCTCCGGATCGAGTGTCATCTCGCCCTGTAACAGGCCGCTCGGCGGTATTCTGCCCAATACCAGGAAAGCATCGGTAATGGCGGGCTCTTCGCCGCCCTGCGCGTAGCAAGCCGGACCCGGATGGGCCCCCGCGCTGTGAGGCCCCACATTCAGCAATCCGCCCGCGTCCACCCACAACAGGCTGCCCCCTCCGGCTCCGATGCAGCGAACATCCACTCCCGGCAATTCCACCGCGTAGCCGCCTACTTTGCGTCCCGCTGCGCTGGCGGGCAATCCCCCTTCTATGAGACATACATCGGTGCTTGTGCCGCCCATATCTATTGCGATGGCGCGCTCGATATCCAGTCGGGCAGAGAGATCGGCGGCCGCAGCAGCCCCGGCTGCGGGGCCGGAGAGCACTGTGCCGGCCGGTTTCAGGCGCGCCTCTTCAAGTGGAACGATGCCCCCATTTGACTGCATGATATGAGGAGCAGCGGAGATGCCCGCCTCCATGATTCGCTCGCTAAGATGATTCAGATAGCCGTTCATAAGGGGGCCCAGATATGTATTGATGACCGTGGTGCTGAGGCGCTCGTATTCGCGAAAACGCGGCAGCAGATCACAGGAGGCCGTTACATATACATCCGGCAGCGATTCCCGCGCCATATCCCGCACGGCGCGCTCATGGGAGGAGTTGGCGTAAGAATGCAGCAGACAGATTGCGAGTGATTCGATGCCCTCCTCCGCAAGGAGTGCAAGTTCACGCTTCACTGACTCCACATCCAGGGGTTTGAGGATACTCCCATCAAATTGCATTCTCTCGACGACCTCTCGCCGCAGACGGCGCGGTATCAGCGGCCGCGGCTTGCGGGCTCGCAGATCATATAATGAGGGCCGCTGCTGGCGGGCGATTTCCAATAGGTCTCGAAATCCATCGGTTGTGATCAAACCGGTGCGGGCGCCTTTTTCTTCGATCAGGGCATTGGTGCCGGCGGTGGTTCCATGCGCGAGAAAAGAGATTGCCCGCAATGGGACTTTCTCTCCCAACGCGGCTAAGCCCGCGGCTACTCCCTGTGCAAGGTTTGCGGGAGTGGTGGGGGATTTGTACAAACAGGTCTCACCGGTCTCCAGATTTGCGGCGACCAGGTCAGTGAATGTTCCGCCAATGTCAATTCCGATGCGCCATGCCATCAGGTGGTATCTACTCCGCGAACAGAGTCTCCCGCTTCACCATAGAGAAAACAGCGAACGCTTCGGCCGGGGGCCGGCTCGTATGTCAGTGGCATCGATTGCCAGCAATGTTCCATCACATGGGGACAGCGCGGCGCAAAACGGCAGCCGGTTGGAAGTGCCGCCATATCCGGAACTGAGCCTTCGATGGGGGTAATAGGAAGATCGGGCCGGCCCAGGCGGGGCACACATTGCAGCAGCCCGCGCGTGTATGGATGCAGTGGTTCTTCGAGAAGTGACTCGACTGCTCCCTGTTCGACGATGTGACCCGCGTACATTACCGCGGCGCGGTCCGAGAATTGAGAAACGATGCCGAGATCGTGAGTGATAAGGATGATGGCGAGACCGCGCTCCTTTTTGATTTGGGCGAGCAAGTCCATAATCTGCGCCTGGAGCGTGACATCCAGCGCGGTGGTGGGTTCATCGGCGATCAAGAGTTCGGGTTCACAGGAGGCGGCGATGGCGATCATGACGCGCTGGCGCATGCCGCCGCTCAGTTCATGGGGGTAATTGCGCAAACGCTCCCGCGCCGCGGGTATTCCCATTGCCTCCAGGAGTTGGATGCTGCGCTCTTTCGCCTCCCTTCCACTTGCCACCCCGTGGATCTTCAAGGATTCGCTGATCTGGTTCTGTACCGTAAAGGCGGGGTTCAGTGTCGAGAGCGGATCCTGGAAGACCATGGCGATGCGGCCTCCCCGTATCTGGCGCATCTCAGCCCGTGGCTTCTTGAGCAGGTCTTCCTTATCGAAGGATATCTCGCCTTGTATGATACGCCCCGGCCTGCGCACCAGGCGCATGATGGAAAGGCCGGTAACGCTCTTCCCGCATCCGCTTTCTCCCACCAGAGCGAGAGTTTCTCCCCTCCGCACGGTCAGACTCACCCCGTCTACTGCGCGGAGAGTACCGCGGTAGGTGGAAAAATGAGTCTGCAGATTCTTCACTTCAAGCAGAGTTCGCTCCATCATTTTCTCATGCGGGGATCGAGCACATCCCGCAAGCCTTCTCCAAAGAGATTCACGGAAAGCACTAAGAAAAGAATGGCGAGCCCGGGGAAGGTCGCTATCCACCAGGCGGTGGCGATGTCGGCGCGGCCGTCAGCCACCATGGTGCCCCAGGCGGGTATGCTGGGCGGGACACCGATGCCGAGGAAACTGAGGGAGGCCTCCGCGATGATAATGGTTGCCATGCGCAGTGTCGCCAGCACGATAAGTGGAGGCACGATATTCGGGAGGATTTCGCTGAAGAGAATATGCGGGGTGCCGGCTCCCAATCCGCGGGCGGCGGTTACATAATCGGCCTCCCGCGCAGCCAGCACATCACCCCG
>WVXJ01000168.1 GCA_011773575.1 Armatimonadota bacterium | reverse complement strand
AAGTCTCGCGTGAGATCTTCAAACCGCTTCCAATTAAGACGCGACCTTTGGCTCCGGCGGTTGAGCCATTTATGCCAGGCACACCGTACATGGTGCAGAAGGATCGACAGGCTTCGCTGGTTGTCATTCACACCAAAGTAGTTGAAGTGTCCCTGGATACGTCGCATAAGCGCTAAGTGTTGTTCAGGCACTGACCTGTGCCGCTGGCGACGACACAGCTCGTAGGCAGTGTTGATGGTGCGCCTCAGGCGTGCTTTACGGGTCCTCCACGACAGATGCCACCCTCTTCCCCGTTGATTCCGACGCCAATACAGCGTGAATCCCAGAAAGTCGAAGGTCCCCGGACCCTTGCCGCGCGTTTGGCTGCACGGCGGCCGCCGGAAGTCTACCAGGCGGGTCTTGTCCGGTTGGAGGCTCAGCCGGTATCTGCCTAAACGCTTCCCGAGTACTGTCTTTACCCGCTCGGCGTCCTGCCTGTATTCGAAGCAGATCACGAAATCATCCGCAAAGCGAATCAGCGTTGCCCTTCCCCTCAGTCGCGGCTTGACTTCCAGCTCGAACCACTTGTCCAACACATGATGCAGGTAGATGTTACCCAGGATGGGCGATAGGACTGACCCTTGGACTGTGCCCTCCTCTGGCCTGGAAAACTCCTCTCCGTCCAGCACTCCCACGTGCAAACACTTTCCGATAAGCCGTATCAGCGACTTATCCGCAATCCGCTCCTGGAGCATCTCGATCAGCATCGGGCGATCGATGCTGTCGAAAAAGGACACAATGTCTCCCTCCAGGATCACGTTCGCCTCTGCCCCTCTCACCACCTGGTTCAAGACCCTCAGCGCGTCATGAGCTCTACGGCCCGGACGGAAGCCGTATGAACAGTCCAGAAAGTCCTGCTCATAAATGGCTTCCAATATCTCGCGCAGGGCTCCCTGCACGATCTTATCCTCCGTTGCCGGTATCCCAATCGGCCGCCTTCGATTCCTGTCCTTGGGTATGTGGACTCTCAGAATCGGCTGATGCCGGTACTTCATCGTCTTGAGCCGCTCGTGCAGGTCTTGGAGGTTTTCCTCCAGGTTCTGCCCGTATTGCTCCTTTGTCACGCCGTCCACTCCCACCGCGCTATCCTTGCGCAGCCGATGGTAGCTCCGGCGCAGAGCGTCCACATCGATAAGATAGGCCAGTGCGAACTGCCGCTCGTGCGGATTCCT
>WVXJ01000187.1 GCA_011773575.1 Armatimonadota bacterium | reverse complement strand
GCGCGCGAGATACTCTCCGGACACCCTCATCTGGATCAGGTGATAGTCGTGGGCGGAAAAGGAGAGGATGGAGAGATTCCAATTACCGATATAAACCACCCCTTTCTGGCGGCCCGCACTCTGCGTGCGAGCGGGTTCGATGTCGCGCTTGATTTGCAGGGACTGATCCGTTCCAGCCTGTTCGCTCTTCTCAGCGGAGCGCGAGTCCGTGTCGGCCTTCGCAGCCTGAAAGAAGCGGCCTTCCTCTTCTATAACGTGCGAGAACTCTCTCCAACCCGGGATTTGCATGTTGTGGACAGCTACTTGCGATTCGCGGCGATTCTCGGTGCCCCTATCAAACCCGTGGAGTTCTGTATCGCCACCTCCGAGAAGCACGCGGCGCGGGTGGATGAAATCCTTGCCCAAGCAGGAGTAGGCCCTGGAGACAGGCTGGTGGCAATCTCGCCAGGCTCCTCCTGGAGGGCGAAAACGTGGCCTCCTGAGCGGATGGCGACGGTGGCCGACCATCTTGTAAACCGGCAGGGTTGTCGCCCCGTCATAGTAGGCTCAAAAGCCGACACTCCTCGCGCCAAGATACTCATGAGCAACTGCCGCGAGCCGGTGATTGACTTTACCGGAAAGACAAACTTGAAAGAACTCACCGTCTTGCTGCGCCGCTGTGTCGCCATGATCGGAAATGACAGCGGCCCCACACATCTTGCCGCGGCCGTGGCTAAACCGGTGGTCGCAGTTTACGGTCCCACCGACGAGAACCTCTTGGGCCCTTACGGAAATAACCACATTACCATTGTCGCTCCGGTTCCCTGTCGTCCTTGCCGCCGCCGCAGCCGCGCGGAACGCTGTTCCCATCTGCGCTGTCTTACCGAGATCTCTCCTTCCCAGGTGTGTGAGGCAATTGACAGGATCTTGCCTCCCCGTTCTTCTTGACTTTTTTCGAGCAAAGGCAGACATTTGTCGAAATGAGTGAATCTCATCAGCCAATTCAGTCGACCGATGCCACAGACAGAGAGTTTGACGGCCCCATCGTGCGGGATCCCTCTGCCATCAAACGCATCGCTGTTTTTCACCTTAATGGAGTTGGCGATCTGCTTTTTTCGCTTCCCGCGCTGGTTGCAATCCGCGAACGCTTTCCTTCCTCCCGGATTACGAGTATAATTCGCCGCCATCTCCGCGAGCCGCTTGAGCCACTGGGGCTGGCTGACGAAATACTGCCGCGGCCGCGCCGCGGAGATATCCCGGCAGTTCTCAGTTTTCTACGCAGTCTGCGCAGACATCGTTTTGACCTTGCCGTCCTCTTCTCCCAATCGGCAAGCGCGAATATCTACGCGCTGCTTTCGGGCACGAGAATACGCGTGGGATTCATAGATACCATCTTCCCTTGGCTGCTGAGTCACCCCATTCCCTTGCGCGGAATCAGTTCCACGGCGAAACTGCTCCACCTGGCGGAACAACTCGGCGCCGAACCGCAGAAGCGAGATTACGCGGGAATGCTCAAAGTGAGCGACTCGCAGAGACAGCGAGCGAACTGCGTTCTCGACCAGGCCGGAGTCAACGGTCAATCATTTGCTGTCCTCTCCATCACACAAGGACCCGGGGCGATGCCACTTTATAAGACGTGGCCGCTGGACAATTTCGCCGCCGTGGGCAAACACTTTCTGCGCAAGGGTCTAGTACCGGTTGTAATCGGAACTGCAACTGATGTGAAGCAAACCCGACTACTGACAGAGAAGATCGGTCAGGGAGCGGTTTCGCTCGCGGGAAAAACACGGTTGGATGAACTGATCGCCATCATACAGCGAGCAAAACTCCTGGTGGGCATTGATTCGGGGCCGGTCCATATCGCGGCCGCTCTCGGTGTACCTGTCGTGGCACTCTATGGCCCCACAGATCCAGCCGTAACCGGAGTGCGGGGGGACGGGAGCATTATCATCCGGAAAGAAATGCCTTGCAGTCCGTGTAGAAAGCCGACCTGTGAAGGCCGCCCCTGTATGACCGCAATAACTCCGGAGGAAGTTATTGCCGCGGCGGAGAAACTCATTGAAAGTGGAGCACCTGGCGAACAATGAACTGTCTGGTTACCGGAGCGGCGGGATTCATCGGCTCACATCTTTGTGAGGAACTGTTGAATAACGGGCATCGCGTTGTGGGAATAGACGCGTTCACCGACAACTACGATCCCGCCATCAAGCGTCACAATCTGGCTGGATTTGCTTCTCACCCCGGTTTCCGCCTGTTGGAGTCAGACCTGACCTTCGCCGACTGCTGGCAGAGTGTGGGCGCGGTGGACTGGCTGTTTCACCTCGCCGCACGCCCGGGAGTGCGAACGAGTTGGGGAGACGATTTTTCCGTCTACTGTGAACATAATATACTGGCGACCCAGAGATTGCTGGAGGCGTGTCTGGAATTACAGCCGCAAAAGATAATATTCGCCTCCTCCTCTTCTGTCTATGGAAATGCCAGACGCCTGCCGGTGAAAGAAACCAGTCCGGTGCGCCCTATTTCTCCTTATGGAGCAACAAAACTGGCCGGAGAGCATCTCTGTCGTATCTATTGGACGAATCACCACCTGCCGATATGTATGCTTCGCTATTTTACTGTTTACGGCCCGCGCCAGCGTCCTGACATGGCCTTCTCCCGCTGGATAAAAGCACTGCTGGATGACGAACCGATCCGCCTCTTCGGCGACGGCCGCCAGATGCGGGATTTCACTTTTGTCTCCGATGCCGTGCGGGCAACCATCCTTGCCGCCGAACGGGGTGCTCCCGGTGACATCTATAATATTGCCGGAGGCGCGCATGTGTCTGTTGGTGATGTTCTATCTCTGCTTGCGGAAACAACCGGCCGCACCCCTCAAGTGCATCGGGAGGCTCGGCAAAAAGGTGATGCCCGCAACACCTGGGCGGATACAAGTTCTGCCCGTCAAGCCTTGGGGTTCGTTCCACAGGTAACTCTGAAGGAAGGCTTGAAGGCTCAATTCGAGGCGGCCGTGTTTCATTCTTCCTCGAAGAGATGAAAGGACGCTCTGTGGCTTCAACTAGAAAGAATGGAGTCCTTCTCCTCACCAGCATTTCATCTCTCCATCCCACCAGCCCTGAACTGGCACTCTGTCATTTCTTGGATCAATATGGGTTCTCACCTCTGGTGGCATGTCCACAGGAAGGAAGTCTTTCCAGCAGGTTGTGCGAAATGGGGATTCAGGTCAAGGTCATTCCCGGTATCAGCCGTTGGCGCAATCTGAAAGGACGGCTCTTCGTTCCTTGGATTATTAAGGAAATCTGCACATTTGTCCCTCAATACCAGGTGGTACTGGTTCACTCCGCGCGTATGAGCACTACTCCCTCTGCAGTGAAGGTCGCGCATCATCTCGGTGTGCCGTGCATCTCACATATCCACGGTGTTCCCAGAGACCCCGGCAAGTTCCGACGCTACCTTGTTCATGAGGCAGATACGGTCATCGGAGTCTCCAAGGCTGCACTGGCTCAGTACTCGCCTGCAGAGCGGCAGGAAGTTGCGGTAGTGTACAACGGATTGGACATAGAAGCATTCCGTCACCGTGGAAACGAGTTCGACGCACGTGCTCGCTCAGGCCTCACGGGAAACTTCATCGTCGGAATGTCCGGGGCATATCAGCTCAAAGGGCTGGATGTGCTTGTTGATGCCGCCG
>WVXJ01000251.1:18676-26147 GCA_011773575.1 Armatimonadota bacterium | reverse complement strand
TACTTTGCGCTCCCGACAAATGGCGCCGATTTCCGCAACCGGCTGGATAGTGCCGATTTCATTGTTGGCGTGCATGATGGTTACCAGAACGGTCTTTTCGCCAATCGCCTTTTTCACATCTTCCGGATCCACGAGGCCTGTGGAATCTACCGGCAGATAAGTCACTTTCGCCAACCCCTGTTTTTCCAGAAACTGGCAAGCGTGAAGGACCGCGTGGTGCTCTATGGCAGAGGTGATAATGTGATTGCCTTTCTTCTTCAAGGCGAAGAGAGTGCCGAGTATCGCGGTATTGTCTGACTCAGTTCCGCCGGAAGTGAAGACTATCTCATCCGGATAAGCCACATCCAGAAGTTCTGCCAGTGAAGCGCGGGCTTCCGCAACAGCCTGTGCCGCCTCCTGGCCAGGGGTGTGCAAGGAGGAGGGATTACCGAATTTCTCCCGGAAGTAGGGCTGCATCGCCTCCATTACCTTCGGATGCATCGGAGTCGTCCCCGCATGGTCAAGGTAGATGCGTTCCATTCAGTCAACCCTCACTTTTCATAAGATCTTCAAGCGCCACACCGGAGATGAAAGAAAGATACCCCGGTACCAGTGGCAGCACACACGGAGATAGAAAAGAGAGCAATCCGGCAACAAAGGAAGTAAGTATGCCGACAGAGGCGCCTTGCAGCACCCCCTCCGAAACCTCCAGATCGGAATAAACAAGATTGCTCAATGGGCCAAGCCCAACCGTCAGAAGCAGCAGTCCCATTGCCACCAAGAGCCCGCCGGAGATGATGGTGATGATTGAGAAATGGCGCTTTATCCAGCCAAAGGCTCCCAAAAGGGAGGTAAGAAGCAGTGCAGACAGCATAAACGGCAGCGCCAGACCTGCGGAATAGACAGCCAGATAGAGGATTCCCTTGGTGGAGGTTCCGGCAGTTGCAGCGAGCGTCAAGACAGAGCCGAGAAAGGGCCCTACACAGGGTGTCCAGCCAAATGCAAATGCCATCCCTGCCAGAGGCGCCGCAAACAGCCCTGAGCGGCGCATGTGAAACCGGCGCTCTGCGTAAAGAGTTTTGAACTTGACCAGCCCCAGCACGAACAACCCCAACAGGATTATCACTGCGCCGGATACGCGGACGAGAACCTGCCGGTAGGAGATGAGCCACTTGCCTATCTCTCCGGCAGCGGCACCCATGAGCACAAAGACCATGGAGAAACCGAGTGAAAATAGAAGGCAGGCGATAACTACCTGAAGCCTTACGCTGACGCGTCTTTCCGGCCTGCTCTGAATCTCTTCACTGGAAGGTGAATTCGGATGCTGATCCACAAGATACCGCCTTCCTCCCCACTATAGGAATTGACTCTTACGCAGTCAAGGCGGTTCCCTCGGTGTTGTCAGAGGACTCGCACATGTCACAGCCAGAACGCATTGGAACTTAGCGGGTTATTCCAGAGCAGAAAGGCGCTGGGTGCGCTCGGCGAGGATCTCCTCGATCTTGTCCAGTTCCCGTTTATCCAGAGACCACTCTGCCGCGGCGATATTCTGTTCCGCTTGCTGGGAGTTGCGCGCTCCGCAGATGGCGACCGTAATCCCCGGCTGGGCCAGCACCCAGTTGATGGCCAACTGAGGGAGAGGTTTGCCGCGGGCGTCGGCGATCTCTTTCAATTTCAATATGGTATCTCGGTTGATATCGAACTTCTCCCCTTGCAGTTCGTGGTGCTGGCTGCGCAGCGGGTCGGAAGGCCTCTGGTCTGTGAGGAAGAACTTGCCGGTGAGCAGCCCCTGATACATGGGGCCATAACTGACCACTCCGATATTATTCTCTCGGCAGAAAGGCAGTATCTCCTGCTCGATGTCTCTCTGGAACATATTGTAAGGCGGCTGAATCGAATCCAGTTGGCAGTATTTCATGGATTCCTTCATCTGTTCCACAGAGTAATTGCTCACCCCGATGGCGCGGATCTTGCCCTGCTGCTGCAGTTCCACCATCGTGGTGATGATCTCTTCGATAGAGGTATTCTCATCCGGCCAGTGGGCCTGATAGAGATCAATACAGTCCACATCCAGCCGGCGCAGGCTGTCATCTATCTCCTGCAGGATACGCTTGCGGCTGGAATCGTGGCCAGAGAGATTCCCCTTTTCGTTCCATGTGAGGCCGAATTTCGTGGCCAATATCACTTGCTCACGCCGACCCTTGATGGCCCGTCCGACCACTTCTTCAGAGCGTCCGATGCCATAGAAGGGAGCGGTATCAACGAAATTCGCACCCAAATCCAGTGAGCGCTGTATGGCTTGGACAGAGGCTTGGTCATCGGCCGGCCCCCAGAAGGCTCCGCCCATCGCCCAACAACCTACACCTATGACTCCAAGCGAAATGCCCGATTTGCCAAGTTCGCGTGTTTCCATTCCTACCTCCAAGTTTGTATCAAGATACTACTTTGAAACGGCCAGGCTGCCCGGGGCAGCCTGACTCGTCATCAGTTACTAACACAACTAATACTGCATAAAGCAGTGATGACCTTCACCACAATGAAGATCATTCAGCGATTTTCAATACGCTCAGGAAGGCCTCTTGGGGGATATCGACGCGGCCGAATTGCTTCATGCGTTTCTTTCCGGCTTTTTGTTTCTCCAGCAGTTTGCGCTTTCTGGTGATGTCGCCCCCATAACATTTGGCGGTAACGTCTCTGCGCAAGGGCCGGACACGCTCGCTGGCGATAATGCGGGAGCCGATGGCGGCCTGAATTCGCACCTCGAAGAGTTGGCGGGGGATGGCCTCTTTCAGTTTCTCCGCCAACTGTCTCGCCCGTTTCTCAGCGTGAGGACGAGGAAGAATGGCGGAAAGGGCGTCCGCGGGTTCGCCGTTTATGAGCAGGTCGAGTTTGACCACATCCGCGGGGCGATAGCCGATGTGTTCATAATCGAGAGAGGCATAGCCGCGGCTGCGGGATTTCAGAGAATCATAGAAATCGAGCAGGAGTTCGCTGAGCGGTATTTCATAAGTCAGCACCACACGCTGGCTTTGCGAGTATTCCATGGAGACATGGATACCGCGCCGGCCTTCGGCGAGTTCCAAGCAGGGGCCGATATACTCCGCGGGAGAGGTGATGGTGGCGCGGATATAGGGTTCTTCGATTTTCGCGATCTTGTCCGGGGTGGGCATTTTCGCAGGGGTTTCCACCTCCAGCACGGTTCCCTGGTTGGTAAGGACATTGTAGGCGACACTGGGCGCGGTGGCGACGAGGTCAATGTCGAATTCCCGCTCCAGCCGCTCCTGGACAATCTCCATGTGGAGCAGCCCCAGGAATCCACAGCGAAACCCAAAGCCGAGCGCGCCGGAAGTTTCCGGCTCGAAGTGGAGGGCGGCGTCATTCAACTGCAGCCTTTGCAGGGCAGCGCGCAGCGCGGGATAGTCATCACTATCAGAGGGATACAGGCCGCAGAATACCATGGGCTTCGCCTCCCGATAGCCCGGAAGCGGCGCTGATGCGGGTCGTGAGGCCTCGGTGATGGTATCCCCCACCCGGGCCTCACCGATGCGCTTGACTCCAGAAATAACATAGCCGACTTCTCCTGCCGAAAGACTTTGCGCCAGCTGGAGTTGCGGAGAGAATACTCCTACCTCACTGACCTCAGAGACACCTCCTCCTTGCATCATGCGAATTTTCATGCCGCGAGAAAGCGCGCCATTGCGGACCCGCACATAAGCGATGATACCGCGATAGGGATCATAGGTGGAATCGAAGATGAGGGCCTGCAAAGGCGCTTCCGGATCTCCGGCGGGAGGCGGAATCCGTTCAATGATTGCGTCCAAAACGGAGGGGGTCCCCTCACCCAAGCGAGCGCTCACCACCAGCGCATCATCTGTGGGCAAAGCCAGCATGTCTTCGATTTCCCGGCAGGTTCGGTTCGCATCCGCGGCGAGCACGTCTATCTTGTTTATCACCGGAATGATCTGGAGTCCGGCCTGTTCGGCAAGATGAGCGTTGGCCACGGTCTGCGCTTCCACTCCTCTGGAAGCATCAACCACCAGCAGCGCGCCCTCACATGCTTCCAGGCTGCGGGAGACTTCATAGGAGAAATCTACGTGTCCGGGTGTATCAATCAGGTTGAGGAGATATTCTTCGTCACGCTCCGGATGGCGATAGCGCAGGCGCACCGCGGAGGCCTTGATGGTGATGCCGCGCTCTCGCTCCAGGTCCATGGAATCAAGCACGAGGTCGGCGTGTGCATTTTCTCCCAAGGCTCCGCACGCCTCCAGCAGCCGGTCCGCCAAGGTGGACTTGCCGTGGTCAATATGAGCGATTATGCAAAAATTTCGGATGTAGCTCTGTTTCATAGGGGAATGGGACCTGTCTCTTTCGCCTTCTCGATATCCAATTGTATCATTCTCAGCGCCGCAGATGGAGTCTGCGAAGCAGCCGCTGCCAGGCGAGAGCCGCCTCCGGCACTTTCAGCGAAAGAGCGGCGGCAAGATAAACCGGGGCTCCTACAGCGATCCCTGCAAATACCTTGAGAGCGGCTCCCTGCAGACCTCCGCCCACAGTGAGTCTGTCTACCGCGCCCGCGACAACCGCAACCACCACGGCCATCAACAGAGCCGCGCCCAGAGAGCGTATGAAGGAATCCGCGATTGCCCTTCCGCCGATGCCTTCCATTCTTCTTCTCAGCAACTCAAACAATATCAGCGCGTTTATGCAGAAGCCTATCGAAGTTCCCAGGGCAATACCCCGATAGGTCAGAGATGTGCGCATGAGCAGCACGCAGAGCAGAAGATTGATGATGAAAACGGCCGCCCCCACTTTCATGGGAGTGGAAACTTCTCGCAAAGCGAAAAAGGCGCGGTTGATGACCTGGAGGGCGCACAATGCCGCCAATCCGATGGCGAAGAACATCAGCATTGAGGCATTCGCCGCCGTCGCCGCCTCGGAATACTCGCCGCTCTTCCACAGCAACCGTGTCACCGGAAGGGCGAGAACCATCAATCCCGCAGCCGATGGAAGAGTAAAGAAAAGTATGCTGGAGAGGCTGCGGGAGAAGGTACGCCGCATCTCCTGCAAATGTCCGGAAAAGGCGAGGGTGGACATGGTGGGAAAAGCGGCGGTTGCGATTGACACTCCGAAGAGGCTGAAGGGTACCAGTATCAGCCTCTGCGCCAGCCGCACACTGAGCACCATACCGTCACCGAAATAAGTGCCCAGCCACTGCGGCAGTGCAAGCAAGTTGATCTGTGAGAACGCCAGGGCCAGCATCACCGGCAGCCAGGCGCGAAGAACGCGCCTGACATCAGGGTCGGACAGAGATACTGTTAGCCGCCAGCGAAAGCCCTTGCTCCGCAGGGTGGGCAGTTGGATGAGAACGATCAACACCGCTCCCAGCAAGACGCCGAATACGAGCCCATAAACCTGCTTTTCCGGAGGCCCCCCTATAAGGCCCGCCAGAAATACGGCGCCGGTGATGATGCCGAGGTTGTATACACACCATCCGATTGCGGGCCAGGTGAAATGGTCATGAGATTGGAGCATTGCAGTGAAAATAGCGGAGATACCCATTATCACCACTTGCGGCATCAGCACCCGGGTAAGGCTTATGGTGAGTTCATAGCGCGGATCAATGCCGGGTGTATAGCCGCGGGCGATTACCCTCACCAGGGCAGGAGCAAAGATAACGGCCAAGAGTCCTGCGGCAAGCAGCGCGAGAAGCATGAGATTGAGAAGAGAACTGGCCACCCTGTGGCCGCCTTCAGCATCATCCCGGGCAAGGTATTCCCGAAAGATGGGGATGAAAGCCGCCCCCAGCGCGCCCCCTGCCAGCAGATAATAAATGAGATCCGGTACATTAAAGGCTGAGACAAAAGCATCTGTCCACCAATTGTCTCCGAAATAGTGGGCAATCGCCTTTTCCCGGACATAACCGAGCAGGCGGCTCGCCACCATCGCTACCATCAAGATGGCGGCCCCTTTTGCTACAACGCTCTTCGACATGCCGCCATTATACGGTTTACATTTGCCGGCCACAAGCCGCCCCTTGGTTTGATCAAATTCAAGCAGTACCCGCGCGTTCGACACTCACCTTCCCTGTGTTCTTATTGACACCCTCACAGGCCGATGGTAAAATCCTTTTGAAGTGGCCCCATCGTCTAGTGGACTAGGACACCGGCCCTTCAAGCCGGCGGCGCGGATTCGAATTCCGCTGGGGCTACTCCCATGGTGGTAGAGATCGGACTGTTCGCAAGTCCCATCTACCGTCTCCGGAATGAAGGGCGTGTGGCTCAGTGGAAGAGCGCTTCCCTCACACGGAAGAGGTCGCTGGTTCGAGCCCAGCCACGCCCACCATAGATAAATAGCAGGTTGAGAGTTATGAGTTGTGGGTTGAGAGCTGTGAAGGCTCGTGACCCAGGACTTTCAACTCTGAGAGGGCGAATGGCTCAGCTGGTTAGAGCGCCTGCCTTACACGCAGGAGGTCACAGGTTCGAATCCTGTTTCGCCCACCACCGAGGCCGCCCGGTGCGGTCCGGTTTGCAGTGGGAGTTGCTTACTGAGAGGTTGTTGCGGAGCCGTCGTTCAGCGGTCTAGGACACTGGCCTGTCACGCCAGAGATCGGGGGTTCGAATCCCCTCGGCTCCGCCAGCCTTCGCCATCCTACTCCGCCAAGCCTTCGTAGGACGAGAGACTGCGGCTGGCAAGCCAATTGGTGTGAAGGTACCTGACAGCCTCTGTACCGGCAGAATCTTGGCGAAGGAGCGAAGGCGGGCTATGCAGAGTGACCCCGAGCGACCCTGAGCGAGCGCAGCGAGTCGAAGGGGAGTCGAGGGGCAAGAAATGGCAAACCTCGACAAGGAGGTGGCTCGTGCTGATGGAAGGGCTGTCTCCCGTAGGCGTATTCTCCCCCAACTAATAAGATAGGCTTTGTGCATACGGCCGACAGGTCCAGGAAAGATTCTATAGCGCGCGTGGAATCTAGCTGCTACAATCTATTAATCGCTGTATGTGCGGATTACTGAGCCTTTAATAAGGCTTGAACAAGAAGGCTAATCAGTCTCCGAAGGAGGCGATAAATGAGCCTACTTGCACGAGCGAAAACAGGCGCGGTGCGTGTATTCGCCAGCCAGATGCTCCCTCCCCTTTTGGCCAGATCCTCTGATGAAAGCCTCATTCGACTCACCCGTATTCTGGAAAAGGTGGCGAGGACACCTTTTCATCGCAATCAGTTGCGCCAGTTGCGAGAGTTGTTCTACCAGGGCCACCCCGCATTGGAACTGGGCCGCAGGTTCCTCGGCTTGGACCCCAATTGCCGCAAGCATGTTATCTCCGGTCTGGGAATAAACGCCACCTGGATCGGAGACCAGAAGCGAAAGGAGTTTTGGCAGAGAGAAGGCGTTTTCCCTCCTTATCTCATTGTAATCAGCCCGACCATGCGATGTAACCTGCGCTGTCTGGGCTGTTATGCGGGACAATACCCGCAGAACGAGGACCCTCTTGACTT
>WVXJ01000251.1:18264-18581 GCA_011773575.1 Armatimonadota bacterium | reverse complement strand
GAGGGTTGGGAAGAAGAGACCGATGCGCGCCGCGGCAAAGGTATCTATCGGCGGGTGATGGAGGCGATGGACCGGCTGCAGGAGGCGGGAGCCTTTTTTGGTTTCTCCGCCACCGCCACTCGCAATAACGCGGATGTCTATATTCAAGATGAGTTCTATGATTTTATGATCGAAAAGGGGTGTATGTTCGGCTGGTTCTTCATCTTCGTGCCGGTGGGACAAGACAACGCCATGAACCTGATGATCACCCCGGAACAGCGGAACCGCCTGCGAAGAAAGTCGATGGAAATCAGGCGAAAGAAGCCCATCTTCGTCGC
>WVXJ01000251.1:17962-18177 GCA_011773575.1 Armatimonadota bacterium | reverse complement strand
GAGCCGTGTGTGTTCGTCCATTTCGCCGAAGATAATATCCTCGACATATACAAGAGAGGCGGACATCTCTGGGATGTGCTAAAATCTCCTCTCTTCTGCAAGATGCGTGAGGTCAACCGGCGGGATCCGAACCGCTTGCGGCCCTGCTGTATAATTGACCATAATGAGTGGCTGGAAGAAGCCGTCCGCCAGAGCGCTGCACAGCCCACCCATGC
>WVXJ01000251.1:12541-17932 GCA_011773575.1 Armatimonadota bacterium | reverse complement strand
AAATATGCTGATCCCGCCTGGTACAAGAGCGGTGAATACGATTGGGCGAAGACAGATACCCGCGCGGCGCGGGAAATGCCCTCCATTGAAGAGGCCCACTTGCGGCCCAGGGGACCTGATGAAGTACATTGAGAGGCGACTCTGCAAATATCGAGGTGGATGAAAAGGCATGTATGAAGCAACAGTAGAGGCGGATTTCTCCGCCTCTCATGTATTAGAAGGATATGACGGGCCCTGTGGGAAACTGCACGGGCACAACTACCGCGTGCAAGCCACCATCGAGGGAGAGAAACTGGACTCCCTTGGCATGGTGCTCGATTTGAGGATCTTGAAGCGCGCGCTGGCCTCCGCCATTGCTCCGCTCGACCACACCCACCTCAATGACTGCCCCGATTTTGCCGACACTCCCCCCAGCGCGGAGAACGTGGCTCGCTATGTCTTTGAAAAGGTGAGTGCAGCCCTCGCCGAAATGAGGCAGGAGACTCGCTCCTGCCCAACGGTTTCGCTCCGGGAAGTCCGGGTAGCGGAATCCAACCACGCCTGGGTCACCTATCGACCTTGAGGCCGCTGCGCTTGTTGGCTTTCCTCTGCGTGCTCGGCGCTCTCTGCGGTGAGAGGGTTTAGGCAAGTTCAGCGCAGGGAGCGCATTACGAGGCCGGCGGGGACTTTGGGCCAGAAGTAGGTGGATTTGCCGGGGAGGCGCTCTCTGGACAGCGCGGCTTGGATGAGTTCTTCACTGCGAAGGGGGCGCAGAAAGAAGGCGACCGAGTATTCCCCCGAATCTACCGCCGCTCTGGCTTCTTGAGCATCCTTGTAATAGCCGAATTTCACTTCACCGCCAAGGACGGGATCCAGCACGTGCCGGTGGAGAGCGGCCACCGGAGCGCTCGACGCTCCCTGTGCAGGTTCCGCCGAGGGTTCCTTCAGGGTAAACTGCCAGCAGCCCTCCGCTTTCGTGTAGATGCCGAAGGAATGGTCGTTCACATATACCTGTTTGAGCAATCCCTCCAGAGCTGCGGCGGGTCCGGCTGTGCCGGCCGGGACCTGTTCCAGATGGCAGCATTGCCGCAGATGCGCCCACAGCCTCTCCATGTCTTCTTTTCCAAGGTCCGGGATGGCGCGGTGAGTCGGCAGGATGATCAATCCAGGGTCACTCGCCTCCACCAAGAGTGTCAGGACGTAGTTGACGGGAGCGCCGCGGCTTTCCTCGTGCTCCTGGCGGGAAAAAGCGAGGGCCGTCTCATAGCGGTGATGACCGTCGGCGATGAAGATGGGTCCATCGCCGATCATTCCGCATATCTGATTTGTCATTTCTGCATCGGAGACGCGCCAGAGCGAACAGCGGCTTCCATCCGTCAAATCTGCCCGGCTAATAGGAGCGCCTGAATAGGCGCGCCCCAACAACTCTCCAAGGGAAGGATTGTCAAAGATCGTCCATATGGGGCTGAAATTGGCATGAGTGGCATTCAGCAGTGCCAGCCGGTCCGCTTTGGGGGCGGCCAGGGTCCCTTCATGAGGCAGCACCCGGCCTTTCTGGAGAGACTCCAGATGGAGCGCGGCAAGGAGGCCGATGCGGCTGTGGGCCTCTCCATGAAAGGAGAACTCCGCCCGACAGATGTAGAGTCCCTCCTCTTCCTCCTTCAAGATGCCTTCCTGCAGCCACTTGAGCCAGTCATGTGCCGCGGCCTGATAGCAGTCTTCTCCCTCTCGCGGCAGCGAAAACTCCAATCGAATCGCATTGTGTGGGTGAAGGCGATAGAGTTCCTCTCGCTCTGGGGGAGATATGATATCATAAGGCGGGCAAACCAGCGGAGAGAGGTCGGATCCGGGATAGCGGATGCCGCGGAATGGGGCTATCAATCTGGGCTTGCGGGTAGATTCAGTCACTTCTTACTCTTTTGACGATGTCTAACAAACATAGTTCGCAGGGCAGATGTGCCCTGCGAAATCCCTCATAACATGGATTTGAAGAGAATCACACACATAAGATTCGGGACTATTGCCCAGAATCCTTGTGAGCTCCCAAGAAAGGATAATGAGATCCGCCCCGCTCCGGATTGGCGGAACCCCATCTTCCAGACCTGAAATCCCCCTGGTTCCCACGGGCCGGATATCTCCGAGAGGCAAACTTGTGTTTGCCAGAGCAGAAATGGCTTTAGGAGAAGTCGCTACCCCCATCAAAATCAGCCAAATTGCTTCTGGTGAAAAATTCCGCAAAAAGCAGCTACAAAGCTGTTCAAAAGGTACTCACCTTAGGTATACTAGAATTGAGCGAATGCAAACCTCACAAGCACTTGCTCAACTGATGCGGGCGCCCAGGATTTCGGGCGCCCGTATCGCGTTAAAGCGATCTTCTCTTCCAGCAATGCCAGGCAGAGGTTTGCCACCGGTGATACCGAATTAGATAGAAGTGGATGTGTATTCCACCGACCGGTTTCAGTCAGACTTAACATCCGAGGCGAAAATGGCACAGCGAATTGAAAGAGATTTTTTGGGTGAAGTGAGAGTTCCTGAAAGTGCGCTTTATGGGGTACAGACGATAAGGGCGACAGAGAACTTCCCAATAAGTGGACTAAGGGCACATCCAGCACTCATCTGGGCAACAGGGATTATTAAGCAGGCGGCGGCGCAGGCCCATCTTGGGGCCGGTGAATTGACGGAGGAACTCGCCGACGCCATTTCCGCGGCGGCGGCCGAGGTGGCTGCCGGAAAGCACAATGATCAATTCGTGGTGGATGTGTATCAGGCCGGGGCCGGCACTTCCTTCAACATGAATGTAAATGAGGTTATTGCCAACCGCGCCAATGAACTGCTGGGAAAACCGCGCGGAGCATATGAGCCGGTCCACCCCAACGACCATGTGAACATGGCCCAATCCACCAATGACGTTTTCCCGACCGCAATGCGCCTGGCGGCACTCCGGCTGTGGAAGGATCTGGATGCCGCCATCGCCGCGACCAAAGAAGCCTTTAAGGAGAAGGCTCGCGAATTCGACGGAATCATCAAGTCCGGCCGCACTCATCTCCAGGATGCGGTCCCTATTCGCCTGGGCCAAGAATTCGGCGCTTATGCGACGACTATCGAGAAGTGCCGCTCTCGCATCGGCGCGGCCTGCGAGGCGCTTCAGGAATTGGGGCTTGGCGGGAGCGCGATCGGCACCGGGCTGAATGCCAGCCCCGTCTATCGCAAGAACGTGCTGGAGGAACTGCACCGGCTGACCGGCTTCGATCTGCGCGGGGCCGAGAATTACATCGAACTGATGCAGAACACAGATGGCTTTGTGGAGGTCTCCAGCGCGCTGCGCACTCTCGCTCTGAATCTTCTCCGCATCTGCGGCGATTTACGCTTGATGGGATCCGGCCCGACAAGCGGCCTGGGAGAAATTCAACTTCCCGCGGTCCAGCCCGGCTCCTCCATCATGCCGGGGAAGGTCAATCCCGTAATGGCCGAGATGATGGCCATGGTTTGTTTCCAGGTGATTGGAAATGACACCGCCATTGCCGCCGCCTGCCAGGCGGGCCAACTGGAGTTGAATGTGATGATGCCTGTGATGGCACATAATCTCTTGGGCTCAATGACTATCTTGACAAACTCCCTGCGGGTGATGAGCGAACGCTGTATCCGCGGGATAACCGCAAATGAAGAGCGTTGTCGTCAATATGCAGAACGCTCATTGGGCTTGGTCACTGCGCTGAGCCCCCAACTGGGTTATCATCAGGCCGCGCTCATTGCAAAAGAAGCGGTTTCAACCGGCAAATCCATTCGTCAACTCGTGGAGGAAAAAGGCCTGCTTTCCTCTGAAGAATTGGAACGTCTGCTGTCCCCCGAAAGCCTCACCGAGTCATAGGGTGGAAGCAGCGCTTCTGCCATTAGATCCTGAAAGCCAGGCAGGAGCAAAAGCTCCTGCTCTACAGAGACTGAGACGCTCCGAGAGATTAATTACCCTCCTGTGGAATAGAAAGACAAGGGCGCGTTTGTTCACTGCAATTGACAGAAACCGAAGGACATTCTATACTGGCCAGTGATGCTTTTCTGCGAGGAGATGGCATGGTGAGGGTTAGGTATTCGCTTATTATCGCCTCCCTGGCGATGCTTCTTCTGTGCTCTTCGCTGTGGGCGATGAGTGAAACGGAGTATGCCCGCAAGGCCCTTCGATTCCGTGTAATAAACGTTCTTACATACAATGAACTCCAGCAGGAGCGAACGAACAACCTCTCCGCCGCTTTCGAAATGCACGGCCAAGTAGCTGGAATCCTCACCTCTCCCGAGAGGAAGCTCCTCATGATTCGGCTACCTGATGGACAAAGCGCAGAAGTGGCGGCCACTTCCCTCCCGACGGATATCCAACCCGGTGTCAGGGTGAGATGTCTTGCGAGCAACCCGGAGGGGGCGTCCACAGGACCACTCAATCTCCAAGCGATCGTTATTGCTGTCGGAAAACCGCCTGTAGTGAAAAAGCAGACTCAAACAGGTCCCTCCAAGGCCGGGGCAGCCTCCTTGTCCAGCCGCGGTGAAGACGCTGTGCTGCTTAGATGCAAGAGGGCGATTCTTTATTTCAATCCGAGACTGTCACCCCAGGATGTGGAACTCATCGCCTCCAGTATAGTGAACTACTCTCGCCATCTTGGAGTGGACCCGTTCTTCGTAGTGGCGGTAGTGGCCGCAGAGTCAAGGTTCAATCCAAAGGCGCGTTCCTACAAGGGCGCCATGGGCCTGGGACAGTTAATGCCCGGCACCGCCAGAGGAATGGGAGTGAGAAACCCCTATGATCCGATGGAGAACATCGGCGCGGCTGTCCGGATTTTGCGCGGCAACCTGGAGAAATACCAAGGTCAGCCTTATCAAGAAGCATTGGCTTTGGCCGCCTACAACGCGGGCTCCGGCGCGGTAGAGAAGTATGGCGGTGTGCCTCCCTATCGAGAAACCCGCGACTATATCTGGAAAGTCCACGAATACTTCTGTCTGCTTCACGGCATTCCCCCTGAGCCTCGACCGAAGAAATGAAACCAGCAAAGAGGCCGCCGCAGCGATGATCTGCGGAGTACATGCCTTCATTGGAGCGACCCTGGGAAAGGCCCTCAAGAGCAAGTCACGAGCCTTCCTGGCCGGCGTAATCACTCATTTCTTCTTGGACTTGACTCCCCACCGCGATTTCTCCGTTCCGACCGAGACTGTTCTTGCGCTCACGGCTCTGGCTGTGATCGGGTCAAGCCAGGGCTGGAATTCTCCCGCCTTCTGGGGGGCTCTAGGCGGAGTGGTGCCGGATATCGAGAACGCGATCTCTCAGGTTCGCGGCGGCGGCCGCCCCCTCTTCCCCAGCCATAACGACCGGCTTCACGGGCCGAAAGTGAAAGAAATCGTCTCTCAAGCAGCCATCCTTCTTGTCTGTCT
>WVXJ01000251.1:10853-12528 GCA_011773575.1 Armatimonadota bacterium | reverse complement strand
CGCGAGGAACAGGTTCTCTTCCTTGCCACATAACCTCCAGAGGCAGCGGACATGCGCAAACTCCTTACCAGAAGCACAAAGAAGATAGGGTTGCCGCCCGGGGCCCTCGTTCATGTGGGCGAGAAAAGAACCGAGACGGTAAGAATCAGTGTTCTCGACTATGACGAGCACCACATCGAAGAGAAGACGCAGTCCACGTTGGATGAATGTCTCGCCTTCAAGGATAAGCCCACTGTTACGTGGATAGATGTAACCGGCCTTCACGACGTCAAGATTCTGGAGCGGCTTGGCGCCTGTTACGGTATTCACCCGCTTGTTTTGGAAGATATCCTAAACACCGGCCAACGCCCCAAACTGGAGGACTTCGGCGAATATCTCTTTGTCGTATTGAAGATGCTTCACCATAATGTGGGGAAAGATGAATTGGTTTCTGAGCAAGTTAGCCTCATTCTCGGATCCAACTTCGTCATCTCCTTCCAGGAGGCGGAGGGCGATGTCTTCGATCCCGTCAGGGGGCGCATTAGAAACGCAAAGGGCCGCATCAGGAAGGTCGGAGCTGATTACCTCGCCTATGCGCTTTTGGATGCCATAGTTGACAACTACTTCGTAGTGCTGGAGAAACTGGCGAACCGCATAGAGCAAGTGGAAGAAGAGTTGGTGGCTCGTCCCACCCTTGACACTCTACAGACTATTCACAAACTGAAGCGGGAGATGATCTTCCTTCGGAAGTCCATCTGGCCGCTTAGGGAAGTCATCAGCGGCTTCCAGCGTCTCGAGTCATCCTTGATCTGCAAGGATACCGAGATTTACCTGCGGGATGTCTACGATCATGCGATTCAGGTCATGGATACAATAGAGTCATTCCGAGACATACTCGCCGGTATGCTCGACACTTACTTGTCCAGTGTCAGCAACAAGATGAACGAGGTGATGAAGGTCTTGACCATCATTGCCACGGTCTTCATTCCATTGACATTTGTGGCGGGAATCTACGGAATGAACTTCAAGTACATGCCTGAACTCGAATGGCACTGGTCATATCCCATGGTCTGGGGCGTGATGGGGGCGGTGGCCATCTCCATGGTTGTCTTCTTCAGGAAGAAGGGATGGTTGTGACGAAGTCCTCGCGGCAAGGCTTGCTGGACAGAGCTCAATCAAAAGACCAACCATCGGAGCCGCCGGGCTTCACGAGATAGAGAAGCGGCTGTTCACGAAATAACACAACAGGCTCTCTCTCATACTCTGACAGAAACTCCGACAGCATGGCCTTCACCTGCTCAGGCGTAACTGACTTGTATCTGGCAACTTGTTGGTATACCAAACCGCTCCCCAATCCTTCGCTGACGAGAAAGACGCGCCCGCCTTCTGACCATGCGCGGACTATCTCGCCGCGAATGAGCCTGCGACCTGCGGACGTACCCTCAGGATTGTAGAAGAGGGCGAGCAAATCCACGCTGTGACAGCGCAGGTAGTATTCAAGATAACAAGACAAATGCTTCAATTCCCCCGCGCTGATTGTCACCACCAGGTCTTGTGATGTAACTGTATCGGCAACGGCATAGGTTCGCTGGAGCAGCGGGTTGTTCTCCGGCTGGCGATCGGGGAGGATTGAACCGAAGAGATTAGTGATTGCCAGCAAGCCAACACAGACACCCAAGAGGCGCAATCTCCCTCC
>WVXJ01000251.1:10470-10847 GCA_011773575.1 Armatimonadota bacterium | reverse complement strand
CGGTTTTCCGGGAACCACCAAATGGGCAAAGCTGCAAAGGGAACCAGCCAGGCCGCAGAGAGGGCGCGCCCGAAAGGGAACTGCCGCCCTATCTTCCGCCAGTGAATGAAGACGAGTACGCAAAGCCAAACCAGAGCAATGCAGGCCAAACCGAAGAGAAGATAAAGGAGCAAGGCCGCGCCCAAAGAAAGCGGCGGCCCATCTCTCGGAAACAACGGGATCCCGGTATGTGATGCCAGAAAGCCTCTTACCTTCTGGAAAGATGTAAAATGCTGGCTGGCAAAGCTTTCCCCTATGAACAGATTGCCTGCGCCGATGGGTGCCTTCAGCAGACTTGTTGGGCTGAAGCGGCCATAACTCATCCATCCAGAAGATCC
>WVXJ01000251.1:6831-10450 GCA_011773575.1 Armatimonadota bacterium | reverse complement strand
GCCAACAACAGAAGGCACGGCAGCAGGAAGGCGAGGCCGGCTGAAACCCTTCGGCGGCGAGCAATACGCTGACTCCTGAGGATAAGCCACAGCGCGGGAAAAAGAAAGAGGACGGCGGTCTGATAGAAGAGCGCGCCGAGCGCGGTGAATGCTCCAGCCAGGGCGAAGGCGTATATTTGACTGTACCGACGGGGACCCTCCGAAGTGGAAGCGGCCTGCTCTTGCACACCGCGAAGAAGCACCAGAGCGGCTGTGCTTGTAAAGAACAACAAGAACATGTGGGGATAAGCTTCTGCCGAATATCTCCACAGCCCGTAAGAGAAACCCGCGAAAGCCGCTGCGAGGAGCGCGAACCTCCGGCTGTGTGTAAGCCTGAGACAGATCCCGAAGAAGACGACGACCGTCGCCGCGCCGACAAGTCCGCTGAGGGCCTGCAGAGGAAACATCGCTCCATCTTTGTAACCCAGTGACTGCCAGATAAGAAACCAGAGGCGCCCGACAGGACGATACAAGAGATGATGGTAATCGGAGAAGAGCGCAGCCCAAGAGTACGTCTCTACCTGCAGTGAGTAGTAGAGCGGATCGCGGTTGAAGAAATTGAATATGTGAGACCACAGGTAGAGGGCAAAGAAAAAGACGAAGATGCCGGCGTACAGGATCCGAGTGTTGAGGCTTGAGATGTGAGATCTGAGAGGCATGGCGTTAGCCGAGTGGGGCAGGAGCAGGCCTTTCCCCTTCAATCAGTTTGTAAGTCCTCTGTAGACCGCGGTCAACTATACGCCAGTCATAATCGGCCTCCACCAGCCGCCGGCCCGCCAGTTCCAACCTGAAACGAAGGAAGGGATTCTCCAGCACCGAGATTACCGCCTGGGCGAACTCATCGGCATCATCTGCAGCCAGCAGATGTTCGCCCGGGACCGCGCGGATCCCGGCATACCCGAGAGGAGTGGAGACCACCGCCAGGCCCGCGGCCATCGCAGTAAGTATCTTCACCCGCAGTCCGCTTCCCGCCCACAAGGGGACAACCATCGCCTCCGCGCGGTGAAGTTCAGGCAGCAGATCTTGCACATAGCTGACAAGTTCAATCCCGGAAAAGGAGCAAACCAGGCGTTTCAACCGCCAAGATGCATTAGTACCGACTACGCTCAGCCTGGCCGTCGGATGCCGCTCGCGAATCTTCGGCCAAACCTTCCGTGCAAACCACATCACTCCCTCTGCATTGGGGGGCCAGTTGAGCGGGCCCACGAACAGCAGCCGGCCCTTTTCTTTTGGAGAATCCAGCGGCCTTATCTTGTCACAGTCAACTCCTATGGGCACCACGTGCATTCTGGGGGTAATCCCACTCGACGGTCCCTTCTTCAGCAGCCGCCACAAATTCTCTCGATCCTCCCCCGTCACGCAGATTACGTGATGGACGCGCGCACACGCATTGGTCTCGAAACACCGCAAACCCCGATATTCCTTTCTCAGCAAAGCCCTCTTGACACCGGCATGACGCCTCGCGAGGTGGTGTACGACCTCCGATTCTACATTGTGCTGGTCTAGAACGAGCGCCGCGCCGTTGAGGCTTGAAACATCGCTGAAATACTGCGTCATCTGCAGCCGGTCGGCGTGAATAACGTCAAACCTCTCTTCTTTCAGGGTATCGTCAACAAGAGCTTGCATGGGCGGGCTGTAATCGCGTTCCACGACAAAGGAACGGCCTCTCACCAGCGCGCTTGTCAGACTGACGATGTCTCTGGTGAGTGAACGCGGCAGAAAACAGCCTTTCACTTTGTGGCAGAGACGCTCCAGTTCCGGCAGCAAAGCGCGCTCGTCTTCGTTTCGCAGGAAAGTGAGTAGTGTGACGCGATGCTCTTGAGAGAGGAATCGCAGAGTATGATAGGTTTTGATTCTCGCCCCGGTGTCCGGCGGATACGGGAAGAGTTGTGTCAAGAAAAGGATGTTCACTGCAATACTTCCCAATCAGACCTGCGGCGCTTCAGACCCCTGCACCACCTGCCTCAGCAGGCGACACAAATCATTGACATATAGTTCGATGTTCCATTTCGTTTCTGTCAGTTGGCGGCCAGCCAGCCCCAGCGCAATCGCCCATTTCTCATTCGCCAGCATACCCTTAATTGCCTCTCTCAAGGCGATTTCGCTGCCTTCCTCCACCAACAGCCCGTTGCGGCCGGGTGTTACATAATCCCGCATACCGGGAAGGTCTGTTGCCACCAGCGGCTTGGCGCTGGCCATTGCCTCCGTCGCTGTGGTCCGGCCCGCGGAGTGCTGAGTGCCTCTGTGAAGGGGAATCACTACCACCGCGCAGCGGGCGTACAGGTCCCGCATCTGCTTCAAAGACTGCTTGGGCAAGAAGGTGAAATTGGAGGGGATCTTGCCTTTGGACTCGGAGCCTTTAACCCATTGGCTGCCGGAGGCAATCACAACTTTGATTGGGAGGCCGCCGAGAGCGCGCATCAGTGTCGGATAATCTCTCAGAGTTGCGCCGGTGGAGAGAACGAAGCCTTCTCCGTGGCCCGGCGCGGGAAGAAAGAAGCGATGATCGGTGACAACCCCTTCCAGCATCACCACTCTTTCCGGCGGAAGGCCGGAATGAAGACGCAAAAGCCGCAGTTCTTCCCGGCTCAGACAGAGCAGGAGGCTCAATTTTCGCAACAGTCCAGTCGTCTTCAAGAACCTGAATTTCAGTGGTGACAACAGATGATGGCCTAACATCACATGCGGAACCGCGGCCCGACGAGTCTGCAATGCGAGTAGAGGTATTCCCACTTTCTCTGATGTCGAGAAGATTACATTGTGACCGTCAATCAGGGAAAGCCCTCTTCTTGCCAGCGAGAAATCCAGCCTAATGGCTTCCTCGATTCTTCGCAGATGAGGATTGATCTGGAGGTCATCATATTGCAGGAGTCCGGCGTTGAAGCGCTGGTAAATCTCCCAGTCGGCGACACGCGGAAAGGCCTCATCTGAGGTCTTCTCCAAACTGGCGCTGGCGAGAATGAGCGGACGCACCTCTTTCTCTTCCTCACCACTCACTTCACAACTCCAAACCCCGCCCCTCGGAAACGAGCAGCACCGGCACCCCTTTCCACATGGGATACCATTTTCGACAGGACGAACAGATCAGCCGCTCTCCCCGTTTCTCCAGACTCGATTTGCAGACAGGACAAGCGATCAACCGCATGAGGTCGGCCTGCTTGCGCTTTCTTAATCTCGCCAAGGAAATCGCCATATGGCGCAGGAGATTCTCCCAGCCGGGATCCCAACGATTCCAACCTCGCAGCGTCTTGCGTAGGGGCTCATCCCCAACTCCGGGTTCAGCATCAACGAAGAGTTCTTCCTTCACTCCCTCAACAGGTTGTATGGAGTATTCAATCTTCTCTTCCCAAGGAAAAGTGATAAAAAAGAGTTCCGGGTTACGCCAGAAGAAGAGGTGGTAGGCAGGGTCACCGCTGTCCCATGCGGTCCACGTGTGTGAAGCGATGGTTTCATCATAGATGGGACGAGTCTTCTGAGTGAAAATCAACCGCCCGTCTTCGCGCCGGATAAACCAGCGATGTGGAGGCAGTCCGCATAGTTTTTCGGAGAACTCGCTGGGTATCTCAATGTGACCCCTTTT
>WVXJ01000251.1:0-6789 GCA_011773575.1 Armatimonadota bacterium | reverse complement strand
GCCCACGGGTCCGCATCTCTCCCGGTCATCACCCAGGCTTATGTCGCAGAGCACATCGGCGCGGAAATGAGGCGCATGTCCCGCGCCGATATCGAGCACCAGATCCTTTGGACGAACGCCCATGTGAAACTTGCGGGCGTGAAAGCGCATCTTCGCCAGGAAGATGGAGAGCTTCTCCGTCCCCAGCATCAGTAACCTCCTATCTTTCTGAGCAGCGCGGCACAGTCTCCTACTTTTCTCCGCCCCGAAGATGAAGGCCGCGCAAGAGACAAGACTCCCTTGCCGAGCGCTTCTGTGGTGAGTAAGAGTTTCGCCGCCACCGCCGCCGGATGTCCCAGATGTTTGCGAAACAGCCGACACTTGGACCGGTGGTAGTTCAGCCAGGCGCTTCGGCGCATTCGCTGACTGCTGGCGGCGCCATAGTGGGTCATCTCCAACCAGGGCGCGAGAAACAACTTCCAGCCGGCGCGCTGCAACCGCCAGCACAAGTCAACATCTTCTCCATAGTGACAGAACCCTTCGTCCAGCCGGCCGACCTGTGTAAGAGCCTGTTTTTTCACCATAAGGCACGCCCCCATGAGAGTGCCCACCTCACAAGGCTCCGCTTTTCCGTTCCAAGGAGGTGAAGTGTAGCGGTCCAGAAGCAAAGCCCTNNCCCCAGGAACGCTGCAGCCGGCCGCCGGGCCAGCGCAGCAGCGGACCCGCGGCGCCACCCTGAGGATGAGCTTCCAAGAGTCTCTTCAAACCTCCCAGCGTGTCCTCATGAAAGCGGGTGTCACTGTTCAAGAGCACGATCATGCTTCCCTCGGCTGCAGCTATTGCCTGGTTTGTGGCTCTCGCATAACCGCGGTTGACGCGATTCACCAGCAGCCTGGCTTCAGGGAACTTGCTTTCCACCATCTCCGCGCTCCCGTCACTGGAGCCATTGTCCACGACGATTACCTCGTATGGCTCCCGACAGGCGGCGCGGATGGAACTCAAGCACTCATGTAGAAGCGCGCGGGTGTTCCAGCTCGGAATACAGATTGAGATCTGCGGCTTGCCCAACTTTGCCCTCCAGTTGCATTCTGCGAAAGGCTGCGGTGACCCCCAAGAGTATCCAAAGATAGACAGAGGCTCCAAACATGTACATGCCGCCATTCTGCACCGCGGGCAGCATGGTATCACTGAACAGTCCGGCGACGGCCATTCCCAGAAATCCCGCTGTCTGGCCCAGGGTGAAAGTGCGCATGAAAGCGAATTCCGGATTATCGGGCCCCCTCGCTCGCGGCGGATAGCGACAAAAGCGAAATGCCTTCCACCCCATCAGGACGGCCGCCCCGATGACCCACAGCAAGAAGATCATGCCGAAGAGGCCGGTTTCCATGAGAAAGTTGCCGTAAAGGCTGTGAGCGGTTCCGTAGAAGTGCTCACCATCAAGATAGGCGAATTGCCCTCCGGGACCCACTCCGAACAATGGGTGCTCTTTCCAAGTTCCAACCGCTTTCTGAAAGAGAAGGATGCGATCGAAGTCCTGCATCCTCTTGGCTTTTTCGTAAACCCTCAAGGCGGGAGATTTTCCCAGAGCAGCACCGAGAATCAAGTAACCTGCGATGAGTGCCGCCAAAGTGATAAAGAAGGCGCGGCGGGAATGAGCGAAACTGGCGAACAACACCGGAAGGATGAGAGCAACGAGAAGGGTTACCTTTATTGCCTGTATCGCAATTATGAAGGGCGGTATCAGCAACGTGAGCCAGAGAAATCTACGCGAATGAGTGGGAGCGTAAAGAGCGAATGTGAAGGCGAGCGGCGCCACGGTGAAAATCAATGCCTTCCCGGGAGTGTTGAACAGACCGAGAACATCGAAGAAGGCCAGTGACGCAATGCCCACCATTATCGTCACAATGGCTCTTGCATGAGAGACACTCTTTACCACCACAGCAGTCAAGAAAGCGGCTGCCGCAGCCAAGAAGATAAGCGAAGCCCCGGCCAACTGAACAACGAGCTTGCGATGGACGGTGGAGACTTCAGGGTCCCAGGTAACGTAGGCGCTGAGAACCGACACGAATGGTATCACGGCCAGTCCCAGCAGAGGCAACGAAAGGGAAAGTGAAGCTCTCGGTTCCCTTTCCAGTCTGGCGGTATATCTCATCATCCACCCGATAAGAAACACTGCAAGAAGCACCTGACTGAAAAAGATGCCTCCGGAGATCTTGTTGCCCTGGAGGACGAGGAACTCACAACGCATACTGACGGCAGCCAAGAAGACATAGACCATCAGCGCAGCGGCGGGTCTGGAGATGGCGAGAATGGCGAACCAGATTACAGCGATGGGAATCAGCAAGACCTCAAGACTCTCCCGCGAGAGTCCCATAAATAGAAACGGTAAGAAACAGCAAGCCGCCACAAGCAACAGCCCAGCCATGACGAGCCGTCTGCCCGAGTGAGAATCTAATGTGAGAACCGATCTCATGCGGCGACCTCCTCGACAAGCCTGGCAAAATTACGGCCGATGGGCCCCCAGTCATACTCTTCTTCCACCAGTTTCCTGGCTCGCGCAGTCATGGCAAGCGTCCGCAGCGGCTGCTTGAAGACCTGCCCCACGGCGTCAACGAATTCCTCCGGCTCATGCGCGATAAGCAGGTGCTGACCCGGCTTCACCTTCAAGCCTTCCGCTCCCACCGGCGTGGAAATTACAGGCAGCCCTGAGGCCATCGCCTCAAGGATCTTCAGACGGGTGCCTCCGCCCAGCCGCAAGGGAACCACAAGAGCCGCGCTCTTCCGGAGAAGAGGGCGTAAATCAGATAGATAGCCGGTGAAGGTCACTGATGGATCACCCTCCGCCTCCGGAATCAGGCTGGCAGCAGCATCTCCGCTTATACCGAGACGGACGTCAGGGAAGTCCGCCTTCAGCCGGGGATAAACAGTTCTTAGAAACCACCTGAGACCCTCCACATTCACCCCATAGGAGCGGGAACCGGTGAAAACCAACTGATGAGTCGATGCGTTTCTCGACACAGGCCTCCAACGCGGCTCCCACAGGGCCGTATCAACACCATTGGGGATTGTGACTATATTGGTTGCTGCAGAAGGTGGGAGTATCTTCTCAAGTTCCTGCTTCTCCCGCTCAGAGACCACACTGCAGGTGGAAAAACCTGCACAGGTGCGCCCTTCGTAACGGCGGAACTTCTGATAGGTAAGCCAACCCCTCAGCCGCGAAATACCTTGCCTAAGTTTGAGTCCGCGTCGGAAGATGCCGGATTCGATGTTGTGCTGGTCGAGAATGCGCTTCACAGAAGCGCGAACGGAAGATTGAGAAAGCACATACGGAGCCATGCCCCAGGTCATACAGACTATGGCGTCGTAATTGCGTTGAGCGCGCCATTCCTGCACTTCTCGCGCCAGCGAATCAGAGTATGTGGAGCGTATGAAACGCGGCTTGCGTGAGAAGAGATCAGCCACGGAAGGCATCTTATCGGCATCAAAGGATGGCTTGGGAAAGGCTGCGACCTGCCGGCATATCTCCTCTGCTTTTCCCAACTGTGCGGCTTCCCGCTCACCTTGGTAGAAACAGGCGAGGTCAACCGTATGCTCCCGCGCCAGGGAGCGAAGAAGATGCTGGGTCCGAATCTTCGACCCGTTGTCAGCGGGAAACGGGAACCAGGCTGAAAGCACGAGAAGTTTCATCCTATCTCCGACTCTGAAAGTCTTGGGCACACAGTGGCGACACCGTGAGCCTTTTCGAAGACCATCTGATATACCTCTTCGATATGACGACTGACCTGCATATGGGAAAATTGCTTCTTCGCCCGGCGAATTCCGGAGGTGCTGAGGGACTTGCGTAGTTCCGCGCTGCGCAGCAACCTTGCAATTCCCTCCGCCAACCTTACCGGAGAATCAGGCTCGACCAAGATACCGGCCTCTCCCACCACTTCCGATATGGCGCCACTGCGCGTTCCCACAATGGGCAACCCACAGGCCATGGCTTCTACCAGCACCATACCGAACTGCTCCTCCCAATCGCGCGTGGAGCGACTTGGGAGCACGAAGACATCGGCCAGCCTGTAGATATCAGGTGTCTTCTCGTAACGCCAGGGCGGTTGCAGGTGAAGGGACTTCTCCAACCCAAACCGCCGCGCTTTTTCCGCTAGCCTTCGCCGCTCTCTCCCCTCCCCTACCATAAGTAGATTCGCTTGTAGGCCGAAGTGAAGCCGAATATGATGCAGTGACTCCAGGAGATCATGCACTCCCTTTTCCCGTACCAGTCTGCCCATGAAGAGCACAGTCGGTATGTGATCTTTCAGGTTCAGTGCCGCGCGCAGACTGGAATCCGCGGGCCCCGGCTGAAAACGCTGCAGGTCAATACCGGCCGGGATCACGCTTATTCGAGAAGCCTCCACTCCTTCCGCCTGCAGGCACTCCCGCGCCCGTTCGGTGACAGCGATGAAATGATCCGCCGCCGCACTGACTTCTCTTTTCACGTACCGGCTGAAGGCGTGATTCTCGAAGTTGAAGGGGATGGTCTCCCAGGCCGTAACCACCAGCGCTCCGCCCCATTTGCGCTTTGCCCGCAAGGCCTGAAACGAGTATCCGTTGGCGGTCTCCGCAGTATGAATGATATCCATCCCCTGTAACCGCTTCTCCAGGCCGAACATCCAGGTCCACGCCGCGCCCAGACCGCGGGAAAGGAGCCGGCGGGTTATGCGCCGGAGAGGGGCCGGTACTTTTGCCGTCAGCCGCGCGGGAGATGACAGATATGACACCTTCATCTCAGTGTTGTCCTCACAGAAGGGCGCGCCGCGAGTAGCGAAGCCGAACAGTGCGTGCTCCTTCGCCAGCGGCAAATAGGATTGCATCTCATATGGATTCAGATTCGGGCCGCGGATTATTGCGATCTTCATTTTTCAGCGGCCTCCAGATTTCCCGGCGGCTTTTCTCCGAAGCGCTGGGAGATGAAATCCGCCATCGCCTGCCACAGGGCCCGTGAGCGGGCGCGTTCTCTGCGCAGGCCGGCAACCGCGAAAGAGCGGAAGTACTCTGTTCCCATCACCAGCAAAGCAGCGGGCAGCCCGCGGTTCTTCTGCAGCAAGAGGAGACGATTTCTCGTCATATAGTAGTGGACCGCGGGAGAATCCTTTCCCAGGGTAGTGGAGACCGCGTGCCACATTTTGGCTTGGGGAAGATGCCATACTTCGAAGCCTGCGCGACGCGCCCGCAGACACCAGTCCACTTCTTCGAAATACATGAAGAAACGCGGGTCGAGCATGCCGACACATTCAACCATCTTCACCGATACGAGAAGGGCGCAGCCGGAAGCGTAATCAACCTTACGCGGCGCCTCTCCGCTTTCCGTGAGTTGCCTGCAAAGACAGCGCGCCAGGTTTACCTCTCCCCCGGCCGACCACAATCGCTCTGGTGGTTGAAGATAATAGATGCTGGGGGCGACGACTCCCCGAGCAGGATCCTCTTGCGCGAACCTCACTAGATGTTCCAGCAGCCTGGGATGGGCTACCGTGTCATTGTTCAGCAGCAAGACATATTTCGCCCTACCGTCCACCGCCAGCCGCAAGCCCACATTCACTGCGCCGCCGAAACCCAGGTTCTGCTCACAGCGATATAGCTGGGCATAGGCGAACTCCTTTTCCAGCATTTCTGCTGAGCCGTCTGTGGAGGCATTATCCACAACCAACACTCGATGGGGGTAAGTCTGCTTCTCTAGAGAACATAAGCACCTGCGGAGATCATCTCTGCGGTTCCAGTGCGGGATGATGACAATGACCGGAGGCGAGAAGTTCATGGCTGCAGATCCCCCTCTACAGAAGATGATGGAATCCGTGATTCCAGGGGCATGGATTTCTGTGAATCTGAGATAGGCTGGTCGAGGATGTTCGCGGCTCGCTCCAGTTCCCAGAGTTTGGCATAGAGCACCAGATAATAGATGCCCATCAGCAAGGTGAAGACCAATCCAGGCAGACCGTCTCGATAACCCCGCCTGCTGATATAACGCAGCCAGATTTCCTTGAGCGGATGGTAGAAGAGTTTGTACCAGCGGAAGCGGCTCCCTTCTTCCCGCAGGGCCCGGGCGTGGGCGTCTGTGTAACGGTTCATCTTGTGAAGGAATTCGCTCAGGGACGAGTAGTTGTAGTGCAGAATCTCAGCGCCATCCCCGCAAGGCAAATCCAGAATCACTCCCTCCACTTGGGGTACAGAATGTACCGCCGCGGGCCAGCGCGCCTTGTGCTTGTTGAGCAGGCGAACCTGAGGGTCCGGGTACCAGCCGGCGGCCCGCATCGGATGGTTCAGCAGAAAGTTGCGCCTGGGGATCCTCAGGGCCGCGAAAGTCTGCGTTGAACCCAGCAACTCACGCAGCCTTAATGCCAAAGCGTGCGGAATTCGCTCGTCAGGATCAACGATAAGCACCCAGTCGTGACTCGCCTCCTGCAGCATTCTGTCCCTGACCATCTCCACGACAGGGACCGGCGGAATTGAAATGACGCGATCCGCCCAGGGCCGAGCGCGTTCCACGGTGGCATCTGTGCTCTGCATATCCAGCAAGACCACCTCATCGGCCCAACGCAGGCTGCGCAGGCATTCTTCGATCTTTTCAGATTCGTTGCGCGCGCACACTACCGCGGAAAGCGCGGGCATTTCAGCACCTCCGTTGACCGGTCCCGCTTACGAAAAGCTGGTGCCACTTCCGTTTGCACCTCGCTTCAGTTCCGAAAAAACGGTTTCATATTCCCGTATAATAATGTTCCAATCAAACTCCAAGGCGCGCTCACGGGGCCGCGCTCCGAAGTCCTTCTTGAG
>WVXJ01000045.1:4684-8827 GCA_011773575.1 Armatimonadota bacterium | reverse complement strand
GAACTGCCCCGCCAGAGTGTGGCTTCGGAATCGTTGAGAGAGAAGGGCGCGCTCGTACATGTACGAGATGTGGCGGAGGGTCTGGCCTTGGCTAATCTCATCGCACCGGAACATCTGGAACTCCACCTCGAAAACCCCCGCGCCCATCTGGAGGATGTGAAGAATGCGGGCTGTATCCTGCTGGGGCCGCATTCTCCGGCGGCGGTGAGTGATTATATTGCAGGCCCCTCTCACTGTCTGCCCACAGGCCGCAGCGCAGCTTTTTCCTCCGGGTTGGGAGTGATGGATTTCATGAAGCGTTCAGACATTGTCTCCGTCTCCGCCGCCTCGCTGGCGGAGTACGCGAAACACATTCGGCAGTTCACTTCTCTGGAAGGGCTTGAAGGACATCAGCGCGCGGTGGAACTGCGGCTGCGCGGTTCTGCGGCCGAGAAACAAAGGTAATAGGGAGCCGAACCTTGAGAAAAGCGAATGTTCAACGCAAAACAAAAGAGACCCAGATAAAGGTGAAACTCTCACTTGATGGCAGCGGGACAGCAAAAGTCTCCACCGGCATCGGTTTCTTGGATCATATGCTGACTTTGCTGGCTACACACGGGTTGATGGATTTGACCCTGGAGGCGAAGGGAGATTTGAAGGTTGACAAACATCATACCGTGGAAGATGTGGGATTGTCCTTGGGAAAGGCGTTGAAGGAGGCATTGGGGGACAAGCGCGGCATCGCTCGCTATGGATCGGCGATTGTGCCGATGGATGAGGCGCTGGCGATGGCGGCCCTGGATTTCAGCGGGCGCAGTTACCTCGTGCTGGATCTGACTCTGAGGGCGAAGAAGATAGGAGACTTCGAGGTGGAGTTACTGGAAGAATTTCTGCGGGGTCTAGTAAGTTCCGCCGACCTTACTCTTCACTTGCTTACGGTAACCGGGCGCAACTCCCACCATATAGTGGAGGCCGCCTTCAAGGCCTTGGGGCGGGCCTTGAGTGACGCAATGAGGGTGGACCCCCGACGCAAAAAGAAGATTCCCTCCAGCAAGGGAGTGCTGTAATGGAAGATACTGTTTCCTCGCGCGGCAAGATACACTCCACCACCATTTTGGCGGTCAAACGCGGCAGCGAAGTGGCGGTTGGCGGTGACGGCCAGGTAACCTTTGAGAAGACCATTATGAAACATCATGCCCGCAAGGTCCGGCGCATGTACAAGGATGAAGTCATCGGCGGATTCGCCGGCTCCGCGGCGGATGCGCTTGCTCTCTTTGAGAAATTCGAGGGGAAACTGGATGCGGCTCACGGTAATCTGCCGAAGGCGGCCTATGAACTGGCGAAGGATTGGCGCACCGATCGCGCCCTGCGGCGGCTTGAGGCGCTACTGGTGGTAGCGAATCGTGAGCACCTGTTGGTGATTTCCGGCACCGGTGATTTGATTGAACCGGATGACGGTTTGGCGGCGATCGGCGTGGGGGGCCCCTATGCACTCGCCGCCGCTCGCGCCCTGGCACAGAATTCGGACCTGAGCGCGGAAGAGATCGTGCGAAAAGCGATGGAGATAACTTCTGACATTTGTATCTATACGAATCGCGAGATCACGCTGGAGACGTTAAAATAGTAACCCAGTCATATATTCGAGGAAGCCTGAAGACACAATGGATGAACTCACACCTAAGCAGATAGTCGAGGAACTCGACAAATACATTGTAGGACAGAAGGCAGCGAAGCGGGCGGTTGCAATCGCGCTGCGGAACCGGTATCGCCGCCAGCGGTTGAGCGGCGAGATACGGGACGAGGTGATACCCAAGAACATCCTCATGATAGGCCCCACGGGAGTGGGCAAGACGGAGATTGCGCGGCGGCTGGCGCGGCTGGCAAAGGCGCCTTTCTTGAAGGTGGAGGCGACGAAGTTTACCGAGGTTGGATATGTGGGCCGGGATGTGGACGCCATGGTGCGGGACATCACCGATATCGCGGTGAGGATGGTGCAGCAGGAGAAGATGAAGGAGGTGGAGGGCCGGGCGCGGGAGATGGCGATTGACCGTATAGTGGAACTGCTTTCTCAACGCGGTCGAAAAGCGCCGGTGCCCAGCCTGAAGAGTATGGGAGATGTGATGGCCGCCTTCGTCTCTCAGCGCCCCATAGAGGAGACCAAGGAAGAACCTGAGCCGGCCGAAGAGGAACCCGCGGATGATCTGCGGCAACTGCGGGAGAAAGTGGTGGCGGGAGAATTAGATGACAAGATGGTAGAGGTGACGGTGGAGGAAAGCAAGTTCCCCACTCTGCAGGTTTTCTCTCCCGCGGGAATGGAAGAAATGGGCATGAACCTCCAGGACCTGCTGGGAGGAATGTTGCCGAAATCCAAGAAGAAGCGGCGCGTCACAGTGAAAGAAGCCAAGGAGATTTTGGCTTTCGAAAGCGCGTCGCGGCTGGTGGATATGGATCAGGTGACCACGGAAGGGATCGAGCGAGTCGAACAATCGGGCATTATCTTCATAGATGAGATGGACAAGGTTGCGGGCCGTGAAACAGGCCGCGGTCCGGATGTTTCGCGGGAAGGGGTGCAGAGAGATATTCTGCCCATCGTTGAGGGCTCCACGGTGATGACGAAATACGGCCCCGTGCAGACCGACCACGTCCTCTTTGTGGCGGCGGGCGCATTCAATGTGAGCAAACCCTCGGACCTCATCCCCGAACTGCAGGGCCGCTTTCCCCTGCGGGTGGAACTGAGCAGCCTGGGGGAGGAAGAATTCGTGCGCATCCTGAAGGAGCCGAAGACTTCATTGCTTCGCCAATATACCGCACTTCTGGCGGAAGAGGGTGTTTCTCTGGAATTCACCGAAGAGGGCATCGCCGAGATCGCCAAGATTGCGGGGGAGGTGAATGACCAGACGGAGAATATAGGAGCGCGGCGGCTGCACACCATAATGGAGAAGTTGCTGGAGGAGGTCTCCTTCCATGCGTCGGAGATGCGTGAAGTGAAAGTCACGGTTGATGCCGCCTATGTGCGCAGCCAATTGGCCGAGCTTGCCAGGAATCTCGATTTGAGCCGATATATCCTTTGAGGGCAAGTGTGCTCTGAACTCTCAACTCAGAACTCAGAACTCTTGCGCGATTGCAAGTTGGCGAAAACGTGATATAATTATATAGGTATCATTCTGAGCCTATACTTAGGCTCTTGTTCATGAGGGCTTGCAATGAATAAGGTCGTCATCCGCTGTAAGTGCGGGCACCGCATCATACGCAGAGACGTGCTGCAGATGCGGTTTTATTTAAGTCTCTTCGGGCCCAGTTTCGTGTCTGTGCATTATCGCTGCGGGCGCTGCAAGCGGATCGGGAAGCAATTGGTGGAGGAGCAGCGCTGGGCTGGATTCAATGTAGAGCGATCCGCCGAGGAAGCGGTCGCTCAGGCTGATGATCGCAGCCGTTTTGAGTCCATGGGCAAGATAACTCCCGAAGAGCTGGTGGACTTCCATTTCGCCCTTGAAGAAAAGGATGACGCGCCGATACGCAATTGACGCCGCAGCAATCGCCAAGGTGAGCTCTGCTCACAGGCATTTCTCTTGCGCAGCGCAAGGTTCTTGATGTTACAGATGTGCGCCCCCGACAGGTGAATCAGGGGGCGTTCTCATTTCGGAGCCACCCTTCCCCTCAAGGTTCTAAGCCTTCTTCTTGACAAGAAGTCACAAGCAAGCGACAATATTTTACTTATGTCGACAAATGCTGAGGATAATATCCTCGCAAATCTTCACACGATGGCAGATATCCTCGCGCTGTGTCCAGGCATGAAGAAGGAGGACGTCTATTACCTTGAACAGCGCGGCTATCTTAGTCCCCTAAAGCAAAGACACGGCCGGCTGGAGCGCAACCTTTTTACGAAAGAGCAAGCTGACTTGCTCCGCGCCATCTGGAAACACCGCAAGAAAGGCCTCCCTCCTCGACGCGCTTATGAGCAGGCGGCAAAGGAACAAACGATGGGACAGTTGTCCCTCTGGAGGGAGCCCTCGGAGGAATAGAGAGGAGGCTGACTGGAACCGGCGTGGACGATACACTTTCCTGGCTTCAACGGATGCAGGCTGAGGCGCATTTTCCCCGGCAAGAACGGGAGCATCCCTCGGTCGCTGCGCCGGGCACAATGCGGCTCACTCTGGAGGAGGT
>WVXJ01000045.1:2332-4643 GCA_011773575.1 Armatimonadota bacterium | reverse complement strand
AGGAGCCAGCGGCGACTGGCAGCGTCGGCGGCCGTAAATGGGCTGAATTCATACCTCGAATCACGGTCGGAGACATTTGCGGAGAAGAGGATCAGGCTGCTGGAAGTAGGAGATTTCAGGCTTAGTTCCGGCGAAGCCGCGGTTTATGTGAGCCTGGAACTTGTAGAAGGTGAGAAAAAGAAACAGCTATTGGGTGCCGCGCGAAGTGAGAGCCAGGGTTTATACGCCGCGGCCGCCGCGGTGTTGGATGCCGCAAACCGCAAGATCGGCTTCTCACTGATTGACCCTGAAGCGGAAACCACCTCAATTTCTCCCGGCGAGCGCGCACCGTCCCAGCAGTTGATTAGTGAGACGAAGCACGGCCTGGGTTTGCATCTTGCCTCCGACATTGTGCGAGCGACGCTGCTGGATCCCCAGGGCAAGATGACGGCTCAGGCGACCCGCCCGTGTCTTCCCACGGCATTGCCGGAAACGGTACTGCATCAGGCACTGGCGGCGCTCCAGGAGGTGCAAGCGGGAGATGGGAGTGCGGCACAGATATGTGGCATAGGTATTGCGCTGGCGGGCCGCCACCGTGATGGGGTGTGTCTGGAGTCCCCCGAATTCCCCGGGTGGAGCGAAGTTTCTCTTGTCGAGTTGGCCGGCGAGCACTTAAAGCAGCCTGTCTTACTCATTGAAGAGACAAAAGCCGCCCTTGCCGCGGAGGCCCTGCTGGGGGCTGGAGTCGGCTTGAGCAATCTCTTGTACTTCTCCAGCGGCGGCCGGCTGAGCTGCGCGGCGATGTTGGAGGGTAAGGTTCTGGAGGGGGCCAGTGGAGCGTTTGCCACGGCAGCGCATCTGACCCTCCCTGACTATACTGCAGACAACGAGGAAGAGGATCCTTTTCTATGTGGATGTGGGCGGAGTAGCTGTTGGCAGTCGGTGGCGAGCGACTCTGCCCTTGTGGAGATAACCAAAGCGAAAATCGCCCGTGGGCAGAAGTCGGCTGTCCTGGAATCGGCTGGAGGAAAGCCGGAATCTCTCACACTTGGGCTATTAATAGAAGCGGCGGAGGCCGGAGACCCCCTTGCACATGAAGTAATGAAGGAGGGGGCGTTTTGGGTCGGCCAAGCATTAATCGGGCTTATGGAATTGTATGATCCTGAGGCTGTTGTAGTTTCTGGCCCGGCCCTGCCGGATGAGATGTGGATGGCCCACCTGCGTGAGAGTCTGATGAGCCGGCCTGCGGGAAGAAGATGCCCTCTGTTGGTTGCGAAACTGGGCCGAGACGGCCCTATTTTGGGGGCGGCGCTGTTGGCGAGAGAGATCAGTCCTTGAGGAGTGATCGGACTTTCTGCCAAGCCGGAGTAAAAGACCGTGTCGCAGACGATCCGGATTGGCCCGCAAGATGCCAAGAAACCCATCTCGCTGGAACCGGGAGACACCCTCGAGGTGGCCCTGCCTGAGAAAAGTGTTGGCGGCACTTGGAAGGTAGATTTCGACCGGAGTCTGTTGTGGGATGAGGAGGAAGATGCCCAGCAGGCGCGCTGGGTTTTGGGAGGAGCACATCAACAGACCGTCCGTAACTTGCTGGCGCTTGCCAAAGGTAGTTGCATACTACGCTGTGCATATTTAGACCTGCGAAACGGCGGCGGGCGAGTCCTGGAAGACATCAATTTCACTATCTATGTCGGCATTAAGGCCAGCGAACGGAAGAAGTATCCCCCCAAAAAGGCCGCTCCCGCGTCAGTCGCGAGCCGCGCTTCACGCCAAGCATCTCACGACGTCTCCGACGCGGCCCATGGCTCCCAATCCAGGCTTCAACACCTGGAAACCGAAAACCGCCGCCTTCAAGAACGGCTGTGGGACCTCACCAACAAGGTGGTTCAACTCGCCGAGGATTATGCCGCCATCGTGAAAGGGAAAGCGACACGTAATCGCCCAGGGGCGAGGCGGTAACCATACGCGAGGAAGAGAACCAGCGCATGCGGTACATTCGCTCTTCTCCTCCCCTCTACAAGATCCCCTGTTCTTTGAGAGAGATGAACTTCCCCGCGCCGATGATGATGTGATCCAGCAGAGGAATGCCCATGAGGCCACCCGCCTCTTTCAGCCGGGCGGTGATGGCGCGGTCCTCTTGGCTGGGAGCGGGGTCTCCACTGGGGTGGTTGTGAAGCACGATGAGCGCGGCGGAGGAGCGTGATACAGCCTCTTTGAATACCTCGCGCGGATGAACGACATTCGCCTGCAGGCTGCCCACGGAGATGGTCTTTTGAGTGATGACCCGGTTTCGCGTGTCCAGGAACAACGCCAGAAAATGTTCCCGATCCTG
>WVXJ01000045.1:1670-2229 GCA_011773575.1 Armatimonadota bacterium | reverse complement strand
ACTCTCGAATCTGCTCAAGAGCCGATTTGCCAGGCCCAGGGCGGACTCTTTGGCGGAACCGGTGCGCACGAGGATGGCGAGGAGTTCGGAATTGGCGAGGGCCTCGGGGCCTAGTTTCGCCAGCCGTTCTCGGGGTCTTTCTTCTTCGGGCAAATCCCGGATTACAGCGCGGTAGGTTTCCACAGTATGGCTCTATTTCCGCACCGACAAGGAGCCTCCTGCAAGCAGTGGCTTGAAAGAGAGAAGAAGCTATCTCCGCATTTCACCGCTGAGGCGGCTTCGTCAGCAGCAGGGGGCGAAAGTTGGCGCCGTGTGATAACTTTGGTATGCTCTTGATGACGCTTGGGCAAGCAAGTTTTGGGAGGCACCTGATGGCCCGCGCCAAGTCGAATCGCCCCAAAGACTGTCCGTACGTCGGCAAGGGCGGCCTCAAGTTGCGTCATGCGCTTGAATACTTCCACGTCGATCTCGCCGGGAAGGTTGTCGCCGATTTGGGGAGTAATGTTGGTGGTTCTACCGACTGTCTGCTTCAGAGTGGAGCCGCGCGGGTGTTCGCCGT
>WVXJ01000045.1:1287-1656 GCA_011773575.1 Armatimonadota bacterium | reverse complement strand
ACTGGCAGCCCCCTGAGCCAGTGGAGTTTGTCTCCAGTGATTTGGGCTGGACGCGGCAGCAGTTGGCTTTGCCGGCCATCGCATCAATGCTCGTCGTGGGCGGGCAAGCGCTGTCCCTCGTGAAGCCGCAGTACGAATTGGGGAGAGACGTCGGACGCGGAGGCACTGTGCCGGACGAGCAATTGCCGGCCATCCTCGCCCAGGTGCAAGCCCACTGTCCCTCCCAGTTGGAAGTGGCCGGATCAGTGGAATCGGCCTACCGGGGGAGCGGCGGGAACCGGGAGTTTTGGCTGTACGTGGTGCGCCGCGCCGAATAAGCCGCAGAGCCTGCTTCGCCGGCAGCAGAGGCGGCTTCGCAGCCCAAGGAGC
>WVXJ01000045.1:876-1275 GCA_011773575.1 Armatimonadota bacterium | reverse complement strand
GCATGGGAGAAGATTTGGCTCGTAAGGCAGGAGCAGTGTTTATGCTCCTGCCACCTCCCCATTGCCTCGTGGCAGGAGCTAAGGCTCCTGCCCTACGGACCACACCCCCCTCTTCGCGGACGGGCAGATATCGCTGAGGACACATTCTTGGTGCCGAGGGAAGCGAGGGCGGCAGGTTGTGCGGCCGATTCGTATGAGGCCCAGGTGGAAGGTTCGCATACACTCATCAGGCAGGATGGCTTCGAGGGCCGGGGTGGCTTTTTCCGCGGTCAGGTCTTGACCTATAAGGTGGAGTCGTTTTGCGACACGAAGCACATGGGTGTCCACCGGACATACAGGCCGGCCCAGCCCGAAGAGGAGCACACAACTGGCGGTCTTCATTCCCACTCCGGGCAGGGA
>WVXJ01000045.1:0-719 GCA_011773575.1 Armatimonadota bacterium | reverse complement strand
TTCTCCTTTGCCCTATTTCCTCTCTGCTGGGATTTCATTGTTCAGGATCAGCGCAAAATAGTCTGCTCACGGCTGGGGCCGACGAGGATGATGCTGGCCTTTGTGCCCAGGAGCCGCTCCAGATAGGTGATATACTCTTGCGCTTGGGCAGGCAGATCCTCCCAACGGCGGGCACTGGAGGTGTCTTGTTTCCAGCCGGGGAGCTCTTCATAGACCGGTCGGCAATCCGCCAACTGCTGAAGCAGGTTGGGGAACTCCTCTACGCGTTTGCCGTTTCGCTCATAGGCCACACAGACCGGAATGCGGTCGAACTGGTCCAGCACATCCAAGTGGGTGATGGCGATTTCGTCCAGGCCGTTGAGCCGCATCGCCTTTCTGACGATTACCGCATCGAACCAGCCGATGCGGCGGGGCCGACCGGTAGTACTACCATATTCCCGGCCCTGGGTGCGGAACTTGGCGGCGAGTTCCTCCTCACACTCTGTCGGAAAAGGCCCCTCCCCTACCCGGGTCGTATAGGCCTTGGTGACTCCGATGATACGATCTATCTTCTTCGGCCCCAGGCCGATGCCCGCGCAGACGGCTCCGGCGAGGGGGTTGGAACTGGTGACATAGGGATAGGTGCCAAAATCAATGTCCAAGAGAGTTCCATGGGCGCCCTCGAAGAGGACCTGTTTACCTTCGTTCAGTGTCCGGTTCACGAGGACAGAAGTATCGGT
>WVXJ01000116.1 GCA_011773575.1 Armatimonadota bacterium | reverse complement strand
ACGGTAGCGAGTCTGGCGACTCTGCAGAAAGTGTGGTGTCGGTCCGGTGAGACCTTTCCGCCAGACTCGTTGAGCTGGGCCGGCGCCCTTCCATATCGAGGTGAGGTCTGCTCATGCCTGGTGAGGTGATGTATGGTTGTGTGGCGTTTGCTGTGGTGGCGCAAGGTAAGGCCAGGTAGGATTTGGGCTCCACGGGAGCATGGGCGCGACGGCTATTCAGCGGTTCGACTCCGCTGGCGTCAATGTGGTGAGGATGGTGTGGTGAAGTGAGGTACAGTTGCGTACGGTTGGCTCCGGCGAGGCTAGTTAAGGTTTGGGCCACACGGTGGCAAAAGGAGGAAGCATGTACGAAGAAGTCAAAATCAAGATGATCGGCGAGCCGCCCGGGCTGCTGATGCACAACCCCCGTCTGGCGGATCCACTGGACGAGTACGCCAAGGCGCTGAAGAAGATCTCCGGCAAGCGCAAAAAGACCGAGGAGGACCACATCAAGATGGGAAACGTGGAATTCCTGGGGAGCCTCTACCTCGACGATGACGACAACCCGGTGCTCACCGCCGATATCATCCACGCCACCCTGGAAAACGGCGCCAAGAACTGGAAGCTCGGCAAGGTGGCCAAGGGAGCGATCCAGATTTTCGACGACGCGGTGCTCAGCTTCTCCGGCCCGAAGGACATGGAGAAGCGAATCGAGGATCCGTCCTGTCGGCTGCGCAAGAGCGTTCGTGTCGGGCAAACGCGGATCATTCGCACGCGGCCCTTGTTTCGCAACTGGAGCTGCGTCGTGCCGGTCATGGTAGATACGGCCAGAATCGAACGGGAGCAGCTGATCGACATCGCTGAATACGCCGGCCGTATCATTGGTGTCTGTGACTGGCGCCCCCGCTACGGTCGATTCAGCGTCGAGGTCTTGAATGAGTAGCAAGATCGAATGTCTGGACGAGGAACGACTGACTATCGTTCCAGACATCCAGCGCGGCACGTTCATTTCCCCCGATGAGCTGGAAGCGGCGCTAGGGTTCAAGCGCGATTCAGTCGAGTATAGTTTGGCGCTGATGCGGATGTGCCGCCGCTTTCGGATCGACACGAAGAAGGCTGGCGACCCCAAGATGATCCGCACCGAGAACCAGGGGCTGCGGATCATGACGGACGAGGAGTGCGCGGTCTACACGCCGAAGCTTGTTCGCCAACACCTGAATAGCGCGATCCGTGCTGGACGGCGGGGGATCGAAGTCGTCCGGCCAGATCACCTCGGCAATGAACAGCGTGACAGGTGGGATCAGTTCAGAGGCAAGTGGTCCCAGATCGAACAGTCCGCTCGCGCCGCCGCCAACGAGATCAAGGCGCTCAGTCATGGCGAGGAGTCCGGCCGGGTGCAGCTCGCCATTGAAGCGCCCAAGGAAATACCTCCTGAAAAGCCGCGGGACGAACCAGGACATGCGAAAGCCACGCCGCCTACCGGAACCTTCGCCTTCGGACAAACGTGGTACGGGCCCAACCACGGCGGCAACAGGGACAGGAAGCGGCGACGGATCATCAACATTCGATTCGGCAAACCGCGCGGCGTGGATCTACGACCAGAGCCTGAGCATGTCTGGTACGTCGATGAGCACGGCCGGATCAAGGACGCAACCGGCGACGCCTTCAAGAAATGGGCCGTTGAGATTGCGGACGTGGACCTGCCTATGCCGTCGGAGCAGGAGATCCGGAAAGCAACGGCGCGGGGTTGACCTAATACGGGAGACACATGGACGGCAATACCAACATCCACTTCGGCGATCAGTGGGTCGAAGCTGGCACCGAAGATCCGTGCACCGGATGCGGCGACTGCTGCAAGCAGCTTCCCTGTCCACTTGCCGGCGGGCACAACCCGTGCCTCGCGTTGCGGTACCACGACAGGCGCTACTGGTGTGGGCTTGTCGAGCTGGGCATTCCAGACGTATCGGACTACCTCCTGATAGGCCGAGGGTGCGGGGCAACCATGGTACCGCGTATCTTCGCGGAAAGGGACCCGCGGCAGATGGATCTGTTTGAAAGCTAAAGTCGTTTCCCCTTGACCACACCAGCCGCAACGGTCACAAGTCTAGCCATGGATCACGACACCGAAGAAATACAGACCGGGACGCGCACGATCTACGGCCGGTTGGTTCAGATTGGCTTAAACGACCGGGCCGAAGCGGTTGCCGCCGTTCAGTCGCAAGGCGCGGACTTTCTCACACTCGTATACATGAGCCGGAGCGACGCGGTGCAACTGGCCACAAATCTGTTCACGGTCGTGCGACTTACCGGGCTGGCAACCTGGCGACTCGGCGATCACGCGGTAAGGTCGATGCAGTTGGACAAGATCGAGCCATTTGAGGACGGTTCGATTACCGAAGCGTTTGACCACGTACGAGGGGCGGCTGGCGACGCGTGGGACGGCGTAGATCCAGAAGCATACACGAAACGGCTACGAAGGGAGGAATAAATGCAGCGTCGAGGTAAGTATCGAGGGATCGCCGTCGAAGTCAAATCGCACCCGGACGCGGAGCCACTAAAGGCGTGGGTTGTTGAAACCGGCGGTGAGTATACCGAGATTCGGGACGTTCGCGTGCTACCACCGTCAGCAGGTAAAGCTCCCGACGACATGGAAAGTCGCAGGCAGTGGGCCACGGAGCATCAGGCAGCCGAGTTGGCCCTGTGGGAAGAGGCCTGGGCTCAGCAATCCAAAGACAAGACGCCAGTATACGTTTAGCAGCAGCTTTTCCCCTTGACACCCCCAACCCAACCTGTCACATAGATCCTGTGGAACGTCAGACCAAAAGACCGCGACGGTAGCAGACTTCCCCGGCCCGGGGCCACGGCCATTTCCGGCCACTGGCGTTCCACACCCGGGTGCGGGGGAGATTACAACCGGCCCAGCTCGCGATTGCCGCGCAGCGCGGCCGTGACGATCGAGGCGATAGGTTGGTGGTGGCGTAGGTGACTCGGTCGGGCGGACGGCGGTGACAGGGATCGTTGGCACGGTGGAGAGGCCGGGATGGAGGGACATGAAAGCTTGCACATTTCCGACGGTGCACCTGATAGGCCTGGGCTACCCGGCTTGCCTCGTGTTTCGCGACGACCTGTGGTGGCTAAGCACGGACTCCAGCGGGTGGGGCTGTCTCAGGGACGCGCTGATTGACAACGGCGTTGACCCGGATTCCGTTAGCGACGAAATCAAGGCGATGCCAAACTGGAGCGAACCATGACCGACCTCGACGCAATACTAGCGCGGCTGAAACAATCCGAGCAAGGCGTAACGGAAGGGCCGTGGGAAGTGGCGACCAGTTGCTCATGGCGACGCATACTCAGGCGCTTCCACGGCGACGGTGTGATCGTGCCAACGGTCAACCCGGCAGACAAGCACCCCGACCTTGACGCGCGACGTAAGGATCTCGACTTCGTTGTTGCCTACCGCGATGCTGGCCCTGCGTTGCGACAGGCCGTACAGGATCTGCTAACCGCCAGCACGCATATCGAGCGGGAGCCTGGCCAGATCCGCGCCGTGGTCGAAAGGGCACTGGCCGGACTTGGCAGCGAGGGAGAGCTATGACCCGCACCCTCAACGAGCTCACCGCCATCGCCCAACAACTGCCGCCCGTCTCGCACGTGCTCCTGGCGTACCTGTACGCATGGGAACGCAAGCTCTACTGCGAGCTGGGCGCGCTACAGGACGGGGTGCAGGCGCTCTACGACGCCGGGCT
>WVXJ01000033.1:10711-19098 GCA_011773575.1 Armatimonadota bacterium | reverse complement strand
GCTAGTCGAGCTACTTGGTCAGATCCCCGGATTCAACCTGCCGCACGAGGTCTACTGTGCGGGGGCGGGAGCGTGCTCCTGCTCTAACGTGGATCTACCCAAGACCGAGCTGGACAAAAAAACCGGCGATCCCGTACGCGTGACCAAGCGGGTACGCCGCCCAAAATCGATCACGTTGGCACCGAAAGGCAAGTCCGTGCCGCTTCATCCGGCTGTGCTGCAGTGTCCAGAAGTGGCTGCAGCGCTGAAGAGCCGGCCGAGGCGGATTCGGTTCGAGCCCGCGAAGTAGCCGCGTGAAGGAGAGGAGACATGCCTGAGCTACTTGCGAGCGACGTGATCATCACGGAGGAGGCGCCGACCTTTGCCGCGTTGCCCACGCTGCCGACTGCCGTAGTCGGAGCAGTCGGTGTCACGAAGATGGGCCCGGTCAATGAGACGCGGCTCACAACCAACTTCGACGGATGGGTCGACATCTACGGAGGCTTTGCGGCTAGCGCCGATCTGACGATGGCCGCGTTCGGGTTCTACCTGCAGGTTGGCACCGGGTTCTTCTGGGGCGTGCGTACGGTCCACTATAGCCCGGACGCGACCGACCAGGCCAACAAGACGTCCGCTGCCGGGCTGGCCACGCTGACCACAACCGGTGCGGCAACACAGGGAAGCGTCACCAGCACGAACGCGGAGCCGTTTAACCTGTCGCCTGGTGACGATCTGGATCTCAAGGTCGACGCCGGTGGTACACAGACCGCTACGTTCGACGCGGCTGCGGCCACGGTAAGCGGATCAAGCGGAACGTATCCTACGACGTTCGCCGGCGGCGAAACGATCATCCTGGAGATGAACAACGATGGCGATACGCAGACCATCACGTTTACCTCCGGGGCGCAAACCCTGGCGCAAGTCATCGACGAAATCAACCCGCAGTTGCAAGGCGGGTACGCCGACGACGATGGTGGCGAACTACGGCTTACCAGCGACAAGGCGGGTACCGGGTCAGAGATCGACATCACCGGTGGCACGGCCCTAGCCACGCTTGGCTTGAGTACTGGCACCACAAACGGCACCGGCGACGTGGTCGATATCGACGCGGTGACGGCGGCCGAGGTCAAGACCCGCGTAGAAGGTGACACTACGGCTCAAGTTACCGTCGAATCCGACGGCAAGGTCACGATCAAGACGCCGACGGTTGGTGCTGGTGGCTCGATTCAGGTCGAGGCGAGCTCTACCGCCGACGACGAGATCGGCCTCGACAATTCGGTCCACAGCGGCTCTGCGGCCGGCCCGGGCGACATGGGCAAGGTACACGGGCTGTGGGACGGCGCCTACGTCAATACGCTCGACGTGGTAGTCGCAGCGGCGTCCAGCGGTGACAGCGACGAGTTCAACCTGTCGATCAAGGAGGGCACCGCAACTCGCGAGGTCTGGGTCAACCTGAGCACCGTGCTCACCTCGCCGCGCTACTGGGTCACGATCATGAATACTGGCAACGAAATCTCGAAGCTGGTATACGCCGAAGACCTGCTGACCGGGACGCCTCCTGGTAACCGGCCCGATAACGGCACGTACTCCATGAGCGGTGGTGACGACGGGCTGACCAGTCTTGCAGACGCCGACTTCGTCGGTAGCTCCGCCGGACCGACCGGGCTATACCTGCTCGATACGGTCGAGAACCTGTCGCTACTGATCGTCCCTGGGCGCGCTTCGGCCACGGTCCACCAGACCATGCTGACCTATTGCGAGACGTGGCGCAACGGCGACGTATTCGCGGTACTCGACCCACCGGCCGGACAGTCAGCCACGGAGATCGTCACATACGTCAAGACGACCGCGGCACTGAAGAACCTATCCGAGTTCGGCGCGATCTACTGGCCGCGTATCCGTATCGGCAACCCAGCTGAGGCGATCTTCACGTCCGACGCGGACGAGATGATCACGGTCGCACCGAGCGGATTCATCGCCGGTGTGTATGCGCGCACGGACGGTGAAACGCCTGGCGGTATCTACCAGCCGCCCGCCGGTGTTGAGCGCGGCAACATCACCGGGGTCACCGGCTACGAGACGGACGAGGTGTTCGACAAGCGCAAGCGCGACATCGTCTACCCGGAGCTGATCAACCCGGTCTGCGCAGGCGAAAGCGACCGCTGGCTAGACGGTACCAAAACGCTCCTGGAAACGGGCAACTGGCCGCAGATCCAACAGCGTCGCGGTACGAGCTACATGAACCGGACCGTCAGGATCGGTCTCAAGTTTGCACGGCACGCAAACAACACACGGGCCCTACGACGACGGGCGCACCGTACCGTGCGAGCGTTTCTGGCCGCACAGATGGCGCTGGGGGCGTTCGAGACAACCGACGAGGCAACGGCCTTCCGGGTTGATTTCAGCGACGCCCTGAACACGGCTACGGTCCGCAAGGGCAAGCTGCTCCGCGGGCGCCTCGGCTACAACCGGCCAACGTCGATCGACTGGGTCTGGGTGTCCGTCGGTCCCTACAGCCCAGAGCTGGAAGCTGCATAAGGAGAGTGACCCATGGGATACTCTTACCCGCTACAGCACAAGGACACGTTCACCGTGGAGATCGACGGGATCACGGTGGCCGAGTTCCGGATGTGCTCCGAAATCAAGGCGACGGCGGCCACGCTATCGCAGCGCTCCGGTGGTACCCGTCGATCGCACAAAGAGCCAGGCGCGATTACCGACGAGCCGATCACTCTCACGCGAAGTCACGGCCACGGTCGCGAGCTCTACGACTGGTGGCTGCAGACGATGGACTACCGCAAGGGGGTTGGTGTTCCGCTATCGCAGCTCAAGAAAGACCTCGATATCGTGGATTGGCACATTGACGGCACGGAAGCCCGACGGTGGCACGTACACGGCGCATTCATCAGCAGCTACTCCGCCGGTGACCGCGACAACAACGCCGACGAGTTCGCGGACGAGATCGTCATCCTGGAGCACGACGGCGCCGAGCTAGTAACGGACTAGCACGGATTTCCGCGGTGAATCACACCGCGCGAGTTAGGAGCACACAGTATGAGAGAGCAGGAAGTCACGCTAGCTTCTGGGCTAAGTGGGGTCATTCGTCCGTGGAAAACTGGCGACCTTGCGGTCTTTACCACGCGCAAGATGTTGAAGCAGCCTGGCCCGGCGATCGAGGCGGCGCTGATGCGTGCAGCCTGGGTGGATACGCTGGACCGTGGCCCGTACGCGTTCGACGGCAAGCCGCCGTGGCTGACCGATATTCTATCCGGTGACCTCCAGGATGGGATTCGGCTCGTTCGGGCGCTGACGTTTGGCGACTATCACACCGCGTTCAACTGTATCGGGCCGGTCTGCGGTGAGCCGATCAAGGTAGGTATCCCGCTGGACGATCTTGACTCCGTGCCGTACTCGAAGGAGGCGCTTGCCTTCTTCACCGAACAGGACAACCGGATCGACTGGGAATTTCCAGACTGCGGAAAGAAGCTGGTCTACGGGCTGCGTACCGGCGCGTCAATGAAGCGGATCGATCTTATGTCGCGTGAGCACGGGCGACACCTCCACGTTTCGCTAGCCGGTAGCGTGCGATCGGTCGATGGGGTTCGTAGCAACGGGCTGGTTAAGTTCATGGCCGACCTGTCGTTCGAGGATTCACGCGCGCTGGAAGACGAGCTTGAGCGGCTGGAAGGCGGATACAAGGACGAGGTAGATCTGGTCTGTGAGGCGTGCGGGCTGGAGCAGACGCAGATGATCAGGATGAAGCCGGATTTTTTTCGGCCAGAGAAACCGAGGACGACGACGGACGACGACGGTTCTCCGAAGAGGAGCAGGAGAGAATCGCCGAGCGATATGCAGCCATCGGGATCCCAGTCCCAATCGACTTCAGTATCGATCGGCTCTACCGTCTGATTTCGTCGATGGCCATCCAGTACCCGGATCGGCCGCACGTCCGGGCCTCGGTTCAGGAGCTGCTAGAGATGGACTTGGGCCTGTTTTTCCAAATCAGAGACGACCTGAAGCTGGTCGAAACTATGTGGAGCCAGGGAGGGTAGCTTGGCGCTAGCGTCGCAGCTTGGGATGATGTTCACCGCGAAGGATCTCGCGAGCGCCGAGATCCGCAAGGTGGACAAGTCACTCAAGGACGTGGCCAATACGTCCGACGCTGTGGCCGCTGCGTACGAAATGAACATGGCGCGCATCCGCAAGGGCGCGGCGATGATGGCCGTTGCCGTTGTCGGTCTTCTCGGCATGGTCAAGGTAACCCGGACCTTCGGCGAGTTTCAGCATACCCTTGCGTCGGCAGGGGTGATCATGGGCGCCACCACGTCGGAGATGCGGTCCCTGGAGAAGGCTGCTATCGACGCTGGCATAGCAACTCAATTCTCGCCGCGTGAGGCGGCGGAGGGGTTGCAGTCTCTAGGCGCTGCCGGTATGAACGCGCAGCAGGCGATTACCGCGCTGAACCCGGTGCTCGACCTTGCGGCTGCATCACTCGGGCAACTGGGCGTTGCAGGTGCCGCCGAAAATGTCGTGGGCGTGTTGAATGCTTTCAGCATGCAGGCCGACAAGGCGCGCGACGTGGCCGACAAGCTGACACGGATCACACAGCTAACCAACTTCCAGTTCCGCGATATGAGCGTTGCGATCTCGCAGTCGGCATCGCAGGCCTCGTCTGCCGATCAGACCTTCGAGTCGATGCTTGCCACGCTCGGCATGTTGCGCAACGCCAACGTACACGCGTCCGTTGCAGCTACGTCCTACCGTGAGGCGGTGCGACGGCTGGCCGGCGATGAAGGCGCCCAGAAGCAGCTACGCAAGCTATCTGTTGAGGTACTCGACCAGCAGACCAAGAAGATCCGAGACCTCGGCTCAATCATGGCCGAGATCGCCCCCAAGCTGGAGGTGATGAACAGCAAGGAGAAGAACCTTACCCTAACGCGTATCTTCGGCGTTCGCGGCATGAAGGTCTATTCGTCATTCGTTAGCCAGTACAACAAGCTGGTAAAGGACGGCGTAGTTGCAACGGGCGACTTTGCTGGGGCGCATCGTAGGTTAGTCACCGAGCTGGACAACGCGAGCGGGGCGGCGGTCAAGAACCGTGACGCATTGCTACAGACCGCAGAAGGTCAGCGGCAGTTGCTCAAGGGGTCGTGGGAAACGACCCAGATCATGCTCGGAAAGCTGGCGATTCCGGCGATCCTACCGGCTTTGCAAGCGCTGACAAACATGCTGAACGTGTTTATTCAGGTGATCAACGTTATCCCCGCTCCGATGCGTGAGATGATGGGTATGTTCGCCGGGACGTTCCTCGCGTTCAGGGCGCTACGTGGCGCTACTATGATGCTCAGTGGTGCGCTCGGGTTACTACAGCTTAGAAAGGTTGCATCTGGAGTAACCGAGGTCGGAGATGCAGCAAGCTCCGCAGCTACGAACGTTGGCAAGGCAGGTATCGCAGCCGGCGGCGGCATTCGCGGGGCTTTTGCGCGCGCCAGTGGCGCGATCAGCGGTATGCTTGGCCCGATCAGCATCGCCGTCTCTGGATTCATGGCCGTCTACTCGTACATCAGGAAAAGCGAGCAGGAAGAAATCCAGCGCCAGAAGGAGATCCGCCAGCAGAACGTCGCGACCATGCAGTCGTACATGCGAGCGCTCGACATGGCCAAGGCGCTACGCAACGAGACGGCCAAGGCCATGGCTGATCAGCTCAACGCAAACGCGAAGACCGAGAAGGGCGCGCGCAAGGTTCTGGAGAAGTTCCGTTCGTCCTTCCTCGAAGTAACAAAGCAGGTCGAGGAAGCGGAACGCAAGTACATCAAGTTCGCGCGAACGTTCGGTACTACGCACGCAGAAACACGCAAGGCGCGGGCCGAGTTCGTACGGCTACAGGGCAAGCACGACGCGGTAACGCGGGCCATGATCGCGTCCGAGGCAGCTGTTGCTAGATTTGAGGTCAAGCGCGCTAAGGGCATTGACAAAGAAATGCTCGGCCGGAAGGTTATCGCCGAGAGGCTGATCAGCGAGCAAGTGCAGCGGCGAAACATCGCCAGAATGGAAGCGGAGCGCGATCTTCGCCTAAAGGGGCTCACCGGCAAAACGAGGGCATGGGAAAAAGAACGAGCCGACCGAGACATCCGTCGGGAAAAAAGGCGTACGGATGCTCACCTTAAAGAGACCGCAAGGCTAGCGGTTCGGTTTGGAATAGAGAAGAAGGAGCTACTCCACGAGCAAGGTCGAGCCAGGGTACGTGAGCGCCTGAGAACTGCGGCCGGTGGCGCAATGATAGCCCCATTGCGAGAAATGCGACTACCGAGCGGATATCAGGGCTGGCTCCAGCGCGGCGAGCTACCGCCCGAGTACAGAACAGCGGAGGGATTAAAACGTCTTCAGGGTATCCTGGCCAGACGCAAAGAGCTTGGTCTGCAGAGCTTCCCAGAAGCCGAAGCGATGCTACCTGTCTGGCAGCGACGCGTCGAGCGCGGTATGGCGCCAGAGGTCCCAAAGGAAGCGGTGGCTGGAATTACGCTACCTAGCATCGGGTTGGGTGTCGCGCCTGGTGAAGGCCCGATGGGCTTGCGGCCGGAACGTGAAGCGCCGACTATGTTCGCTGGCCTTGCCGAAGCAATCCGTGCCATGCCAGAAGAGCTACGCCGTGGCCAGGCTCCAGTCGTTACGCACGTATACTTCGATAGCGAAAAAGTGGCTACCGTAATTGCCTCACACCAGGAACGAACCGAGCGCGACAAGGACGGCAGCGGTGCGGTTACAGCTAGAACTGGCGTCAAGGGTGCCGGATAATGCCAGTCACTCGCGATTACGCCAACCACGTTCGCGGCGTCATGCAGAACATGGCGACGGCCGACTTTACCAACTTCCTGTTTAACCCGCAGCAGTTGCAGCCAGCGCTGGCCGTAGCCTATTCACGCCTTCGACCGCTTGGTGGCACTCACCAGGAGCTGCACTATGACGGGACGGACAACCTCAAGATCCCGTTTACCCTGGAGTGGTCACTCGGTGCGTACGCCGAAGAACAGCGGACGGGCCGTACGATCTCGCTCGCGGACGCCAAGAGCATCCTGGAGCAGTTCCAGGACGAGCACAACTTCTTCGTTGAGCTGGGGTACCCGGTAGGTGCGGCCAATGATGCGCTACGGCGCGCGCCTCCTACGGTGCTCTTGATGTGGCCGCGTCACATCTCCATGGAGTGCGTCGTCAACGGGCTGACCTGGAACTATACCGACTTTAGCGAGGAGGGGTACGTCACCAACTATTCGGTCCAGTTGCAGCTGGAGGAGTGGCGTACGTGGCGCCTCACTTCATCGGAGGCCCGGCGTATCGGGTTCAAGCGGGCCAAGCCGCTGCTATAGCCATGGCATACGTTACCGAAGATAGCCGTTTCCGCAACGTCCCGACTCTGACTGATCCTGACGGTCGGTTGGTAACTGCAGAGCGCGTGCCGTTTCGATACGAGGACCGCGAAGACAACCACCGGATCACGGTCAGCGAGGGCAAAAGCTGGGAAGATTTGGCGGAACGGTTGTACGCCCACATTTCCGAGCGCGCGTGCGGCCTACGCTGGATCCTTCACGACTTCCAGCCTACGCCGATCGTCGACCCAACTATTCCACCGCGCCCCGGCTCGGTTGTGTTCGCTCCGTCTGATATCGTGGTGCTCAACGAGATCCTTGGGCAGCCGCGATCGGAGTACCTGTAGTGCCCGCTGATTACGGCAGGCTTGCGCCGAACGTCATCGCGATGATCATCCCTCGTCGCGGTCGGCCAAAGCAGGCTCGCAACATCCGCGATCTGCTACTGCCTGGCTGCACGTATACGGACTCGGGTAGCGAGCGCAGCTCGGGCCTATCGCTGAACCTGAACAATACGAACGGGCGGCTCCTGTATGACAAGGACATCGCGAGCAAGGGCACGGTGATCTCGTTCTCATACGGCTACCCTGGTCGACCGTCACGGATGTATGACGCGGGCCAGTTCGTGATCAAGAACCACCGCGGCAACGGCAACGTGCTGACGATCGAGTGCAAGCCACGCAAACGCGGTCGCATGGCGCGCAAGAAATACTCGCGGCGTTGGGACGCAACCAAGCGATCGATCGTCGTGCGCGAGGTGTTAGCCCAGCACTTCCCGGCTGCGGCGATCCATATTGACGAGACGACGGTCGAGATCGACACGATCACCCAGACGGCCGAGCACGATTGGCAATTCGTTCAGCGCCAAGCACAGCTCGCTCAGCGGGAGTTTTACGTCGACGCCCGTGGGGTACACTGGAAGCGTCCTCGCCGCAACCAGGCGCCGTCACGGCTTCTGAGGTACGTTCGCAACCCGGTAGGCGTTGGCGAGATCCTTGCGCCGCCGACTTTCGAGGGGCTGGGCTCCGGTATCCCCGGACGCGT
>WVXJ01000033.1:10410-10661 GCA_011773575.1 Armatimonadota bacterium | reverse complement strand
GCCGACGACTACGAGGAACTGACGATCACCGCTGGCGCAGATACGCCGGACGAAGGCGACCGCGAGGAAGGCGGGGACACCGGTAACGAGATCGTGCGTAACACGGGCGCATGTACGCGTACGGAAGCTGAAGAGTTGGCCAACATGATGTACAAGACCGAGCGATACGGCGCGCTCAAGATGTCGCTACAGACGATCGGCGACCCAACCATGCGGTCGCGTACAGTCACGCTCGTATGGGGCGTAGGGCT
>WVXJ01000033.1:2434-10286 GCA_011773575.1 Armatimonadota bacterium | reverse complement strand
GTAGCCGATGCGCCATACGAGGGCACGGTAATCAGCCGCGAGGATCCAAAGAACGCACGACGTGTGCTCGTCAAGGTTGACGGGCTGTGGGACAACGGCAACTGGTGTCGGGTTGTGGGTGGAAGCTACGATGACTCGGAACAGCCACCGCTTGGCGCCGACGTGCTTGTCTTCTTCATTCGCGGCAACCAGGAGAACCCATGCTGCATACCCGGCTCACTCATACCAAGCGAAGTATCAACCGAGGCACAGATCGCCAGTGACGCAGACGCCGCGGCCGGTGAAGGCGATGTCAAGGTCTACGAGGACGGCCGGATCCGCGTGGTTCGTGACGCGCGGCGAGACTCCTACGCGATCCGTATCAGCGACGCAGAAAACGACGTGCTCAACTTCCTGGATATCGACTTCCAGAGCGGGCAGGTTGGGATCACGGCGCCGCTCGGTATCGTGCTACGGTCGCCGACCGGTAGCGTCCGGATCGAAGGTGCACAGGTAGAGATCAACGGTCGCAAGGTATCCAAGCGAGGCGGGACGATATGAGCGTTACCAAGCCAACGTGCCGCGAGCTTCCAAACGTACCGGCGCCGCTGCGGGTTACGCTGCCGCTAGGTATCGCGATCCAGTCCATGCCTACAGGTCAGGAGCCGATCTCGACGCAGCTCAACACGTTGCAGTCCGTGTTCACGCAGCTGGCTCCGGCGCTCGCAGCGTTCCAGCCGATCTTTGTGCTGGTTGACACGGTCGTTGCGATCAAGGATACGTTCACCGCGATCCCCGGTCTGATCGTCGGTGACGTGGATACGTTCCTCAACGCGCTCAACCGGGTAGCCGAAGGGGTAAGCAAGCTAACCGGTGTGATCCCGGCGCTGGCGATCCCGAACCTCGTACGCGACTGTATTGTGCTGATCCGTGCGGGTATCGCGATCATGGTGGAGATACTGGACGAGATCTCGGCGATCGAGCAGGACGCGGCCGACGCGATAGCCGCAGCACAGTCCTTGCCTGCCGCATACAAAGCCGACGCGATCTCAACTGGCCAGTGCCTGCAGTCCGAGGCGGCCAAGCGGCTGGAGCATACGGTCAACGCGATCGGTCCTATGGCGCAGCTGTTGAACGTGCTCAATTTGCTCGGTAGCCTGGCCAATATCCCCGGGCTGCCGGTGCTCGGTGACTTGACTGGCAAGTCTACACAGGAGGTCAAGGAAGCGCTGGAGGCACTGGACGAGGTGCTGCAGGCGCTGCCGCTGTAGGAGGTACCATGGCCAACGCACCACAGGCAGGACGCGGGTTGCTCCGGCCGCTACGACGCGGGCCGAGCGACTACGAATCGGGGACCGGTGAGACGCTGCTTAGCTCAAACGCTGCACATGTGATCTCTACTAGAGCCGCCGGCTTCAACGGTCGCCTGGCCGGTGAGTACCCGTGGCGCAAGAATTTCGGGTCGTGGATTCACCTGCTACGACACTCGAACGCGACCGGGCTACGGGGCGATATCGGGATCGTCTACCTGACGATTGCGCTGGCAAAGTGGGAGCCACGGGTCGACGTATTCCAGGATCAGTCCGAGGCCGTCAAGGATCCGCAAACTAGTAGGCTCCAACGGATTAGGGTATACTTTAGGCCGTCCGGGCAACCGAGCCCGAACGTGCGTCGGACTCTACCCTCGACGTATCAAGAGGTAACGCTCTGATGACCAGGGTTCTGCCAAACAGCAACGACTACACGGCCCGCGATTTCGACGGGCTGAAGGACCGAATCGAGAACCTCACGCGCTCGGTCAATCCCGAATGGGAGGACTGGGAGATCGCCAACTTCGGCGTGATGATCGCGGAGCAGACCTGCTATATCGGGGATACGGTCGATATCTACCGCGGCAACCTTTCGCGCGAGGCGTTCCTGCTGACGGCCACACGTATCGACAACGTGCGACGTCATACCAAACGGCTCGGTTATACGATGGCCGGGCCAACTGCAGCGCAAGTCGATCTGCAGTTCACGCTGTCCGCGCCGGCCGCTGGCGACGTTACCTTCTTGGTGGGTGATATTGTACGGTCCGACTCGGCTACGGAACCGGCGCGGGTTCAGCTCCTGTCCGACCTGACGATCCTGGCTGGCAACCTGACCGGTACCGTCACGGCCGAGAATTCGCTGACGCATACCGACTACTTTGACTCGGACGAAAGCCCGGATCAAGAATACGAGCTACCGCAGTCGCCGTTTCTGTTCGTGGTTAGCGTCACCGATTCGCAGGGCTTGTTCACGCAGGTCGAGTCGTTCCTTGATTCTACCTCGACGGACTCGCACTATATCGTTGTCACCAGTAGCGACGATCGCGCGATCATCCGGTTCGGGGACAACCGCAACGGACGCGTACCTGCGGAAGGCGAGATCACCGTCGTCTACAAGACGTGGGGCGGGCAGATCAATATCGAGGCCGGGTCGCTTACCGTGCCCGAGTTCAGCAAGCAAGACTCGCTGGACAACACGGTCTACTTCTCAGTGACCAACCCGGCCGCCGCGTCGCCAGGTTCGGCAGGCGAGACGATCGAAGAAGCCAAGCTCCAGGCGCCAGCGTCGATCGCGGCTGGCAATCGGTCCGTCAACCAGGCCGACTTCGAGACCAACGCGCTACGAGTAAGCGGGATCGCCAGGGCGTTGATGCTTACCAGCGATCAGGACGCCGGGCTACGTGAGAACTACGGGCAGCTCAGGCTAGTCGCTCGCGGTACTCAGCTAGCCTCGGGATACTACGCGCCGACTACACCCACTGCCGCGCAGATCGCGGCGGTCGAGGCACTGATACGTACGGACTACCCGCCGACCCTGACGTTCGAGTTCGAGGCGCTTGCGGCCGACTTCCTGACGATCAGTTTTTCGCACCGGCTATGGCTTGCCGAGGGTGCGAACGCTGCGACGGTTGACGCCGCTATCAGGGCGGCCTACGGCGACTTCTTCGCAGCGCTGGACAACAATGGCGTGGCTACCGATACGGTCACCTTTGGGGCCAATTACGTGGACGAGGTAGGCGACCCTGATCCGTTCATAGCCTGGTCCGATATGTTCGGGATCGTCCAGACAACGGCTGGCGTACGCAAGGTCGACGAGGACTCGTTCAAAATGACGGTAGGCACGCAGGACTATTTCGATGACGTGCCCGTTGCAACAACCGAGTTCCCCAAGCTAGGAACGATCACGCTGATCAACGCGCGGACTGGTAACCCGCTGGTGTAGCATGGCAGCGCCTAGCGACATGCTCTTCGGAGCGCACTACGACGACGAATCCGGGCAGACCTTTACGCCCGACTACGTACGCGACGGTGCGCCTACAACTACGCCAACCGGCACGCCAACGATCATATCGGGTGGCAAGTTCAACGCCGGTATGGAGCTCAACGCCAACGAGTACGTGGAATACGAGGGCGCCTCGTTTCTAACCGCGCTGGTACAGACCGGCGCGATCTCGTTCTGGGTCAAACCGGCCTATTCGGGCAACCCGTCCACTCAGCAGTATTTCGTCTTTGCCACGGACAGCGGCGGCTTTCAGAACCGGGTATCAATCTGGCATACAGCGAGTGGGTTCGTTCAGGCGTACGTCAACTCGTCGGCGGGCGCGGTGATCTCTTCGGTCAGCGCTTCGTGGTCGCCGTCCTCCGGGACCTGGTACCACTTCGAGTTGAACTACGACGTGACGACAGGCGAGACGCGCGTCTTTATCGACGGTACGCAGCTGGGCTCTACCCACGCCGGCACCGGCACGCGTACCGGTACGTGTGATTACCTAGGCGTTGGCACAAGCGAATCCGGATCGGCAACGCAAAACTACGTGATTGATGAGGTCGCGGTATTCGACGCGGTCCAGCACACGACGACGTTTACGCCGCCCACCGCTGCGTTCGATATGACGCCCAAGGCGCTGGAGAACGGCTCATTCGAGGCGGCTGACGGCGATACTGTTGCACAGCCGGACGGGTGGCAGCTCTACCTGGCCTCCGGGTCGTGGGCGCTAGCCGACTTCGGAGCGCCATTTCTGTTCATCGAGTCGTTCGAGTACGGCTACGACGGTAACCAAGACCTCCTGGCGGCGCTTGCCGACGGTGATATCGAGCAGGCGGTCTTCAACCTGCTCAACCGCGAGGCGTTCGAGGGTGGCTGGGATAACGAGGTCGTGCTGGACGAGTGGCCTACTGCGTCCGAGTACGCCGAGTTCGACACCGGTACACCGGAGGACTGGGAAGATTTCGAGGACGAGTGGGACAACGACAGCCCGATCACCGCGTTCAGCCCAAGCGACGTGAGCCTCGCGCTATTCGATACCGGTACGCCGGAGGACCGCGAGGACTTCAACGAGGAATGGGACAACGACAGCCCGATCGCTGCGTTCACACCCGGGATCCTATCCGAGGCAGACTTTGAGATCCAGGGCGGCGTAGATCAGGTAGAGGACTTCGACGCGTCCGAGCTTGATCTGGATATCCCGACCTCCGGGCTACCCAAGGCCGGCGTAGAGCAACGCATGAGCCCAACCCTTGGTGCCAGGATCCAGTTCGACGCTACGGCGTTTTCCGGCGTGGTCAAGATACAGACGCAGTCCAAGGGCTCTGGTACCTGGGTTGATCGGTCCGTTGTTACGTCGCCGTCTGCAACGGTAGACTTGACCGAGGGATACCAGGCGGTACGGGCGTATACCGAATCACTAACCTCCGGCACGCCGACAGCAACGCGGCACTGGCCGGCTTTGGAGTAGCGCAATGTCCGATGCAGATTGGTCACTTCACACCGGTAGCCTTGGCACGTCCGACGTGCTGCGCGGCGTGTCTACGGCGTACGGTACACCAAACGGCGGCGACATCTTCGCATTCGGGTTTCGCTCCGTGAGCAACAACGCGGGCGTGGTTGCTCTGTCGAACAACCAGAGCAACTTCTACCCGATCGCGTCTGGCAAGGGCGTGTCGGTACGCGGAGCAGTGAAGCGTGGGACTACGGCAGACGACTACGCGATCATGCTCTACGGCGCCATGGAGGACAAGAACGTCACGGCCGACGGGTACCTACTCGGGTTCACCGAAGACGAGGACGCAGCGCACCTCGTGCTGATCAAGGGCTCACCCAGCGACGGGATCCTGACTACCAGCTCGGGGATCCTGCGAACGTCCAACGGAACCTACAACCGCAACACGTGGTATCACTTCCGGCTGGACATCATCGCACAGGGCTGGGGTGATACGCATATCCAGCTATTCGAGAACGCGGACTTGGCGACCGATCCGGTGACCGCGCCAGACTGGCAGCCGATCGCCGGTATGAGCGAGTACATCGACGATCAGAACGGGGTGCAGAGCGGCAGCACGCCGTTTAATGGCGGCTACGCCGGCTTTGCGTTCTACACCGGCGCGATCGGTCGCACCGCGTTCGTCGACCACGTACAGGTTGCGAGGCAGACCACGTAATGGCCGCGGGCGAGACGCCAACCCTTCTGTCCGGCTCCGGCTTCACGGCCGGGCGGATTCAGCCGATCAACTATACGCCGGTCGATGGCGACTGGGTGTACGCGATCGGCTCAGACGTACCTGGCGTCTACGAGTACCTGGAGATCGGCGCGGTGGCCGGCGTCACGCAAGAGGTGCACGTTACCGACGTGACCCTGCTCGACTTCGCGATTGGCATGCGACAGACCGAGGCCGAGACGGCGGCAACGATCCGCGGGCTTGGTATCACGTACCCAACTGGCTTCATTGGCGGTGAGCAGTTTGTGCTGGCGATCGACGGGGGCAGCAACCAGACGATTACTTTCACGGCGGACGATCAGACGCTGGACGAGGCGGTTGATCGGTTCAACGCTACGTTGACCGGTGCCGTAGCATCCAGTGACAACGGCCAGCTACGGTTGACCAGCGCCACGACCGGCACCTCGTCGGAGATAGACATCGTAAGCGGGACGGCGGTATCGAAGCTGGGGTTTAACGTGGCTACGTACAACGGCGAGCACATCACGTTCAAGCTGGTATGCGAGGTCGACGGTACCGTTGAGTTTACGTTGCAGCCAGATGCCGGTGAATCCGTGCGGTACGTTACGCGCACGGTCAACGTATACGACCTGGTCGGGCTGGTGACGGTGCGGTTCTATATGGAGGCCGTCGCGTGATCTTTGTAGAGCTACCGGCTGGCTATATCGACGCGGTCGCTACGGCTTCCGGTGTCGGGCTATACGTCGTCAACACGGTACCCGAAGAGGACTCGGTTGACGCGCCGGTCGATACCACGATCACTGTCGAGCTATTCTCTACCAGCGCCGAGACGGTAGACCCGCTCAAGACCGAGGTCTGGATCGACGGGACGCTTGCGTACGAAGGCAACGGCTCGCCCAAGTTCAAGCCTGGGTTTGACGGGCCCGCTTCGGCCGAGACCGTGCTGGGTGGTCACGACCTACGCGTCGTAGTAGACCCCACGACCGACTTCGATTCGGAGACCGAGGTTGAGGTCAACGTTACCTCGCTGACCAGCGGTAGCACCTACTCGGTTGATTACACGTACACGTTCACGACCGAGGACGTGATCAACCCGCAGCTAGTGAGCTGCAAGGCGCTGTTCGCCGATATCGTCCGGTTCACCTTCTCCGAGGCGATGCAGGCCAGTAGCGCGACCGGCACGAACGACGCACTAAACCCGGCCAACTACTCGTTTGAGTTTGTCCCCGAGCACGATCGTCAGGCTGGCGTGAGCGTCACCGCGGTAACCGTGGAGCAACACAGCGCGACCGAGTTCGACGTAACTACGGATATCGTGCTCACGTTCTGGAAGACGTACCGCGGCGTTTGCGGCGACATTGCCGACGACAGCAGCAACGCCAACCTCCTGGTGACTACGGCCCGCACGGCGACCTTCAGCTCATGGGTGCCACCCGACTGGCCACCGCGGCGACGCTTTGACCTGTGGAACCAGCTGTCGGACGAGGACAGGCGCACCGACGTGCACGGCGACCTTGAGCGCCTAACCTCGGTGCGGCAAGACCTCACCGACCTTATGCTTTGGGATAGCGATCGAACCGTCTACTGGTGGGACCCGGACCGCGCACCCGAGCCATACGTTGACGCCATGCTAGCCGAGATGGGCAACCCGTTTCGCTTCGACCTGTCGCTGAATCGCAAGCGCAAGCTGATCGCCGTGCTGCCAGACGTGTACAAACAGAAGGGCACTGGCGAAGGGCTGATCAACGTGGTCCGGTTCTTCCTTGGGATCGAGATCACCGAGATCACCGAGTTCAACGTCGAGGCGTGGAAGCTGGGCTACGACAAGCTGGGATACAGCACGGTCCTCGGACCTGGCGACGACAAGGCGCTGTACACGTTCCTGGTCATCGTTGAGCGCGTGCTCACGGACGAGGAACGGTTGCAGTTGGAGAAGATCATAGAGTACATGAAGCCGGCACACACGCACTACAGGATCGTTGAGCCAGGCGATCCCGAGTTCGTGGATCACTGGCGGCTTGGGTATAGCGAGCTTGGGAAAAATACTCTGCTGCACGAGGCGCCGTAGTCTCGTGAGGTGAGGATATCATGGACAGAAAAAACACGTATTTCGGACAGCTGGTTACCGAGGCCGACGTCGACGAGTGGTTCGACGATGCCGAGAACGCGCTGTGGAATCTCGCGATCGATATCGGGTTGCTGGGCGTCAAGGAAGGCGCGGTGCTTACCGAGACTGCTACGCCGTCCATGTACATCGAAGCCAGCTCCAGTTGTCGCGCGTACGATCAGGCCGGTAAGCGGATCTACTACGGCCCGACACAGACGATCGACTGCTCGCAGGACGAGCTCGGTAACCCGACCATTCCCGCCGCTGGCAAAGAGCGGGT
>WVXJ01000033.1:0-2399 GCA_011773575.1 Armatimonadota bacterium | reverse complement strand
GAGAGCTTCGAGATCAACGTGGTCGCCGGGGCCGAGGTCACCGCACCGGCGAGCTACCCGGGCGACGCACCGACCGCACCGAGCGACGCGCTGATCCTGGGCGATATCATCCTGCAAAACGGTACGACAGTCATCAATACGAGCGACATCAAGCTGGACCGCCGGCAGGACTTCGTGTGGACGCAGGCCGAAAATATCGGCGTAACGGCTGGCAGCTGGGCCAAAATCGACAGCACGTCGGACCACGTGCAGGACGCGCTGGACTCGGTGGACACGGAGCTGATTTCGCGCGACGCTTCCGGCTACGTGGATCAGGATCTGCTTGCCGACGGCACGGTGGATCTCGGTAGCTCCAGCCAGCCATGGGGTGCTATCTGGCACAAGGGCGACATCCGGCACGACGGCTCTGGTACGCCTGTCGTTGGCGACGCGACCAACCACTACAACAACGGCCACTTTGACTCGCTCAAGATCTATACGCAGCTTGAAGCGCATACGGGTAGCCCACCCTTGGGCGACGCGACGAATCGGTTCGACGCGCACCTGAACGCGGCAACTGTCTATACCGGGATCGCCGCGTCTGCGACCGGGAAGTATCTCGGTAGCGCGAGCGCCCAGTTTAACCTGTTCAGCAACCTGATCACCCACTACGGCGCGCTAAAGGGTACGGTCAACTTCAACACGGCCAAGCAAATTGTGGTCCGTATCCCGCTTGGCACCGTCATACCGACAGGAAACTGGGGTTTTGCTGCGGTCTACTACCAAAACACTACGTCAACCGAGTCGCTCTATTATTACTTCACGGTTCCCGAGGACGTGTCGCTGGACGCGGTCAGGATTCGTTGGTACGAGGCAACGTCGGCAAACATGGCGGCAACCCTAGAGAGCCTTGACGAAGACAACAGCCCTACGACCGTAGCTGGCCCGACCACGATCGGCGGGTTTGACGCCAACCGGTGGGACTCAATCGGAGGTGGTAGCCTGGCGGAAGTGATCGACCGGACTACTACTACGTACCGAGTCAAAGCGCTTACCGGTAGCACCAATACGCAGAGGGTGCTCGGACTGGAGCTCACCCTCGACGTTACCGACATTCTCGCAGCCGCGCTTGGATCGTGTTAGTCACGCCGCGGCCGTACCACTACGATCGCCACGTACTGTAGTGGTTCCGTTTCGACGTATACGTGACCGAGCGTGTCAAGCGTATGAGGTACGCTGACTAAGTACAGCTTGTCGAGCTTGGCGTCGCTAGATTCGTAGGTCGCTACGAGTGGTATGCCCTCACGGTCCGCGTCAAAGCCTGGTAGCTGGAAGCCAACCTCGCCGTGCTCGTTGGCCTGTATTACGTAGACTTCCTTGGCAAGGTCGTACGCTGTGCCCTGGATCGCGCCGTGGTGGCATCCGGCCAGGGCTACTAGGGCAAGGGCTACCAAGCTACGCGTCCGGATCATGCGACGGTACCTCCTGCCATAGGGTAGCACAGTCGCCGCAGGCACGTATCTACCTCTCTCACCGCCTCACAGGGCCCACACGGAGCCGAATCAGGATCACCGGTACCCTGCATACCCCCAGCGCTACAGGCCGTTAGAATCGCAACCAGGGCGGCTGAGAGGGCGGAGCATAGTTGGGTCATGATACGGGCCGATCCTCCGCTGTGTTGAAGAGGCGCTCCATCGCCTCCTCGGCTCGCGCAGCGGCCTGTTCGATCGTTACCCCCGTAGAAAAGCGCCTTGGGCTCAGCGATCATGCCAAGCGCCAGACACCAGACGGCCGTGGCCTCTCGGCCGGTAGCGCTGGCTGGATCCAACTCGCATTCAGCGAACAAGCTGTTGTCAAGCAGCACACGCGAAATGATAGTACCTACAACGCCTGTTCGGCTGCCGCACACGGTGCGCTCGAGTTGGTTGATTCGCTGTTCGATAGTCATGGTGATCTTATGGGCGCTATGCGTCAAGGGCTGCGATGGACTCGGCGAGATCTCGGAATATGGTTGCCCACTCGCGCCGCTGCTCGGGTGTTGTTGGTGGTGCCTTCGGGCCTTGCTCCATGTGTTGCCACCATGCGAGCACCTTCTTGGAAACTACGGCAACCGCCTGAAGCCTTTCAATCCGCGTAGCCGCGTCGTGCAGCATCCAAGCGGACGACCCGCCAAGGTAGTCCCTAGGTCTCGCCTCACGTCCATACAGGGCGCGACAGAGACGATCTGTACCGTTGCCGGACATGTCGGAGCATTCGGATTCGAGATCGGCAGCGCTATCGGCGTCGTCGAGTAATCGGATCAGGTCCGTCTCGCTGATACAGTAGGCGGTCCCGTCGGCCAAGCACTGCGTGCGCCATCCATCTCGTTCGGCCTTAGTGGTCTGTACCATGCTTACCTCCTGCCGTTCTGTGACCCGGGG
>WVXJ01000106.1:27759-32219 GCA_011773575.1 Armatimonadota bacterium | reverse complement strand
TCTACTATTTCGAGTGGGTCAATCTTGTGGCCTTTGGATTTGGAGATCTTCTCGCCTCCCAGAGTAAGGAAGCCGTGTGCGAATACTGTTTTCGGTAAAGGCAACTCCGCCGCCATCAGCAGCGCGGGCCAAAGTGTGGCGTGGAAGCGGACAAAGATGTCTTTTCCCACCAGGTGAAAATCAGCGGGCCAGAACTCGGAGAACTTCTCTCGGCCGTCCGGATAGCCGGTCACGGTCAAGTAGTTTACGAGGGCGTCAAGCCAGACATATACCACCATCCCCTTGGCGTCCGGCAATTCTTCCGGCATGGGAGTTCCCCAGGAGGCGATTCTGCTGACACAGGCGTCTTTGAGGCCTCCCTGAATAAAGGAAACCACCTCATTCTTCCGCGTCTCCGGCAGCAGAAAGTCGGAGTGAGATTCTATGTATTTCAACAGCGGCTCCGCGTATTTGGAGAGTCTGAAGAAGTATCCCTTCTCACCCAGCCACTCCACCTCTTTGCAACACTCCGGATTGGGGCAGCGTCCCTCCACCAGTTCGCTTTCCCGAAAGAAGGTCTCATCAGACAGGCAATACCAGCCTTCATATGTGTCCTGGTAGATGTCTCCGTTTTCGTAGAGTTTCTTGACCAGGGCTTGGACCGCGCGGCGATGCCGATCTTCTGTGGTTCGGATGAAATCATCATAGGTGACATCGAGCTTTCGCCAGGTTTCAACATATACGCCGGCCATCTCGTCCACGAAGGCCTGGGGTTCAAGCCCGCGGCCTTGCGCTGCTTCCGCTATCTTCAAACCGTTTTCGTCTGTGCCGGTGGCGAAGAGAACGCGGTTGCCGCGCAGCCGCTGGTAACGAGCGATGGTATCCGCGGCGATTGTACAATATGTGTGGCCGATATGAGGGGAGTCGTTCACGTAGTAAATCGGCGTGGTTATATAGAAACTGCCCATGCGTGATTGCCTCTTCGGTGGTTCAACGACAAGTGGAACAAGACCTGCTCGAACAGGTACCACAAGAGGAACCGCTCCCTTCGGAAGAAGGCTCATCGCCGCGCACAGCCGCGGCGGACATGATCTTTCTCACACGGCGACTTCGACAAACAGGGCACGGAGGCTTCCTGTTCGAGCCGAAGGGACACAGCTCTTCAAATGCATGTGAACACTTGTCGCATTCAAATTCATAGAGCGGCATTTAACCGGCCTCTGAAACAGCAGTCAATCGCAGTCTTCGTGGAGACAAGCCTCCACGCTTGGCCAGACTATACCAGCCACCCGTTTGGCTGTCAATCCGAGCGACTTGCGCGAGGGTCGGATTTACGCTATTCTGAGCCGAGAGTTCTCGCATACTCTGCAACCCGCCGCTTTAGATGGCGACGGAGTTCTGTCCGCGAGGAGAGAAGCAAATGCAAGATAACTTCCACATGACAGAGGAAGAATGGGCCAGACTGGAAGCGCTGCTTCGAGATTCAGAAAAGCACGCCCATGCCGAGTTTTTCGCCAGTCAAGTAGCCAAAGACCTGCTTCGCGAGGGCACCGAGGAGACCCCCGGCAATGTCCTGTTGCGTTACCTGAGAGAGCGCGGAGATGAAACCGCGGTGAGACTCTTCCGCGCTATGGAACTCTACAACCACGAACTGGTGCGTCACGACCTTGCCGTAGCCTTTCACCTGGGTAAAGAAACGGAAAGGGTGGCCTAGTCGAGGGCTGAATGTGCGGAGGCAAATTCATTCTTTGGTATTAGGTTAAATGCCCTCGCCGCAACTCTAGACTTTGCACACCAGACTTCTAATCCTGGAGTTACACTATGCGTGCTTCCCGATTGTTTTCACCCACATTGCGCAAGGTGGCCGATGCTGAACTTCCCGGTCATCGGCTGCTTCTGAGGGGAGGCTTCATCAGGCCTCTCGCCTCCGGGCTCTACAGCCTGCTGCCTTTGGGCTGGCGGGTTCTGCAGAAAATCGAAAATATTGTGCGAGAAGAGATGGACCATGTGGACGGCCAGGAGACTTTACTGCCCACTCTCCATCCGGAGGAATTATGGGTGCGCAGCGGCCGCGCCTCCAAATGGGGACCGGAATTGATGCGGCTCACCGACCGCAATAACCGCGTCTTCTGCCTGGGCGCCACTCATGAAGAAGTCATCACCGCCCTCGTGGCGGCGGAGGCCCGCTCTTATCGCCAACTGCCGATAATGCTGTATCAGATAGCCACCAAGTTCCGTGATGAACCGCGGCCTCGGGGCGGGTTGATTCGCTGCCGCGAGTTCGGCATGAAGGACGCCTATTCCTTTGACCGCGACAAAGCCGGCACAGATGCTGTGTATGATGAGGTTGTGGAGGCCTACAAACGGATTCTAAAGAGAATGGAGTTGCCGTTTCGCGTTACTCTCGCCTCCGGCGGATATATCGGCGGCACCGACACGCGGGAGTTCATGCTGATCTCGGAGGCCGGCGAAGACGCTCTCTTGTTGTGTTCTAAATGCAGTTATGGAGCGAGTCCGGACGTAGCAGACTGGGGAGAGAAGGAGATTCGCGAAAGAGATACTGAGATGCTTGCCATTGAACGGGCCGCCACTCCGGGGATGCGCACTGTCGAACAAGTGACCGGATTCCTCAGCGTCAGGCCCTCCGAGATAGTTAAGACCATCATCTGCAGCGCGGACGGAAAACCCGTAGCGGCTCTGGTGCGGGGAGATCATGAACTCAACCTCGACCTGCTCAAGAAAGTCCTCGGCGTAAGGAGCATCGAACTGGCGGGGGAAAACATGATCCGCTCTGTCACCCGCGCCCCGGTGGGATTCGCGGGCCCTGTCGGCTTGGAAAATATCAAGATAATTACAGATGAGGAGATCAAGGCATTGGCGAATTTCGTAACCGGCGGAAACGAAATTGACCTGCACCTGAAGAATGTCAACTGGGGGCGGGATTTCGAGGTCAATCAATGGGCTCGCCTTCGATACGCTCAGCCGGGCGACCCTTGCTTAGTATGTAATGCCCCTCTCGAAGCAGCGCGCGGAATAGAACTCGCCCATGTCTTCAAACTGGGAACCATCTTCAGCGCTCCCCTCGATGCAGCCTACCTTGACGAACAGGGGGAGAGGCACTTCATCGAGATGGGCTGTTACGGCTTCGGGACCACCCGAGCCATCGCCGCCATCGCCGAATACAGCCGTGATGAGAACGGAATCATCTGGCCCCTGTCTGTGGCTCCCTATCAGGTGATTATTATCGTTGTGAATATGGAAGAAAAGGCCCAAGCGGACCTGGGGCAGAGTCTCTACCAGGCTCTATCGGAGAAAGGCCTGGAGGTGGTGTTCGAGGATCGAGATGAGCGGGCGGGAGTGAAGTTCAAAGACGCCGACCTTACCGGCATCCCGCTTCAAATCGTCGTAGGCAAACATGCCGCGGATGGGCGTGTTGAAGTGAGAAGACGGGGCCGACAAGAAAAGGACCTGGTTTCTCCTGAACAAGCCATTGAGTGGTGTGATAAAGAAGTGAAAAGCGCTTTGAGCGAGGAAGGCATCTCTTGAGAGGCGCGCACAGATACAATGGACGGATTCGTCACTTTATCGGAAATACTCACCAAACTCGCCGTGGCCGTGATACTCGGCGGCATCATCGGCTGGGAGCGGGAGACTCATGATCGCCCCGCGGGCCTGCGCACCCATGTGCTGGTATGTGTGGGGTCGGCTGTATATATGATTCTGTCCATGAGTTTCACGGCAAACGCGGACCCGAGCAGAATCGCCTCTCAGGTGGCCACAGGCATGGGCTTCCTGGGGGCCGGGACTATCATTCGACATCGCAGCGGAGTACGCGGTTTGACAACGGCCGCCAGCCTGTGGGCTGTCGCCGCTATCGGCCTGTGTGTGGGAAGGGGCGGCCAAGGCTACATGATCGCAGTCTCCACCACCGCCTTCGTATTTGTCGCCCTGCGCGGTCTCTCCTGGGTTGAGAAGCGCATGGTCACCAAGAAACGCCAATATCGACAAGCCACGTTACGCGTACGCAGCGCTAAAGAAGTCATGCCTCATCTGCAGTCCCTCGTGAGCGAACACGACGCACTGATGAAATCTCTGGACATCGGAGAATCGGCTGAAAACGGGACGCAACAGATACGACTGGCGCTTCGCCTCTCCTCCGATACCACAGCCAACCGCCTCACCCTCGCAATGACCTCACTGGAGGGTATCCTCTCCATTGAGTGGGACTAGCAGCACAGTAGTCTCTGTTAACGCCAACGCGTCGCGTCTGCTTGGATATTCCATTATTTCCCTGACTCCGCGGCAAGGGCAATGCCTCCCAGCAGAGGGGCGCGTTCCCCGAGTTCGGAGGGGACAATCTGGGCGGTACCGCCGATTTCCGGCATAGCGTATTTCGCCACCGCTTCTCTCAGCGGATGGAAGAGAACGTCACCCGCCTTCGCTACTCCGCCTCCGATAACTACAAGCGGGAGGTTGAGTAT
>WVXJ01000106.1:26052-27725 GCA_011773575.1 Armatimonadota bacterium | reverse complement strand
CCTTCGTATCCAGTTCCTTGTCAGGAATGTCACGCAGGAGGCTCTTCGTTTCGGTCGTGGCGAGAGCGTTTCTTGCACTGCGGAGCATTGACCATCCGGACGCAATCGCCTCCAGACAGCCTTTTCGCCCACAGGTGCAGAGAGGTCCCTCAGGGCGGATGATAGTATGTCCGATCTCCCCCGCCAGACTGGAGGCTCCACGATATACCTTCCCATCCAGAACCAGCCCTCCACCGATACCACTGCTGACAGTGACATAGAGAAAGTCCTTACCTCCCTTGCCGGCTCCAAAGCGGGCCTCCCCCAAAGCCCCCGCATTAGCATCATTATCCATTACTACGGGAAGTCGGAGACGTCCCTTCATGACCTTCACCAGCGGGACTCTATTCCAACCCGGCAAATGATGACAGGCAATAGTCATACCTTTGGAAAAATCAACCGGCCCGCCGAAACTGATTCCCACGCCCTTGACTTCCTTCCAGATGACGCCCGCCCTGCGAAGAGCAAGATTGGCAAGTTCAATAAGGCTCTCCACCACTTCTCGCGGCCGCAACCGGCGCGGCATGGGACTGGTCGCCTCTCCAGTCAATTGACCGTCCGCCGTTCCTACACCACCAACTAATTTCGTTCCACCTATATCCAGCCCGATGAAAAGTTCCTTCATCCTGCCACCACCGGATTCTTCAATGTTCCGATTCCTTCCACCCAAGCCTCCATTATGTCTCCGGGTTGCACAGGGGCTATCCCTTCAGGCGTACCTGTAGCGATAATGTCCCCGGGGTTCAGAGTCATGTGACGGGAAATGTAGTGTATCAGGAAAGGCACCCCGAAGATAAGGTCCCAGGTGTTTGCGCTCTGACGGACTTCCCCATTCACCCTCATCTCCAGTCGCAGTGAGCTGGGATCGCCTATCTCATCAGTAAGTACAACCGCCGGGCCGATTGGACAGAAGGTATCTATCCCCTTTGAACGATACCAGGGGAGGCGATTGGCAATGTCCCGGGACTGCATCTCNNCCGACATAGGCCATTGCTTCGTCCAAAAGTACCTCTTTCGCTCTCCGGCCTATTACAACCGCGAGTTCCACTTCAGGGTCCACCCGGCCCAATTCCGGCTTGTAGATTACCGGCTCTTCCGGCCCCACTATGGAGCTGGTGGCTTTGCCGAAGAAGATGGGCTCTGCGGGCGGTTCCCGACCCGACTCCCGCGCATGTCCGGCATAATTTAGCCCCAGGCAGATAATCTTGCCCGGCCTCGCAATCGGAGTCAGCAGCCGCGGCCTCTCTTCAATCACAGGGCAGCAACCCGGGCCGCGCTCCTTCGCGAACTCAGTGACCTCGGCCATCTTCTTCGCATCAAGCAGACCTGCTGCGGCCAACTGCACAGTATCCGAAAAAAGGGTAGTTTCCCCGCGCCCTTGGCTCAGCGAATAGACTTGAAGCGCCCGAGACAGATCGAGGATCTTCCCCTCGGCTGCAGACGAGGCCGGTTCTTCCAATCCCAGGCGCGGTCCCTCCGGTGTTTCAAAGCGAATTAAACGCATTCTTCCTCCTGAATTCCGGTACAGAGTCGAGGGTTGAGAGTTGAGGGACTTGCTCGTTTTGTGAGAAGCCTCATCCCGTTCAATATGACCAACAGAGAAACGCCGGTATCTCCTATTACCGCCAGCCACA
>WVXJ01000106.1:20881-26017 GCA_011773575.1 Armatimonadota bacterium | reverse complement strand
ACAGTCTTGCGTCCCAATTCAATCAAGTATGGAAGCCTGGAGAGGTCGTCTCCCATCAATACTACATCAGCGGTTTCCAGCGCGACGTCCGTACCGGCGGATCCCATTGCGATGCCCACGCTGGAGGCGGCCAGCGCGGGGGCGTCATTTATGCCGTCTCCGACCATCGCCACCTTATCCCAATCTGCGGTCAGTTTCTTGACCTCGCTTACCTTCTCATCGGGAAGCAATTCCGCCCGCCAGTTCTCCAAACCCAGGCTGGCGGCGACAGCCTGGGCGGTCTGAGGATTGTCACCCGTAAGCAGGGTGAGATGTGATACCCCGAGTTCTCGCAGCCTGGTGACAGCGTCAGCGGCCTCGGGTCGAGGCACATCCGCCAGACCGATCACGCCTATCGGATCTTCCTCGACTGTCAAGACTATGGCGGTCTTACCCTCTTCCCGCAGGCGCTCTATCTCGTCTGCGGCCTTGGCGCTGTTTGTGTCCAGGCGGGGACTTCCAATATGGCAAACCTTGCCATCCACCTTGGCTTTTGCGCCAATCCCGGGCAATGCCTCAAATTCGTCCGCAACCGGAATCTCGATGTCATTCTTCTTGGCGGCTTCAACTACAGCGCGGCCGAGATGATGCTCGGAACGTCTCTCCACAGCCGCAGCAATGGAAAGAACCTCCTCAGAACTGCGTCCACTCAGACCGATGACATCAGTAACCTCGCTCTTTCCATAGGTCAGAGTACCGGTCTTGTCCAGGGCGAGGGCGCGGACGGCTGAGGCCTCTTCCAGATAGACACCTCCCTTGACCAACACCCCCTCTCTTGCCGCCGCGGACATAGCAGCGACGAGTGCAACGGGTGCGGCGATCACGAGGGCGCATGGACAAGAAACCACAAGAAGAGCGAGCGCGCGATAGATCCAAGGGGCAAAGGGCTGCCCCAGCGCGAGAGGCGAAATTGTCGCAATGCTCAAAGCGATAAGAATGACGGCAGGAGTGTAGTAGCGTGCGAAGCGGTCAATCATCCTCTGTGTGGGGGTCTTCTGGGCTTCAGCGGATTCGATGAGCGCTAGGATCCGGGCGAGCCTGGTCTCAGATGCCAGCCGCGTCACCCGTACCTCCAGGGAGCCGTACTCGTTTATGCTTCCGGCCCACACCTGGTCCCCTTGACTTTTTTGAACGGGCAATGACTCTCCGGTAATCGCAGATTCGTTCAAGGAGGAGTTTCCTTCGACCACCGCCCCATCCAGCGGCACTCTTTCTCCAGGGAGTATGATAACGCTTTCCCCGATTCCGACCCTCTCCGGTGGAATCAACTCTTCCCCCTCACCCCGCTTCACCCTGGCGTGCTCCGGAGCCAGCTTTATCAGGGCCTCCAGGGCGCGCCGCGTCCTGCCCATGGTGTAGCCTTCCAAAGAGTTGCCCAAAGCGAAGAGAAAGATCACGCCGGCGGCCTCACCCGCATGCCCGGTGATGACCGCGCCGGTGATTGCCACACTCATCAGCACATTCATGTCCACTGTGCGAGCCCGAAAGGCGCTTATCGCTCCTCGCAGAACCCGATATCCGCCAACACCCACGGCACCCAGATAGAGCGCGGTTGCCCACAGCATAGGGGCGCCTGACCACCCGCTCAGGAAACCTGCCGCAATCAGCAGTCCGCAGGCTCCAGTCACCAGAATGTGGCGATTCCTCCACAAACGCTCCTTCAGCGTCGGAGACGGCGCCGGCCCCAGACCCACCACTCGATAGCCGAGAGATGAGATGCTCTCGGAAATCTGCTCAGGAAGGACGGTTGCCTCGTCATATTCCACCAGCATCCTGGAAGCCGGTACACTCGCCGCCGCCCAGATTACGCCGGGAATGCGTAAGACAGCATTCTCCAGTGTCCTGGCGCAATCGGGGCAATCCAGGTCCGCCAGACGCAGAGTTTCGTGTCCGAACCGCTGGGCTACTTCGATCCCGGCCTTGCGCGCCTGTTCATGCAGGCTTCCCAGGGGAAGAATGAGGGGATCGAAGGTGAGGATGAGACGCGCGCCCTCAACATCTATTTCGGCGGAAGCGATTCCCTTCGTTTCCAGCAAAGCATCTTTTAGCCGCGCGGCACAACTTTCACACTCACCTTCCGCGGGCAACAAGAGTGGGATGCTGAGGTGCCTTGTTTCCATGCTGGCGTAAGTTCCGTTACACCGACCGCATTAGGTCGGAACAACTCGACGCATTCAATCCAAATCCTAACAATGGCAAACTCGCATGTCAACGCGCCATAAGGCATCGAACAAACACGCAAGAAGAGCAAGACACGCTCTGCTTGACCCAACATGGAAAGGGTTGCCTGGGTTCGACTGCACTTTTCATAAATGGTAGTATTAAGTGCTATTCTCTACTCGCCATGCATCTCCAGTGGCGGGTATTATCTTGTGGAGGGTTGCTTTGCGCAGACTTTTCGGAACCGACGGGGTCAGAGGCATTGTCGGTCAAAATATGAATCCCAATTTCGCATTCAGGCTGGCATTTGCCGCCGGTCAGATGATGCGCGCCAGCAATCACCGCGGTGCCGTTTTGGTTGGACGCGACACCCGCGATTCCGGCGAAATGCTGGAAAAGGAAGTCGCCAAAGGCTTTGCCGCATCCGGGATGGATGTATGGCTTGCAGGAGTTATGACAACTCCGGGAGTAGCCTTTCTTACCACCGCCATGGGAGAGGCGGCGGGAGTAGTCATCTCCGCCTCCCATAACCCTTACCACTACAATGGCATCAAATTGTTCTCTCCCGCGGGCTGTAAGTTCCCGGATGAAGAGGAAGATGAGATCTCCCGCATCTTCTACTCCCTGGCAGACAGTCCTTCCCTCCGCGCCTGCGGAAGAGGCCGAATCCTACCCATGAACAAAGCGGTTGAGCGTTATATCTCTTATCTTGTCTCTCCATATGAAGACGCCCTGAAAGGCGTGAAATTGGCCTTGGATTGCGCGAACGGAGCGGCCTACGAGATTGCTCCACAGGTCTTCCGAGCAGCAGGCGCAGAGGTAACATCCATCGGCGTCAACCCGGATGGAAGGAACATCAACACCGGCTGCGGTGCTCTTCATACCGGAGGACTGCAGCGGCTGGTGGTTGAAGGAAATGCCTCCGCCGGTCTTGCCCTCGACGGGGACGCCGACCGCGCCATTCTCGTGGATGAGAATGGTAATCAGGTGGACGGAGACCACGTTCTCGCCATGATGGCCCGAGATTTGAAAGCAAACGGTCGTCTGCCCAAGAATCTCGTGGTGGGAACGACCATGAGCAACCTGGGATTGACAATCTCCTTGCGTGAGGCGGGCTGTCAACTGCTGCGGGCGAAGGTGGGCGACCGTTACGTACTGGAGATGATGCAAAAGGAAGGAGCCAATCTCGGCGGAGAGCCTTCAGGGCATATCATCTTCTTGGATCGCGCCAATACCGGAGATGGGCTTCTCACAGGCCTGGCTGCACTCAGCCTGATGAATAAGAAGGGACAGCCGCTTTCAGAACTCGCTTCGGTGATGCACCACCTCCCCCAAGTGATGATCAACCTTCCTTTGCGAGACAACCGCGCTTGGCAAAAGGACCCGGAGATCAAGGCCCTCATTCAGGAGATCGCGGATGAACTGGATGACAACGGGCGCGTGGTAGTCAGGCCTTCCGGTACGGAGCAACTCGTGAGGATAATGGTGGAAGGGCTGGATCAAGAACGGGTTACGAGAGCCGCCCAACGGATCGCAACCGAATTCACCAACCGCTACGGCACCTAATCCGGCCAAGCGCTCTCAAACGGAGGGCGCAGCACTCCCTTTTCGCAAATGATGGCACTGACCAGGCGCGCGGGAGTAATGTCAAAAGCTGGGTTAAAGGCTTTCGTGCCTGTGGAAATAAGATGGCCTGATAAGGTCAAAACCTCTTCCGGACTGCGCTCCTCGATGGGTATCTCCTCGCCGCTCGCCAGGGAAAGATCAACTGTGGAGAGCGGCGCGGCCACAAGGAATTCAAGTCCGTGTTCTCTGGCCAACAGGGCGAGCGGATAGGTGCCCACTTTATTGACCACATCTCCATTCTTCGCAATCCTGTCCGCACCCACGATCACCATGTCCACAAGTCCCTTCCTCATGCAGTAGCCCGCGGCACTGTCGGGCAAGATGGTGACCGGGATTCCCCCTCTCTCCAATTCCCAGGCGGTAAGCCGGCTGCCCTGTAGAAGGGGGCGTGTCTCGTCCGCATATACGGAGACCTCTTTGCCTTGGGCGCGCGCGGAACGAATTATCCCCAAGGCCGTTCCCCAGCCTCCAGTGGCAAGCGCGCCGGTATTGCAGTGGGTAAGCACACTAACCTTATCCGGCAAAAGGGCGGCCCCATACTCGCCGATTGCGCGGCAGACCTGATAATCCTCCTGTTGAATCGCCAGAGCCTCTTTCTCCAGCAATCCGCTCAAATCCGCATTCCGGGGAGCGCGCTCAGCACAAGCAATCATTCTCTCCAAGGCCCAGAAGAGATTGCGCGCGGTAGGTCTGGTGGAGGCGAGCAATTTCCGTGTTTGCGTCAGGCATTCCATTACTTTGTCCGGATTTTTCACACTTCTAGCCGCCAGCACCATCCCAAAGGCTGCAGCAATTCCGATGGCAGGAGCTCCTCGCACCTGCAGGGTCCGAATCGCTTCCGCTATCTCCTCCGGTGTCCGCGCTTCTACAAAGACTTCTTCATGAGGAAGCAGTCTCTGGTCGAGGATCAGCAGGGATTCCCCTTTCCAGGTAAGGGAGATAAACTCTTTCGGCTGAGATTTGACTTCCGAATCATCCGACACGGCCGCCTCCCGAACTCTCGAGTCCCTGATAGTGTAGAATATACTCTTGAATTCATTCTATGTGAAGTGAGATTCTCGGAATAATGCGCCTGGAAGAACTCGATTACGACCTGCCCAAGGAACTTATCGCCCAAGAACCTGCGCGGCCGCGTGACGCATCTCGGCTCTTGGTGCTTCACCGCGCAAGCGGAAAGGTGGAACATAGAGCCTTCCCGGACCTGCTCGAATATCTTTTACCGACCGATGTGGTGGTTATGAATGACACCCGCGTCATCCCCGCCCGGCTCTTTGCCAACCTCGACACGGCAGATGGGAAATCGGTTGAAGT
>WVXJ01000106.1:20348-20864 GCA_011773575.1 Armatimonadota bacterium | reverse complement strand
GTCAGGCTCGTTTTTGAAAAAGGGGTTTACGGCGAAGTGCTCGGGCTGACTGACACCGGGAGCAGAAGGATACGCTTTTCTCTGAATCCCCGCCAGGCCTCTGCTGGAGAGAGTGTGGACGAGGCGCTCAAGCGTCTGGGCAACGCTCCCCTTCCCCCCTATATTACGGCTGCTCTGAGTAAGCCGGATGATTACCAGACAGTATATGCTTCACAATCAGGCTCTGTGGCGGCCCCCACTGCGGGTCTCCATTTTACTCCTCAGCTTCTAGACGCACTATCCGGCAAAGTCGCTGCAGTCTGTTATCTGACACTCCACATCGGGCCCGCCACATTCCGGCCCATCCGCAGCGAGAACGTGGAGACGCACCCCATGCTGCCGGAGTGGTTTTCTCTCGCTGCCGACACTGCCGACATAATCAACCGTGTTAAAAGGGACGGCGGGCGTATTGTTGCGGTCGGCACTTCAACCTGCCGCGTTTTGGAGAGTTGCGCGGATGAGGCGGGCCTACTTCAT
>WVXJ01000106.1:19758-20328 GCA_011773575.1 Armatimonadota bacterium | reverse complement strand
GCGGGAAAGAAGAAGATATTCGCCGTCTATGAAGAGGCGGTTTCTCTGCGCTACCGCTTCTATTCCTTCGGTGATGCCATGCTGATAGTATGATGCAAGTAATGATTAAGGGATTATTCGCCGCAAAGACGCAAAGAACGCAGAGGAAAGGCCGCTAGACTTCGAGAGTCAACCCGTCATATCCCGCGATGATGCCACAGGCGGCGAGTTCGCTTTCGAGTTGGTCATGTAGTGGTGTGTGGTGGTGGGAGAAGTGGTGGGCGACAATCTCCCCCTCGGCAGCGATAACACCTTCCTTCTTCATTCGCTCCACGGCCGCGAGGAAGTCCGCCCGACCCAAGTGATGTTCATTTGATTCTGAACCCATGGTGAGTTCCATCACCACAAGGTGAGCCTGGAAACCGGAGAGGGACTCCCAGGTCACTTCAGGCAGTGGACCCGTGTCGGTGACATAGAGGAGTCGCCTCGATTCCTGAGCGATTCCGTAGATTATGGGATCGGTCTGGGGAGAATGTGCCGCCGGGAAGGCCTGCACCTGATAGGCTCCTGCGGCAAATTTCTCCAGAGGCT
>WVXJ01000106.1:15443-19733 GCA_011773575.1 Armatimonadota bacterium | reverse complement strand
AGATGCAGAGTGGGCACTTCGACACCGCGGAACCATTGGTGATGGTAGAGAAGATTGTCCAACAGCCAGTGGTCTTCGTGGAAATGGGTAATCAGCGTGAAGCGGAGTTCCGCGAGACAGAGCCGGTGGCGCTGAATGGAGGCGAGCAGATCCGGACCCGGGTCAATGAGCAAGTCATCATTAATCAGCGCGCTGGTCCGCAGACGAAGATTCCGGCCACCCGCGGCGCGCGCCTGGCGGCACTGCTCGCAGTCGCAAAAAAGGCCCGGATATCCCTCCGCGGCTGAACTGCCCAGTAGAAGAAATCTCATGATTGAGATAGCAGAAGAGAGGCTAGAACTGAAAAACCTGGATACGGTTATTGCCCCAGTCGAGAACGCAAATCTTACCTTCCGGTCCGACGGCGATGCTCTCCGGAGATTCAAATTCGCCCGGCCCATTGCCGCGCTTGCCGAACATTGTTATCAGGTCACCTGAAGCGTCAAATACTTGTACGCGATGGTTGCCCGAATCCACCACATACACCCGGGCTTCGGCATCTGCAGCCACCCCTGAGGGCCGCTTGAACTGGCCGGGTTCGCTCCCCTCGGTGCCCCATTTGTTGCGGTAATCTCCATTCAAATCGAGTTCCTGTACGCGATTGTTTCCGGTATCGGACACATACAGATTCTCGCTGGGCCCTGCCGCCACATCCAATGGGGAATGGAAGCGGCCGGAAGTCTTTCCTTCTTCGCCAAGAACCTGCGCCTTCCCCCCTTGCGACAAGTACTTCACGATGCGATGATCGGGAGTGTCCACCACATAGATGTTCATATCGGAATCAATCGTTATTCCTTTGGGATAGAAGAGTTCATCATCTTTCGGGTCCCAGACATTCGCCTTCTTTCCCCATTGTTTCAATAAGCGGCCCTCCGGCGAAAAACTCTGCACGCGGTGGTTCCAGGTGTCTGAGACATATATGTTGCCCTGGGGATCAACGGCGACATCGCTGGGCGCAGACAATTGACCGGGGTCTGTACCAAATCCCCCCCATATCTGCTCGATCCTGGGCTTGTTGCCTCCTTTTTCCGAAACCATCTTCAAGATACGATCTTGTCCGGTATCGGCAATGATAATCTCGCCTTGGGTGGAGATACTTATCCCCTCCGGTGAATCGAGCGCAAATTCGTCAGAAGACTCAATACTGAAGAGGAACTTGGGAGGAGCCTGTAGTTCCTGTTTGCACCCTCCTGCGGCAAGCAGGATGACCGCGGCAACTGCGCACACGACAAGCAGAGGACACCGGCTCTGGAGGAAATCACTCTGTCGAAAGATCATGGGAGCACTCTCCAGGAAGATGCACCATTCTACTAGGTGGGCGCGCCCTCGTCAATTACTCAGGAGGATGCTGCGAGAGCCTTTGCTGAAGTTCTCAGAAGGTGGGCTCCAATTGACGGCAGACACACTCATAGGGGCCCAGTTTCACTCCAAAGGCGTATGCGATCAAGGCGACGAGAGACACCATGATGACGAAGTAGACCAGGGTCTTCCGGAATCCGACGATCTTGTTGAGAAGCAAGAGGCCCGGCAAACTCAATCCCGGTCCGGTCAGCAGTATCGCCATAGCAGGTCCGAGAGCCAGGTCATTTTTCAGCATGCCTTTAACAAAGGCAACCTCNNGGAAAACGATTGCCATTGGGGTGACCGAATACGAAGGCATCGGGATTTGCCGCGGTTCTGTGGAGCCATTGTATCGGGATATGATTTACGACTACGGCGATGACCAATACCGCTGGTATGAAGATAGGCAGTACTGTCTTGAGCAGTATGCCGGTCTGGCGCATCCATTCCACGGCCTCCTCCCGGCTGTACCAGCGGACGGCGAGAAACCCGGAAAGCGCCATTATCCCCAGCGCGCCCAGTATCCGCAGCATGATACCCGCAAGGCCCCAATCTATGCTCGACAGAACGGCCGCCGACAGGACAGATGCGGCGAGGTTGTCTCTTACCCATGTACCCATACCATCCCAAGCTCCGAAGACGAGTACGGAAAGCACCAGTGCAACCAAGAATATAGCGCGCCCGGCCGAGGGTCCGGATTGACCTGGGAGGCTTTCAAGCGCAGGAGCCGCCGTCTTCTCCGTTTCCTGCCGGCGCTGTGCCTCTTCCCGCCTGAAAAGAAATGCCATCAGCAATCCCACTATGACGGCGATCACCGGCACTGCAATTGCCCTGATTAACGCCATATAGGGGCCGATTACCTGCAGGATCATGATCATAGTGATGATGTTTATTGCAGGGGCCGCATAGACGAAAGTGTAGGCGGGTCCGATACCCGCTCCTCTGCGCAGAATACCTATGAAAATCGGCACCACATTACATGAGCATACGCTCAACAATACGCCAGTGACAGAGCCGATACTGTAGGATTTCCATTTTGCTGCACGATGACCGAGATAACGCATTACTGCAGTGTCAGGAATGAAGGTTACTATTGCGCCCGCAGCCAGGAAGGCCGGGAATACTATTACCACCGCCTTCCAGGTCAGAATACAGCACTCGAAAAGGTCAACTGCATCCCCCAGCGTGCCGCCGGCCTTCACTTTTCCCATGAAGGCAACGAAGCCGACCAGCAGGACTATTCCTGCGGTCAAGACCCAGACCCGCCAGTTTAGCAGTAATCCTTTCAAGCGGTCTCCAAATGAACTTTGGACTATTTCAGCCTCTTCCACCGCCATTTCTATCCTTTTTGTGAAAACTAAAACTATTATCCCGGCCCTCTATGAAGATTCTATTACCAGGGTATGAAACTTCCCTGCCCAGGCAGGCTTGAGAGCTCGGAAGGCCACACTTGCGGTTCTCAGATTTGGACGATGCAAGAAACAGAACGTTGCTTAGATCATGAAGATGGTTTCTGAAGAGCATTATATAGCAGCCGCCGCGAGACTCCGGTCGCCGCGGCGATTTCTCTGGCCGCCTCTTTCGCGGAGAGGCCCTGTTTCATGTGCGTTTTCGCCTGTTTCAAAATGGAGGCATCTATCTGACTTCTTCGCGCGCGCTTCTCTTCTGCGGTCTCTTTGCCAGCCCCTTCCACTACCAGCGTGATTTCACCGCGCGGGGGATGAATCGAGAAATGCTCGGCAATCTCCTCCAACCGCCCCCGTATCACCTGCTCGAACTTTTTCGTCAATTCCCTGGCGGCCGCGGCGCGGCGATTGCCAAGACATTCCCGCAGGTCGCTCAAGGTTCGCGAAAGCCGACGCGGTGATTCGAAGAGGATCATCGTCCGCGGCTGGCCGGCGAGTTCTTTCAGAGCGCGGCTGCGTTCTTTGCCGCGTCGAGGAAGGAATCCCGTGAAAAGAAATCCGTCGGTCGGCAGCCCGGAAATCGCCAGGGCCGTAATCACCGCAGTGGGACCGGGTACGGCCACGACATCTATCTCTTGAGCAATACATTCCGACACCAGCTTCTCTCCCGGGTCGGAAATGCCGGGCATTCCCGCATTTGAAACCAGAGCGACCTTCTCGCCGGCACCGAGTCGAGAAATGATGCTCCGGAGTTTGGCGGGGCGGCTGTGCTCGTGAAATGAAGTGACCGGCGTGGAGATGGAATAGTGTGAAAGGATCTTGCGGCAGACGCGAGTGTCCTCCGCGGCAATCAGGTCAACTTCCTTGAGGATGCGCAAAGCGCGCAGGCTGATGTCCTCAAGATTACCCAGCGGTGTCCCCACCACGAATAGGCGACCGGCCTTCGGCAATCCTTGCTCTCCCCAATTGCCTGTATCAGACTTGCTGGTTCATTAAGTGACAAGCACGCTGTGCTGCGAGAACGGCAAGTCTATTCTGCCTTCGCTTGTTTCTCCGGATCAACGAAATTCCATTTGGCGAATATCGCCTGTGCCTCCGGTGTCTGAAGAAAGGCGATGAACTTCTTCCCCTCTTCGGGATTCTTTGCGCCTTTGACAACCGCGGCCGTGCAGGCGAAGCGTGTGTATAGTTCCTCGGGGACGAACTCCGCCACAACAACTTTCTTCTTGGGAGCGGGGCCGGCGCCGGGCTGATGTGTCTCGGTCATGCAGGGATAGTAGGCAATTCCAGCCTGGGCGTCGCCCTTCGCCACACTCACCCCCACGAGCGAGGGCTGCTTGGGAATGGTGGTCTTTTTCATTACCTCTTCCCAGATGCCCAGCGCGCTGAGCGCCTCACGCGCATGGTATCCGACAGAACTGGTGTCCGGATCAACCATCACGAAAGTCTTCACAGCAGGTCCGGTGATCTCCTTGAGGTGCTTAATGGCAGGATTTTCCTTATT
>WVXJ01000106.1:0-15423 GCA_011773575.1 Armatimonadota bacterium | reverse complement strand
CATGGTGACTTCTCTATCTCCCATGGACATGAAGACTTCGGCCTTTTCAATACCGTCCAAGATCTTGTTGGTGATTACGTCAATATTTTCCACACTCTCATCTATCTTGACGTCCGGGTTGGCCTTTTCGAAGAGCGGCTTAATGTCGTAGAAAGGCCCCATCTGACCACAGGGAACCAACACGCGTATCTCTTTCACGGCGCCACTCGGTCCGGTCGTGGTCGGGCCGGTTGCCTGTCCGGTCTTTTCTCCGCAGCCGGCGGTTATCGACAGCAACATCACGCCGAGCAGTAATATGATACCGGTCATCTTCAGGATGAACCTCATTCTCCTTTACCTCCTCCGAATTGCGCTGGATGGTATCGGGTTCCTCTCGCCTTCAAGACTAGCCGAAATGAATGAAGAATATGTTACGGAAAGAAGAACCTCGCTTACGCCGGGAACCGCGGCTGCAAGTCAGCGCAAGTGGCGAAAGACCTCTCTGCCGCCGAAGCGCGCGGCCTCGCCGAGTTCTTCTTCTATGCGCAAGAGTTGGTTGTATTTGGCGGTGCGCTCTCCTCGACAAGGAGCGCCGGTCTTGATCTGCCCGGCATTGGTAGCCACGGCCAAATCCGAAATCGTGCTGTCTTCGGTCTCTCCGGACCGATGTGAGATGACCGTCGTGTAACCAGCCTTTCCGGCCATCTCGATCGTCTCCAGGGTTTCACCGAGGGAGCCAATCTGGTTGACCTTGATGAGGATGCTGTTTGCCACCTTCTGCTCAATACCTCGCTTCAGCCTCTCCGGATTGGTTACAAAGAGATCATCCCCTACCAGTTGGAGCCGGCCTCCCAAGGCTTTCGTCAGCCGCTCCCAACCTTCCCAATCGTCTTCCGACAGGCCGTCTTCAATGGAGATGATAGGGTATTTCCCCGCCAGTCCGCTGTAATATTCGATCATCCCATCAGCATCGAACTCCCTGCCCTCACCGCGCAGAAGGTATCTGCCGTTCTCGCAGAACTCACTGGCGGCGGCGTCCAGCGCAATTGCCACATCCTTGCCGGCCCCATAGCCGGCCGCGGCGATGGCCTCGACAATCATCTCCAGGGCTTCTTCGTTCGAGTTCAGCATGGGGGCGAACCCGCCTTCATCACCCACTCCGGTGTTCAGGCTGCGCTTCTGCAGCACTTTCTTGAGAGCATGGAAGGTCTCAACCCCTGTCCGCAGGGCCTCCGAGTAACTTGCCCCGCCTATTGGCACGATCATGAACTCCTGAATGTCCAGGTTATTGTCCGCATGTTCGCCGCCATTCACGATATTCATCATGGGAACCGGTAGAACTCTCGCCTCTTCTCCGCCCAGATATGCAAATAGCCGTTTACCTTGAGCAACCGCGGCCGCCTTCGCCACCGCCAGACTCACTCCAAGTATTGCATTTGCGCCGAGTTTGGACTTATTGGGAGTCCCGTCGAGAGAGAGCAGGAGTGTGTCAATCTTCTTCTGAGCGGCGGCATCCATCCCCACAAGTCGCGGGGCAATGGTCTCAGTAACATTCTGGACAGCCTTCTTTACGCCCTTACTGCTATAGCGCTTTGCGTCACCGTCCCGGAGCTCCAAAGCCTCATGTGCGCCGGTGGAAGCACCAGAGGGAACCGCCGCCCGGCCCACGGCTCCATTCTCCAGGATTACATCTGTTTCTATGGTGGGGTGGCCGCGGGAATCAAGTATTTCTCGCGCCGTAATCTCCGCAATCTTCACTAGTCAGGCCTCCTGGGATGAAATCTGCAGGGGATTATAACAGGCGAACACTTCGGCTTCAACCTGTTGACCTGGCAGCCATCAGCCCGTATAATTCTGGAGATTGTGAAAGAAAGCACAAGCTCACAGAGAGGGAGGCATAAGGTGCCAACCGGGCGGGCGCCCGAGCCCACAGTGCTGAGATTGTCCATATACCTGCGCTGCCTTAGACAGGTTCACGCGGAAGGACTCGATACCATCTCTTCGGCCGGTATCCAGGAGAGGACCGGCATCACTGCCGGTCAGGTACGCAAAGACCTTTCCTATTTTGGAGAATTCGGCAAGCCCGGCTTGGGGTATGCCGTCGAACCACTGCTGACCCGGCTTTCCCATATCATGCAGTTGGATCGGCCTCGCAAAGTGGTCATCGTGGGAGCGGGAAATCTCGGCGCTGCACTCGCTGGCTATCAGGGGCTTCGCAGCAGTATCTTTTCCCTTGTAGCGGCCTTCGATAACAACCTCTCCAAGATCGGCCGACCTCTGTGGGATGTGGAGATAAAAGATGTGCGGGAGTTGCCCAGAATAACGCAGGAACAAGGTGTGGAGATAGGAATCATTACCACTCCTGCAGAAGCCGCTCAGGGAGTGGCCGAACTGATGGCTCAAGGGGGGATTCGCTCAATCCTGAATTTCTCCCCCACGAGAATAGTCAGCCCTCAAGGTACTACGATTAGGAACGTGGACTTGATGAAAGAATTGGAGGTTATCTGTTTCTATCTGCCCAAGCCATAAGGCGAACACGTCTAGCCGCGAGAGATGACTTTCCCCGGCCGATGCAGCCAGCGAAAGATCCCCACCAGGTCAATACGCGCAACAGTCTCTACTCTCTGTGAAACCCCCATGGGCAGCAGTATGTCGCCCTTCTTCCTTCCTCCATAACAGTACAACGCCACTTTCTTGTTCTTGCGGATAAACACAATTTCGCCCAGCTTTGCACGTCCCGCCGTTTGCACTCCTACTACATCTCCGGTGAAGAAGTAGGGGCAGAAGCAATCACTCGGTATGAGTAGCGCTGCCTGCACGGCAAGAGCTTCCTCTTCGCTGACAAAGGTCGCGCCGATGCACGAAGTGGGCTTGAAGTCCGGGATGATCTCCGAAGCCATCTCCCAAACGGGCACACCTCGTACGGGATAACCGCCAGTCTCTTCGACGCCGGTAAACCCAAGCATAGCCTCCAGCGAGATTTCAAGTCTGCGGGCAAGAGGTTCCAGGCGATCAAGGCTCGGACGCGCAAGTCCGGTTTCCCAGCGAGAAATGATGCCTTTGCTGACGTTGAGGAGACGAGCAAGCTGCGGTTGGGTAAGCCCTGCTCGTGAGCGCGCGTGGCGAATACGCTCGCCTATACGGCGATAGATATCCATTTCGGGACCCCCCATTTTGCTTCCCCCGACTGTCTGTAGAATAGCAGATTCTGCTGCTAAAGGCAAGGGTCTGCGGTAGCATCACGCCGGAACACCCGGGAGGAGAGCGCTTCTACTCCTGCTTGTCCCAAGAGGGCTCAAAGAGAGCGGAGACACTGGTATCGGAGTGGACGCGGCGAATCGCCTCCGCCAGCAGCGGGGCGATAGAGATCACCTTGAGCTTGGGGGTATGCTTCTCTGCCGGAATCGGGATGGTATCTGTAACCACCATTTCCTTGATCGGAGCATCCTCCAGCCTCTGGCAAGCGTTTTCGGAGAGAACCGGGTGGGTGGCACAAACATATATATCCTTCACTCCGCGCTCTGCCAGCGCCTGGGCTGCCATCATCACAGAGGCTCCGGTGGTTATCATGTCGTCTATCATGATGGCACAATCTCGCTCCAATTCCCCAATTACCTCCATCACCGCCACTTTGTCTACCTCAGGACGGCGCTTGGCGATGATTGCCAGAGGTGAATGCAACCTGTCGGCAAAGGCTCTCGCGCTTCCCACCCCTCCTACATCGGGAGAGACCACAACGACGTCCTTGCCTCCCAGACCTCTTTCCAGAAAGTGGTCGGCGAAGAGCGGTCCTGCCAGTAGATGATCCACCGGGCAGTTGAAAAATCCCTGGATGGACTGCACGTGCAAATCCACTGTAAGCACACGATCAATCCCGGCCACGCCAAGCAGATCCGCAACGAGCTTGGCGGTTATTGGCTCTCTCGGCTTCTCCTTTCTCTCCTGGCGGGCATATCCGTAATAGGGAATCACCGCGGTAACCCGTTCCGGAGAGGCGCGTTTGAGCGCGTCCAGGATGATTAGTAACTCCATCAGATTTTCGCTCGCCGGCGTACAGGTCGGTTGAATTACGAAGACGTCATCACCCCTGACACTCTCGTTGATCAATACGTGAATTTCCTGATCCGCGAAACGAGAGATGTGCAAAGAAGTGAGGCCGACTTGCAGGCGGCTGGCAATATCTGCCGCCAGCGCCGGGTTCGCACTGCCTGTGATTATTCTCAGATCATCAAGTTCCGCTGAATCGCGTTTCATCATTCGTCGCTTTCCGCGCTAGAAGATAGTCTTCTCGGTGTCAGGCTCAAAGAGGTGAGACTTTTCCATATCAAAGACCACTTCCAATGGCTGTCCCACTTCGACAGATGCCTCTGCAGGGAGATTCGCCACAATCGGTGTGTCTTCCGCCAGTAGATAGACATGCATATCATCACCGGTGGGCTCCACCACATCTACCATTAAGCGGGCAGAATTATCTGCCGCCGCCGAGATGGGGCTGCGGGCATGGTGATACAAGTCCTGTGGGCGGATGCCGAATGCGGACGGCTTGCCCTCCAGATGTTTCACCTTGGAGGCGAATTCCTCCGGCAGTCGCAGGTTGATCCCTTTTCCTTCGATATACACTCCGCCATCCCGATTCTGCACTACCACGGGCAGAAAGTTCATGGTAGGGCTACCGATGAATCCTGCTACGAACTGGTTGACAGGATGTCGGTAGAGGGTGATGGGATCATCAACCTGCTGCAGGAGACCGTCTTTCAGTACAGCGATGCGTTCTCCCATAGTCATCGCCTCGGTCTGATCATGAGTCACGTAGATGGTGGTTACACCGAGCCGCCGGTGGAGTTTAATGAGTTCAGCGCGGGTCTGCACACGCAACTTCGCATCCAAGTTCGAGAGAGGCTCGTCCATGAGAAAGACCTGTGCATTGCGCACGATTGCGCGCCCCAGTGCAACCCGCTGTCGCTGCCCTCCAGACAATTGTTTCGGGCGTCGGCCCAGAAGGCTTTGAAGGCCCAGCAGCTGCGCCGTCTCTTTCACCCGGCTCTGGATCTCGGTTTTCGCCACTTTTCGCATCTTCAGGCCGAAGGCCATGTTGTCAAAAACGCTCATATGGGGATAGAGCGCATAGTTCTGAAAAACCATGGCCACATCCCTATCCCGAGGAGAGATGTCATTTACAAGTTTGTCTCCGACCCAGATCTCTCCCGAATCCGGCTCTTCCAATCCCGCGATGATGCGCAGAAGTGTGGTCTTGCCACAGCCGGAAGGCCCCACGAGTATGAGGAACTCTCCATCTTGCGCCTCCAGGCTCACATCACCCACCGCGCATATGTTCTTGAAGTACTTGTTTATTCGGCTTACTTTTACCTGGGCCATTAGTTCTTAGAACCTCCTCCGGCTATGTGCTTCCCTGTCTATCTTGCAGGTAGGTCGTGCTGGGCGGCACTGCTGCCAAAGAGCCGGTCTAAGCCCACCACATCTCTCCAGTCTCTTCGGCAATCAATACCTCCTTCAGGAAGGCCACCGCTTTGCGGAATCCCTCCTCCACGCTCATCAAGGAATCCTCGTGTTCGATGGAGAGAACATCATCATATCCCACCATCCGCAAAGTGGAAATGATGTCTTTCCACACATCCTGACCGTGACCGTAGCCCACGGTGCGGAAGATCCAAGAGCGGTTAATCTCATCCCCATAATGCTTCGTATCCAACACTCCATTGAGAAGGCTGCTGGACTCATAGACCTTGGAGTCCTTGGCGTGGAAATGGAAAATCGCGTCACCTAACGCGCGGATGGAGACTATCGGATCCATCCCCTGCCAGAAAAGATGGCTGGGATCGAAGTTCGCTCCGATGTTCTCTCCGCAGGCTTCACGCAGCCTGAGCATTGTTTCCGTATTATACACCACAAAGCCCGGGTGCATCTCGAAGCATAATCTGACCTTGTGTGTCTTCGCAAACTTGCCTTCCGCTTTCCAATAGGGGATGACCTTCTTCTCCCACTGCCACTTTATGATCTCACTGAAATCATCGGGCCAGGGGCAGGTCACCCAGTTGGGGTGTTTCGCTCTCTCGCTGTCACCCGGGCAGCCGGAGAATGTGACCACCCGGTCTATTCCCAGTTTCTCGGCCAGCAGTATGGTATCTCTCTGGGTCTTATGATGGGCGGCGGCGATACGGCTACTGGGGTGCAACGGGTTGCCATGGCAAGAGAGCGCGGAAAGTGTGAGCCCCCGGTTCTCAATCGCTTTCATGAACTTCTTGCGCTTGGCCGCGCTGGCGAGAAGTGCCTTTGGATTGCAGTGCGCGCCTCCAGGATAATTGCCGGTGCCGATTTCCACCGCCTCTGCTCCGGCTTCGGCGATATAATCCAGCGCCTTTTCCAAAGGCCACTGGCCGAATAGGACAGTGAATACTCCGACTTTCATCTTCTCCTCCTGTGTTGTCTCCAGTAGTGCTGATGGGGTAACAGGACCCTATCAGCCGATGGAAATCTTTACCCAGCGGCGGCTCTTTGCGGATTTCTCCACGGCCTCCAATACTATCTGGTTGCGCAGCCCGTCATAGAAATCCGGTTTCGGGTTCTTCCTGCCGCGCAAAGCCTTAAGGAACTCATACACCATGTGCACGAAAGTATGCTCATAGCCGATGATATGGCCGCCCGGCCACCAGGCCCCGAAATAGGGGTGCACGGTTCCATCGGTCACCAGTATCTTGGTGAATCCCTGCACCTCCGCGGGGGCGGTGTTGTCGAAATATTCCAATTCATTCATCTGCTCGAAGCAGAAGCGAAGGCTGCCCTTGGAGCCGCTGATTTCAAATGTATTATAGTTCCTGCGGCCCGGAGCAAACCTGGAGGCCTCGAATGTACCCATGGCTCCATTGTCAAAGCGAGTCAGAAAGATGGCGGCATCATCCACCGTCACCCGGCCTTTCGCCTTGGAGCGTTTCGCCGCGGCCAATCCTCCCGCAGCATCGGCCAGCTTGGGCCGCTTCTCGATAAAGGTCTTCATATCGGCGACAACTTCGGTTATCTCCCCCACCAGGTAACGGGCCAAATCAATGCTGTGGGCGCCGATGTCACCCAGCGCTCCGGCTCCGGCAAGCCGTTTTTCCAGTCTCCACACGAGCGGGAATTCAGGGTCAACGATCCAGTCCTGCAGGTAGGTTCCCCGCCAGTGATAGATTTGTCCCAGCCGGCCCTCGGCAATCATCTGCTTGGCCAGCACCACCGCGGGGACCCCGCGATAGTTGAAATTGATCATGTGTTTGACCCCGGCCTTCTCCACCGCGGCGACCATCTTCTTCGCTTCGGCCACATTCATCGCCAGAGGCTTCTCGCAGAAGATATGCTTGCCGGCTTTGGCGGCGGCGATGGCGATGGGCGCGTGAGTGTTATTGCCCGTGGAGATGTCTATGACATCAATATCCGGGCGCGCGACCAGTTTGCGCCAATTCGTCTCCACGCTTTCCCATCCCAACTGTTCGGCGGCCTGAGTCACCCCTGCGCGGTTGCGGCCGCACACCGCCTTCATCACCGGCTCCACCGGACAGTCGAAGAATCTGCAAACTTGCCGATAGGCATTACTATGGGTTCTGCCCATGAACTTGTAACCCACCATGCCGATATTGACTCTCTTTGCCATCCTGAATCTCCCCTTTTCGGTTCCGATTGACTGTTGTCCGGGGCGTCAGCCGCCCCCTGCTTTCTTTCAAGCCGCTGTGATGGGATTCCTCTTTTTTGCAGCGAAATTCGATGCGCGAGTGCTTTGCCTGAAAGAAGGATTGCAGCAAAGCAGTGCGGAAATCTACTCCCTGAGAGCAGACATGAAATGCGACAGATGCGGTTATGTGCTGCAGTCCTTTGAAGACGAATGTCCCCGCTGCAAACACAGGGCGGAGCAGAAGTGCGCCATCTGCAACCATCAGGGTATTGTCGGCCGATGTCCCAACTGCCGAAAGATGCTCTGCGCTGAGTGTCTGCCCGCGGCCGGCGGCCTCTGTGTGACCTGCGCTCCCGAGCAGTACACTTCTCCTCAGCCACAGGCGCCTTCGAAGCCTCCCCTGCCCTACTCGGCGGATCTCGACACCTTCAGCCGCGCGCCCGAAGTCTTTATGCAGCGCGCTTCATATTCCACCGACTTCTTCACCAGTGTGAGCCGGGCCTTCACTTTCATCGGCCAGAGCATGCGCATTGCCTTCCGCGACAAGGATATGCTATTGCCTTCTCTCTTCGCCTTCCTTACAAATGGAGCGATTGTTGCAGCGTTCCTTCTGGTGGCTCATTATACGGGTCATCTGCAAGAACTCTTCGAAGGGAATCAGGCGTACGGCCCCGATATTCCCAGGTTCCTGTTGTTTGCCGGCTTGGGTTTCGTCTGTTATCTCGTCACTTACTTCTTCATGGGGATGACGGTGAACTTGGTGAATTCCCGCTTGCGCGGCCGTGACGCGAAACTTGGAGAGGCCTTTGCCGATGCCTTGAAGAATGCTCTCGCGCTTATCTATCTGGCTGTGGCCACTCTGATTGTCACCTCAATTGCTAGGGCGCTGCGTCGCCGCGGCGGGCTGGCCGGCAAAGCCGCGGGTTGGGCAATAGAACGCACATGGATGGTGGCAACCTACCTGCTGGTTCCCATCATCATCCTTGAAGATATATCCTTCGGCGGGGCTCTAGACAGGGCGAAGAATCTTCATTCCGGCAATTTCGTTCCCATTGCTGTGGGCGAGATTGGTATAAGCATTGTCAACGGCGCAATGATCTTTTTGGTGATACTCATCTTCGGCGGCATCGGCGCCTTTCTCTCAGTTGCTGGGCATGGGGCTCTGCTTATTGCTACACTTGCAATCGGAGGCTTGTTTTTCATAGCAACCATCTGCTTCACGGAGTTCGTCCGCACCTCATACTACACCTGTTTGTATCTTTGGGCGGCTGAGAGAGAACGAGTGGGCGACGCGGCTCGCATTCCGACCCCGCTGGCAGCAGCTCTCGCACGCTGAGAATGGACAATTGGTTCAAGGTGAGGCGAAGGAGGCTGCGGGCTTGCTTGCGAGAGGGCGAAATTGACTGATTTTGGCAGGCCGCAGGACGGAAACAAGAGTTTCTGCAAGAGAAGACTTTTCCCCAGCCATGTGGTATAATCCATGGACAAATCAGTCCCTCTCTGCCTTATCAACGCAGAGTCCACGGACACCTGGCACACGAGAAGAGCTTTCCCTGTTGCGATTTGCGTGTGTAAACTCTTAATGGTCCATTGCTGACTATGCGAAGATTTCTGGTCCCCGTATTAGCCATTCTGGTGTGGACTGCGCCGGCCGGGCAAGGCGCGCGAGATGACACTCCCGACCAGAGTGACCTTCAGCAGCAGCTGGATGTAATGGCCCGAAAGAAGGCTTCCATCCAGAGCGAGCTGAGGATTGTAAAGAAGAAGCAGCGCGCCATTGATGCTCAAGCCTCCACAGCGGCAAAGAAATACAAGAAGACACGCCGCCTGCTATCGAATATCTCTCAGCGGTTGACAGCAGGGCGAAAGGATTTAAGGGAGGCACGGCGGTCTCTCGCAGACAGTGAATCCAGGCTCGAGCAGCATGAAGAGTCGCTTGGGGAGAGGCTGGAACTCATCTATCAGCGAGGTGAAGTAGGTCTGCTGGAGATACTCTTTCAAGCCAGCAGTTACACTGACCTCCAAAATAGGCTCTATCTGCTGGATCAGTTCATGGCCCAAGATGCGGTCCTGCTGGCGGAGTATGAGGAAGCCTGTCGACAAAGGGCTATTGCCGCCAATAGAGCAGCCGAACACCTGGAGTACATTGAATCCCTCAAGGAAAACGCAGCTGAGAATCATGCTCGAGCGGTTAAAGAACGTAAAGACACCGCTTACCTGAAGCAGCGTATCTACCAGCAACGGGTAGTATGGGAGCGGGCTTTGGCTGAACTGGAGCAGAACTCCAGAGAGGTGGAAGCCCTGCTGCAGAGACTCCAAACGACGAAAACGGGCAGAGAGCGGCTCTCCCAACCCTTCACAGGCAAGTTCAAGCAACCTGTTGAAGGGCGCATCAGTTCCGGTTTCGGATACCGGACTCATCCCATCTTCAAAGTTCGTAAGATGCACACCGGGGTGGACATCGCCGCCCCCCATCGTACTCGGATACGCGCAGCCGCCGCAGGACTAGTCATTCATGCAAAGCGATGGGGAGGCTATGGCAAATGTATACTCATTGACCACGGCGGCGGACTGGCCACCCTCTACGCCCATTGCTCCAGCCTCGCCGTGTCTGTCGGCGAACGGGTTAAGCAGGGCCAGGTAATAGGGCGTGTTGGTTCTACCGGTATTTCCACCGGTCCGCATCTGCACTTCGAGGTGCGCCGCAACGGTAAGCCGGTTGATCCCCAAATTCGATAGAACCAGGGTTTATGTTCATAGAGACTCCCAGAGTTGTATCCAGACTTGTTTATATTCAGGAGGATTTATGGTATAATGACGCCGGCTAAGTATCAGTATCAAGGCTAATCGGCAGTGCGAGCTCCTCTCTGTTTTCCTTGCGACCGAAATTGCCTGAGTGATCTGGTTGTATTTTGAGGGCCACAAAACACCCACCCGGGTGAGAACCTTTGGTAAGATAGAATTCCCACATCCTTCCGAAGCGCAAGCACTCCCTTGTGGATTACATAAGCGAGATCTGATTGGGACAGCGGGAGTACTCCGATACCGGGACTGTCTGAAGAGGCCCCGGCCGATCCAAAGAAACACGCAAATAGTCGGCCGAGCGAAGATTTCTCCAAATTCATTTTTCCGGCCGTTCATTCTGCAATGTTTGTATGCGATATGTCATGTGTGATAGCTCGATTATGCGGGAGTAATTCGATGCTCCCAACGATTCCTTAAGGACCCGCCTCAGGCGGGCCAGGAGGCTATGAGTGTGCCTATAGAGCTAGCGGAACTGGAAGCCAAGACTGTTGAAGAACTTCAGGAGGTAGCCAAAGAGTTCGAGGTGGCCGATGCAGACAACCTCGACAAACACGATTTGGCCATCAAGATTCTCCAAGCCCGTGGAGAGCAAGAAGGCCAGATGGTGTCCGAAGGGGTACTGGAGATCCTTTCCGATGGATGGGGATTCCTGCGTGTGGGGATGAACTATGCCCCCAAGCATAAGGATATCTATGTCTCTCAATCCCAGATAAAGCGCTTCGCGCTGAAAACCGGTGATGCCGTGCTTGGGTATGTGCGCCCTCCCAAAGAAGGCACGCCGGAACGCTACCTCAGCCTCCTCCGCGTGGAAGCTGTCAATGGTGATTCACCGGACACATCTCGTAACCGCGTCCATTTCGATGACCTGACTCCCATCTATCCCACGAAGCGGCTCCGCATGGAGACCACTGCGAAGAACATCTCCGGCCGCTTCATTGACATTATCGCCCCCATCGGCATGGGTCAGCGCGGAATGATAGTCTCTCCGCCGAAGGCGGGCAAAACCACCCTCCTCAAGCAGATCGCCAATTCCGTGACCACCAATCACCCCGAGGTGGTGCTGATCGTACTCTTGATTGACGAGCGCCCTGAAGAGGTAACCGATATACGCCGTTCAGTGAAAGGAGAGGTGGTAGCCTCCACCTTTGATGAAACTCCCGAAAACCACCTTCGCATCCAAGAGATCGTCTTGGAAAGGGCGAAGCGACTGGTGGAGCGCGGAAAAGATGTGGTCATCCTGCTGGACAGCCTCACCCGGCTGGGAAGGGCATCGAACCTTACTGTAGCCCCCAGCGGCCGAACTCTCTCAGGCGGCCTTGATCCAAGCGCGCTGATAAGACCCAAGCGATTCTTCGCCTCCGCCCGCAACATCGAAGAGGGCGGAAGCCTCACCGTCATAGCCACCGCGCTGGTGGACACCGGAAGCCGCATGGATGACATGATCTTCGAGGAGTTCAAGGCCACCGGCAACATGGAACTTGTGTTGGACCGCAGCCTCGCCGATCGCGGTATTTTCCCCGCGATTGCCGTCCAACGCTCCGGCACCCGCCATCAGGAACTGCTATTCACGAAAGAGGAACTCCAGCGGGTTTGGCAGATTCGCAAAGTCCTCAACCACCTGGAGGGAGGCCAAGCAACCGAGCTTCTCCTCACCGGCATCAACAAGACCTCCTCAAACAAGGAGTTCTTGAAGTGGGTGGAAAAGGAATTGCGTTCCTGAGCGGGAGAGAACTTGACGCGCTGCCGGCTCTCACACTCTAAACCAGTGTACGGATAGAGAATATGGCTACCGTCCCCATGAGGTCGGTCACAGTGATAGGGCTATCCAGTGACCTCCAACGGCGCGGGGAAACAGTTGCCACGCACGCTTTGCTCCTGCAGGACGACCTGCAGCGGCGCTTTCATCTCCCCATAGGGCCTTGCGAAGCGCTCGGCATAAAACTGGCGCTGGAAAATGAGTTGATCAAAAGGCCCATCACCCATGATCTGATTCTCAGTGTTCTGACTCAGCTCAAGGCAGAAGTAGAACATGTGCTTATCGAGCCTGCGGGCAAGCGATGGAGGGCACGAGTTTCGGTACGCACTCCTTCCGGTTCTTATATGATCGAAGCCAGCCACGGAGATGCCATAGCACTGGCGCTTCGCGCGAATGCCGCCATCCTGGCCACAGAAGAGGTCATCACCGGAGAGCCGGATTTCCAGAGTTGAATCTTGGCGATAACAAATTGGAGAAACCCATATGGTCATTGTCATGGAGCGCGGGGCCGATGCGGCTCAGGTGCGGACTGTAATTGAAGAAATCGAACGCGCAGGATTCCGCGCCTTTGTGAACCCGGGCGTGGAGCGCAAAGTCATCGCTCTGTTGGGCGCAATGGATGTGCAAAAGGCGCAACTGGCCGATCATTTCGCCGCGCTTCCAGGTGTAGAGCGGGTAAGCCGCATCTCTGAACCTTACAAACTGGTTGCTCGCGCCAGTCAACCGGAGGGAACCAGGATTCAGATTGGGCGGGTCTGTATCGGAGGTCCCGCGCTGACCATAATCGCGGGGCCCTGCAGCGCGGAAGATCGCGAGCAGGCACTGGAGATCGCGCAAATCGTAAAGTACGCCGGGGCGAATATGCTCCGCGGCGGGGCGTTCAAGCCCCGCACCTCACCGTACAGTTTCCAGGGCCTGGGAGAAAAGGGGCTGGAGATACTGGCCCAGGCGAAAGAGGAAACCGGCCTTCCTCTTGTGACCGAGGTCATGGAGGTGGATGAAGTCGAACTGGTGGCGAAATACGCAGATATGCTCCAGATTGGCGCGCGAAATATGCAGAACTTCAGGCTCCTACAGCGGGTGGGCGGGATAGACATGCCGGTCCTGTTGAAGCGCGGGCCCGGCTGTCGCGTGCGTGACTTGCTGATGGCTGCGGAGTATATCATGGTGGAGGGCAATCACCAAATCGCATTGTGCGAGCGCGGCATCACCACCTTCGAGGATTCCACCCGCTATACCCTTGACATCAGCGCAATTCCCGTCATCAAGCGCCACAGTCACCTTCCTGTAATCATTGACCCCTCCCACTGCGCCGGAGAATGGCGTTATGTCAACCCACTTGCGATGGCGGGAGTGGCTGCGGGCGCGGATGGATTGCTCGTAGAGGTACATCCCGACCCCGCCTCCGCTCTTTCGGATGGCCCCCAGGCGCTGAAGCCTGAGCGATTCCGCGCCCTGGTGGCAGATGTTGCGCGTCTCGCCAATGTGTTGGGCCGCACTCTTTCCTCGCCCAAAGAAACTTGATGCATAGGGCGAAAGCCGACATGCCAAATGACAGCGGGCAAGAAATCAATCGTGCCCCCTCCCCTGCTCCGGTCTCTGATGACGATCCCTTTAGCCGTATCGCCCCCTTCTATGACCAACTCATGGCCTCTATCCCTTATTCTGAATGGGTGGATTATATCGAGAAGGTCATGGCGGCTCGCGGATTCAAACCTACAAGAGTATTAGATGTGGCTTGTGGCACCGGTACGGTCGCTATCATTTTGGCCCAGCGAGGTTACTGTGTGGGCGGCGTGGACTGCTCGTCGGCCATGCTGGAGGTGGCGCGAAAGAAAGCCGCTTCCGCAAACATCGAGATCCCCTTTTACTGCCAGAATGCGGCGCAACTGAAATTGAAAGAGAAGTTCGATCTCGCCGTATGCCTTTATGACAGTTTCAACTACATCCTAGAGGAAGAAGAACTGCTCGCTGCATTTCGCGGTGTGAGGCGCTCTCTTCAGCAAGGCGCAGCCTTCCTGTTTGATCTTAACTCCCTCCATTCTTTCCAGGCCGAACTTTTCACCCAGAAAAGCCCCCCCAATGCAGAGATGCGCTATGAATGGAAAAGCCGCTTTGACGCCGTCGCAGGCCTAGCTGAAATCGAGATGTATTTCGAGCCTCCTGGTATGGAACCGTTCCGGATTGTACACTGCCAGCGTGCGTATCCTGCTGAAGACATAATAAGCCTGCTTCGTCGGGCGCGTTTCGAGGTTGTGGACCTTTTTGACGCCTATACCCTGCTTCCGCCCGGTCGCTTCAGTGAACGCATTTTCTACCTCGCCAGAAAGCCCGAAGCCTCGAAGACACCCTGAATGCGGACGAAATCCGCGCTTGCTCCAGAGTCAGCCCAGCCCGTAATCCACTTTTTTAGGCTAAGACAGACGAAAAAAGGCTGGTTTCTCTATATATAATATGGGGCAAAATCCTGACGAAGGCCTCATCCTGGGATGTGGGCCGGTTACCTGCTGTCCCACAAACTGAAACATTATGCCTGCGGCGAAGTCGCCAGTAAGTTGTTCAAACTGGACGGACTTTGCTATGGCCTGATGCCATCGGGCACATAGAACAGACTCTGACAAAAAGAAAGGAAGATCATGAGAAGAGCGATTCTGTTGGCATGTGTTGTGGCTACGGTGGCGGCGGTAGCGGCATCTTCGCTGGCGCAGCCCAAAGCATCGAGTCTGAAATCGGCGCAGGGCAAGTCATCAATGAGCGGGGAACTTCCCATTTCAGTCACTGTTGATCCCCGCGTGGAGTTGATGAGCATCATCTTTCGGCTGACGGATAGTTTCGAATACGCACAGGGCCGTGTTGATTCCTATACGGCAGATGTGGACGAACACTTCGGGCCTTACAAAGAACACCCGGTGGTGCAGTTGGCCGTCAGACTCCGCGAAACTCGCGGCGTGAGTTTCGATGCGCCCATGTCAATGGCGGTACACCTTACTGACGGATACACTCTGCAGGAGAAGATCCCCTTCGATCCTCACCCTGAGAATCTCGATAAACGCTGGCATCTGGAGGAAGCCCGCGAGTTCCTGGAAAAGGCGAGGCAGTTCGTAGAAGACACCGACTTCCAGGAGTTCATCGAGGCCCACCAACCGCTTTATGACCGGGCCACCGGGCGCATGAAGGAAATGCTCAGTAAGGAAACTCATTTGGGTTGGTTCGAGGAGTT
>WVXJ01000088.1 GCA_011773575.1 Armatimonadota bacterium | reverse complement strand
CGGGTTTTGATTCTCCGGTAATAGCCTCCCAGTGCTGAGTGACTCTTTCCGGCGGCCTGAGCGGCCATCCGAAAGGCACAGGATGCCCGGTTAACCACCTTTTTTGATCGGGTATCTTTGACTCTTCCCCCGGTAACTTTGTTGTTTGGGCAGAGTCCCAACCAGGAGGCAAAGTGTTTCTCCGTTGGCCATTTGGTCATGTCGAGACCCACTTCAGAGATAATGGTCTGAACCGTAAGCACATCAAAGCCATCAATGGCGATAAGATCCACACCGATCATACGGTAAAGGGGGTTTCTCAGATCGAGGTCGGGTTGGTTTCCGTGGGGCTTTTTGTTTCCGTGTTTGTATGGGGGAAGGGGTTTATGGTCAGGATCGACCTTGCTCTCAAAGCTCCTAAGACAGGCCTCGATCTTTCGGTCACACTCAGCGATCTTTTGCCGAAAGATCCCGTAGAGCTCAAACTCCTGGCGGAGCGAAAACAGATGCTCTTCCCGCCAGTCGCCCTCAAGGGATTTGGCGATTGTTTCCTCACTGCTTCTGGTCCTGTAATCTCTCAGCTGCGCCAGTTTGATCGGGTCCCGTTCTCCATCGAGAATCGCCTCGATAATCCGCATGCCCGTCACGCCAGTGATATCGGTGATGGCCTTGTGGAGCTGAATGTTCATCTGCTCCAGGGCCTTCTGCATCCGCTGGATATGGGCCCCAGCACTCTTGATCAGATTGTCCCGCTGACGGATGTAAGAACGAAGCACACAGATCCGATCTTCAGGTCGAAACGATCCCCGAAGCAACCCATAGGTATGAAGCTGCCAGAGCCACTGACAGTCCAGAACATCGCTCTTTCGTCCAGGCACATTCTTGACATGCCTCGCATTGACCAGGACGACCTCAAACCCACGAGCCTCAAGAATCTGATACAGTGGAATCCAGTAAACACTGGTCGATTCCATGGCCACCGTCTCAATCCCGCACGCATCCAACCAGTCAGCAAGCGCATGGAGATCTGCGGTAAAACACTTAAACGAACGCACCGGCTCAGGGTCCCGATCGGGTGGAACCGCCACATAGTGAACCTCCGAACCAATGTCAATCCCCGCGGCATTGGGATTGACCACTTCCATCTGAAGATGCTTGCGCCTCGGCCTCCCTCTTCTCCTCATACCAGCCCTCCTGAAACGAAATTGCGGATCCACTCCGGCCCGGGTCGGTCTCCAATAACAATCTTCTAATCGGGGTAGCCACCCAGGGGCTCCACCAGTGATACAACCGACAACGCCCGGGACCATGCTAACTGTCGGGCACCGAAATGCACCATTGAAATCTCGGCCTTGACTGCCGGAGCGACTCCGGCCCTAAGAAAAACACAGGCCACATCAGGAAGGCAAGAGGCAGTTTCTTCCGCGTATAACGCACACCGCACCTCAGTGTGCGACCCCTGCTAACTGAA
>WVXJ01000107.1:29999-32537 GCA_011773575.1 Armatimonadota bacterium | reverse complement strand
CTCCTGCCACTGATTTGCGTTAGTCTTACGGCCTGGCGGGACAATAGCAGCAGGCGGTTGGCAGGAGATTGACCAGGAAGCGCCAAAGCCTATTTCGGGCGAAGCTCGCAACATTCTTGGTATGGATCGGTGGGGAGGGATATATGGTCAAATCAGTTTTGTACATCAGCGGGGCCAGTATCGCAGTTCTGCTGACGCTTGTGAGTTTAGGGAGTTCTCGCCTGCTGGCGATACACGAGAGCCGGAGTATGAGTCTGATGGAAAGTGGCTTGGCTTGGGGCTGTTTGTTCCTGGCCGCAATGGCCCCCTTTGTGCTCATGCTATCCGCCACTGGGCTGGCGCTCTCCTGCTGGGGGCTTACGCATGTGTCAACTATTAGTCCCGAATACAAATGGATAATTCTCTGTGTGACAGTATTTCTCATCGCCGTGATTGCGTCGTGCATACAGATTAAAGGGATACTCCTGAGTCTTCCACGCGCTCCATAGCGCGAATATTAAGAAGACTCTTATGCCTTCCTATGGCGATCAACTCATAGAGCCGGAGCCCGTTCGACTATGCTCAGGGTAAACCTCCAGCCTCCTGCCGCCGAATGCCAAACATGGCAGAATAACAACTCTCCTCGTTTTCCCCGATATGAAGATTAATGGGAGGGAAACATGATCAACCCGGTTCTGTACATCAGCGGAATTAGTATCGCGATCTTTCTGACGCTTATGGGGCTAGGGAGCTTTCTTCTGCTGGCGATATACAAGATCCGGAGGATGAGTATAGATAGTGCCTTGGCTGGGTACTGTTTGTTCCTGGCAGAAACGGCTCCCTGGGTGCTTATGCTATCCGCCATTGGGCTGGCGCTGTCCTGCTGGGGGATTGTGTATGTGTCATATTTGAGTCCCGAATACAAATGGATAATCCGCTGTGTGATAGTATTTCTCATCGCCGTGATCGCGTCGTGCATACACATCGCTGGGATACTGCTGGTTTCTCTAAGCGCTCATATGCTTTCCTATGGCGACCAACTCATAGGGCAGAGCGACAGCCTCCTGCCGCAGAGTAAGGTTGGCCTTGCGGGCATGGCAAGACAAGTAACTGTCCCTATTCTCCTGAAGAAGAGAAGGAATGCCCAATCTCAAGAAGGATGAATATCAGCCAGACTCGCAAACAGAGACGAAGCAATCCAACCATGGTCAACCTATGAAAAATGGATTAATCGTTTGTGGTTGCTTATTTATCTCCATAGGGCTGGCATGTCTGGCGGGGTCCGCCGTGCTCATCTGGGTGGGCGGTCTTCCCTCAGATGCGGGCGAAGTAGCAGGTGCAGCGTTCTTTGGTGTCTCGGGCGCGCTCTTTTGCGTAGGCGGAATAGGGTATATCTTCGGAAAGGAATGGGCAAGGAGGCTTGCCGACGGGGCTCTATTAATGTGGGCTGTTGGGCTTTCGGCAGATCTCGGACAGAAGGCTGCCATCATCTTGAGCAATCCTGTGGCTAGGGAAGGTCTGTATGGAATATACATGGCCTATTGTGCTTTCTTCCTCGTATGTGTCGTTGGGGTAAGGCTAAGTCTTTGGACGCCACGTTACCTCGCTCTATTCAATAGCAGCCTCGTGAAATGTCCCAGGCTGAGACTGTTCTTGTTTCTGCGAATGGTCGCTATCATAGCAACCGTTTTTCTCATTTCTTTCTTCTGGACAACCCATGGCTCCTGACGGAACAGGCGACACTTACCTGTGTCCCTCATATCGCATCAGAATGCCGGCAAGTTGCCAGGATTGCGATACTCGCAGGGTAGGAGGTGTATCCTCCTGCCACGAGGACCCTACATAACCCCCGCTCGGGTGGATCAAAAAATCCCCCGAACGATTCATCTGCGTCAATCTGCGTTTATCTGCGGTTGAATATCTCCAACTCCTCGACTCTCAACCCTCAACTCTAAACCTTTACCCGCCGATGGCTGGCGGGTTTGACTCTCGACCCTTGACTCGAGACTCTCAACTGCTCCTCTTCACACTTTCTTCACCGAAACTTCTGCCAATTTTTTGCCGAAAATGGTAAAGTGTGAACACTTAGAAAGCGAGGGCGCAAGATGGCGAGTGAATCCTGGCAAGGCGATTTCAAGGTGGCGGTGCTCCCCTGTAATGGTATCGGCCGGCTGTCTTCCACCATATGCCGACAAGCAAGTCTCTGGCTGGCGAAACTGCGCGCGGGCCAGGTGGTAATGCTATCCGCCTGTGCTTTGGCCGTAAAGGAAGAAGATGAGATGGCCCTGTTCGAGCGCCATCCGTTATTCATTATGGACGCTTGTCATCCACACTGTGCTTCTGTGCTCGCCAAAGAATTGGGCAAAGAGCCCGCGGCCAGCCTCTATGTTCCTGATGTGGCCGGGGAAGTGAAGATTCCGCTTGCAGGCGAAAAGCGCCGCGGCCTGAGAAAACGTGGAATGGAACTGACTGAGGTTGTCGCCGAAAAGGCCGCCGCAGAAGTTGACCGCATACTCGCAGACGAGATGTTGAGCACATTGTAGTAGAGTTGAGAGTGGC
>WVXJ01000107.1:28720-29989 GCA_011773575.1 Armatimonadota bacterium | reverse complement strand
CCCTGTCTGGCTCAGGACAAACTCTCCATCATCGCCCGCCAGGCCTGTTATGTGGTACATGAAGACTGGCGGCCGGAGCAGACCGTCCTGGGCTGCGCGCCGGCCTTGAACGCGGGCGTACAAGAAGACATTGATTTCATCAAACTCTATCCGGTAATCACCATCGAATCCTGCGAAAAGGATTGCGCCGCCAAACTGGTAGAGAAGATGGGCGACAAGGCGACAGTCATCCTGCGGATGCCGGAAGTGATCGCCGAGATCGGCGCGGATGTGTCAGAGGTTCCCGAAAAGCATGTGGACTGCGAGCATCCCGTTGTGCAGGCGGTGGCGCGCCGGTTTCTGGCGGAAGTTGACAGATTACTGAAGGAATAAGAAGGTTAATGCAGCCAACATCATTGATACTCGTTCCCTGCGCTCCGGGTAAGCGAAAATCGTGTGATTTGCTGAGAGAGGCACTCCAGCAGGTGACCGACGGCCGGCCGGAACTGCAGATTCTGGAGGCGGATTCCGAAGAACTCTCCTCCGATGAGTGCATTCTGGCGCTCGACTCATCTCCCCATTGCCGCGCCAGCGAGATCCTCAAATCCCGCCGCATCAAGGTTGCCGGAGCTCTCTCTGTGACGGAATTGCTCGCCTCCAGACGAATCCTGGATCCCGGCAAACCTGTCGAGTCCCAGTGGCCGCAACTGCTCGAGGGTCTGGTGCAGGCCCTCAACGAAGAGACGGACAAAGCGCTCACCTTGCGGCGGGAAGAAGCCGCCTACTTCAAAGAGATGGGTCCTGTGGTGGGCCGCTACCTGAAAGAGACAAGCGCGGTGGAGAAGGCCGGGCCGCCCTCCGCGGAACTCCCTTCACCCTCAGAGAAGAGCCAGGAAAGGCTGGGGCTGGCGGCGAACCGCTTCCGCAATCTCTTTATGCGCTTGGATGAGATCATCCCCCCGCCTCCGCTGGCCACCCTCCATGATGTCTTCCAGGACGCCTGTATGTGCATGACCTATGCGCTCCAACATTGGGAAAGGGAAGAGTGGAAGAAAGCCCTGGAATACCTTGAGCAGGCCTCTCATCAAGCGGGCCCGATGCTGCGCCACAAGGGATTAGCCAGCCTGAAGGAGAAGCAGGCTTGAAGTTCACGTTGTGCTATAATAGGCGAGATTCATGCAGATTCGCATAATAGGAAAAGGCTGTTATTTCTGTCGCACCTTGCACAAGATATGTGAAGACCTTGTCAAGGAGATGGACCTCCAGGATGCCCGTATCGAACAGACGGAC
>WVXJ01000107.1:26879-28680 GCA_011773575.1 Armatimonadota bacterium | reverse complement strand
CGAGCCCTTGAAGAGGAGGTCACCGCTTCGTCAACATGACAGATTCCTCGCCCAAAGGTCGAAAGTTCAAGGTCCTGGTCGTGGACGATGATCCCAGTGTCCGCGAACTGGTAAGCCTCTACCTGGAGAAAGAAGGGCTCATGCCTGTGGAAGCCTCCACCGGTGAAGAAGCCCTTCACCTGATTTCTCAACACTCTCCCGAAGTAGTCATCCTCGACATCATGCTACCCGAAACGGACGGTCTGGAGATCTGCCGCAACCTGCGGCGCATTTCCGATGTGCCCATAATAATGTTGACGGCCAAAGGGGAAGAGGCGGACCGTGTGGTCGGCCTTGAATTGGGGGCGGATGATTATGTGGTAAAGCCCTTCAGCCCGCGGGAATTAGTGGCCAGAGTAAAGGCCGTGCTGCGCCGCGGCAAAGAGCCGGTGGGCCGACAAGATGAGGTGATTCGCTTTCCCGGCCTGGAGGTCAACCGCTCAAATCATCGCGTCCTGGTAAATGATGAAGAAGTATCTCTCACCCCCATGGAGTTCCGGCTGCTCTGGTATCTGGGCAGCCATGAGGGCAGAGTCTGCTCCCGCAAGGAACTGCTGGAGCGGGTGTGGGGGTATGACAGTGATTCCGATGTTCGAACCGTGGATGTCCATGTGAAACGCCTGCGGAGAAAACTGGCCGCGCCGAAAGCCGCTTTTTCCATCGCCACCGTATGGGGACTGGGTTATCGCTTTGAATGCAAATAGGATACAGCGGGGCCGGTTCGTTCTTGCCATAATATGAAATCCCTCTTCTCCAAACTGTTGATCGCCCACCTTCTGAGCCTGATAGTCGCCTTCGGGCTGTTGGCGATTCTTCTGCGTCAGGTTCTCTACCCCTATTACATTGACAGGGTAGTGGGCGATCAGATGCTGGAACGGGGAGCCGCGCTGGCTAAGCAGATTGCGCCGCTGCTGAAAAAGGAAGACCGGTCAGCCCTGAATGAGAAACTGGAGATAGTCAAGGCCAGCCTTGGTGCCGAGGTTTGTCTGGTTGACATGAATCGGGAGATACTGGCCCATGCCACACCTCCCTCCCAGCGCGCGCAACCAATACCCATAACCACCTGTTGCGACAAACTTGAAACCCACGGCCCCGGGGTTGAAACCCGCGAGGCCGCCCTCACCGCCTGTGGTGAGGACATGCTCGTCGCCGCGGTAAAGATTTATCCTCATGATAGCGGTCTCCTCGAAGCCGCCAGCCAGCCGGTTTCACCTGCCGACAATTCCGGCGCCTCCGCATCCGTAAGTGAAGATTTACAGACAGAGACTTCTGCCGTGCCCATCGCCATGCTCTTGCTGCGGATGCCCATCGCTGATATTCATGCAGCGGCGGGCCGGGTGTGGCAGTTGATTCTTCTCTGCGCATTGCTGGGCGCGGCTTTGGCCTTCGCCACCGCCATGCTCTTGGCCGACCGCATCTCCGGCCCTCTGCGAAGGATGCGAAGGATGACGGCGAACATGGCGAAGGGCGAGTTCGGCGTCCAGCTCAAGGCGAAAGGCAAAGACGAGGTGGGCCAACTTGCCGCCTCCTTCAATTCCATGGCCGGGCAACTCCAAAGCAGCCTTGCCAGCCTGGAGGATGAAAGCGCCAAACTCCGCGGTGTGCTGAGTTCCATGGCCGAAGGGGTGGTGGCGGTAAGCGGAGACCAGCGCATTCTGCTCGCCAATCCCCAGACCTTTGGTGTGCTGAATATCCCCCAGCAAGAACTGGTGAACCGGTCCCTCGCGGAAACAGGCCTGCCCGAGGAATTGGTCAAGGCGCT
>WVXJ01000107.1:24329-26786 GCA_011773575.1 Armatimonadota bacterium | reverse complement strand
GTGATAAGAGATGTCAGCGAAGAGCGACGCCTCGATGGTATGCGCCGACGCTTCTTTTCCGATATCTCTCACGAACTCCGCACCCCGCTCACCAATATCACCGGCTTCGCCGCCGCCCTGGAGGACGGAACCGCCTCCGATGAAGCGAGCCGCGCTCAGGCCATCTCCATCATCGCAAAAGAGAGCGATCGCCTCAAACGCTTCATCGAAGATCTCCTCGACCTTTCCAGGCTGGAAAGCGGCCATCCCGATTTACAGAAAGAATCATGTGAACTCGAGCCCATCGCCTCAGCCTCGGCCGAATCTCTCCAACCACTGGCTGAGCAAGCGAAGGTAAAGATCCATCTCGACCTGCCTCGGGATTTGCCTCAAGTCTTCGCCGACCCGCACAGGCTCTCACAGGTATTCGTCAACCTCATCTCCAATGCCATCCGCTTCAATCGTCCCGGCGGAGAAGTGATAGTCTCCGCCTCCGCCGAACCCACAGAAATAAAGGTGACGGTTAAAGATACCGGAGTGGGGATACCGGCCGAGGAACTGCCCTATGTGTGGGGACGATTTCACCGCGGCTCCACCGTCACCCAAAACGAAAACCTTGAGGCAAGAGGCGGAGAACTTCAAACAAAAGGAAGCGGGTTGGGCCTGGCCATCTTCCGCGGCATCATCCAGGCCCACGGCGGCCGCGTGTGGGTTGACAGCACCCCCGGCCAAGGCTCCACCTTCGGCTTCTCCCTCCCCACAGGCTGAGCACCACCTTTGCCTACCCCCAATTAACCGCAGATGAACGCAGAGAGATTTGCTTGCCCGCCGTAGCCTCGGCGAAGGCGGGTAGGGCGGGGGTTTCACCCCCCGCCGGGTTTTGCTTTTACCGCAGAGCCTGGTTCGCCGATGCTTCGCAGCCCAAGGATCGCCGAGAGCGCAGAGAGGTCGGTAGCCGCAGGCTTTCCGCATTCGCGTGAGGGATACAGCCGCTTTCAGCCTTCGTAGCCGTGGGCTACTGCGGTGAAGTAGGCTCGGCAGAGTCCCTAGCCTGCGAGTCTACATGGGGGATGCGATTCTGGGGGCGGGATTCGCGAATCCCGCCGACCTTTGTAGGGCGGGGTCTCCGTACCCCGCCGAGATTCTCTCCTGCGCCGTAACCCCTGCTTGCCCTGAGCCACGCCGAAGGGTGCCGGCTCATCCTGAGTGAAATCATTTACATCGAGCGGAGTCGAGAGAAAGGGCCCCTGCCGCTCTTATCCTATTCTCTTTCAAGACGCACTATTGCGTCCTCAACGGCCTTGGCCAGTTCTGCGGCAGTGAACTCCCGAGTATCGCTCTTCTGGAGATGAGCCAATGTCATGAAGCCTTTGTCTGTCGCCGTTTCTCGTACTTCTTCCCGCGTCATGACCCAGAAACGCCATTGGTCAAGATTCAGGAAATCGGCGGACTGGTGCGATGTGGCGGCAAAAAGGCAGAACACATACAGATCTGCCAGATATTGGGTCGGCCCTTCATATGTAACTCCATCGGGGCTCAAAGGCCTTGTCTTTACGCTTCCGAATTGTACTCGACTTGGTTTCCTTTGCGGCCAAGCCTGAAGATATCCGGATGTCTTGACTTCAACTTGTGTGCCGTCTGACAAACTGAGATCGGTGGCGGCCCAAGGATCTCGCACGGAGCCTCTTGCCTTCAGAAGATGGGCTACCAGGAACTCGGCAAGCACGCCCCGACTAGTGTTCATAAGCAAGTCCGAGAAGGCCCATTGCCAGAAGTCCCTTATACAGGGCAGAGACAATGATTCACTGGAATAGAAGCGCTCTTCTCCACTTAGTCTCTTTGGTTTGTATGCATTATCGAGCACTGCTGCTTATCCCCTGGTGAGTGCCTGCAAGCAATGGCACTCTGACCTTATGCCTGATTAACAGTGGAGATACGATTGACGAAGCAGACGCGGCCGAGCCTTTTGCACTCAGCGAATCTTCACCGACTCCAGGCTCTTGCGGAAGAGGGACTCATTCTCCGCCCAGTCTTCCGGAAATGCGAAAAATGATACCTGGCAGATTCTGTCACCCTTTTTCACGAAATAGGTGATGGATTTCTTGCCGCTCAACTCCTCGACCATTTCAGCCGCTTCCCATTTGCCCACAGTCTTCGGCGTCCGGGAGATCAACCGCCAGCCGAAAGCCTCCTCAGGTATGTCTCCGGCACCTACTCCGCCGAATTGCTCCATCTCTTCTCCCAGAGCCCCCGCAACTTCTTCCATCTTCCCCATGTACCTCACTTGAGAATCCACCCAGTCGTTCAAGGCCTTGCCGTCCGCGGGCCAGATGCAGACCGTCCCGTTATTGTCAACATTCTCCTTGTCCTTGAAAAACGCCATACCGTTTTCCACCGGCCCATCCTGTTCCCAGCCGGCAGGCAGTCTGAGGGAGAGTTTGACTTTGTCCTGAGGACTGTCCACGGTGATCTTGTTCC
>WVXJ01000107.1:16956-24296 GCA_011773575.1 Armatimonadota bacterium | reverse complement strand
AGCGGCCTTTTTCATTTCTTTCTTCCTCCAAAATCCGACGCGGAGAATAGTCCGGCAGTGTGTCTAAATAGAGCGGTCCGACAGTTCGCACCTGCTCATTCGCCGCGGCTATTTAGTAAGATGCTTCTGCGCGTATTCGGCCTTACCTGCCGGTCGCACAAGGTGGAAGGGAGGAAAAAGAATCGCTGAGAAGGTATTCAATTAGTGTGGGGGAGGGCATTGTCGCAATTGCTGCAATTGAGGTGTAGACCGTGAAGGCTGCCAAGTTGAGTTGGCTGGAAATAGATCTTTCCGCCATTCGTTACAATATCTCTGCGGTGCAAGAACTCATAGGAGATGGCTGCCGGGTATTGGCGGTGATAAAGTCGGATGCCTATGGCCACGGAATCTTACAGATCGCCCGCGCAGCAGTTGAAGGGGGAGCATGGGGATTTTGCGTGTCGAATGTCGAAGAGGCGCGCCGGCTCAGGCGTGAAGGGATCGAAGTCCCGATTTTGCATCTAAATTCAGGCCCTACACAACAGGCCGGGCAGATAATCCGACTGCAACTCATTCAGACCCTCTGCGACCGGGAAATGGCGAAGGCGCTCTCCAGGGCCGCCTCGCGGGCCGGTTCCGAAGTAGAGGTGCACATGAAAATCGACACCGGCATGGGCCGACTTGGGATTGCGCCGGAAGAGACGGAGGCATTTGCCGCGGAGGTGGCGGCTCTTCCCGGGCTCCGGCTCACCGCGGTCTTCTCCCACCTTGCCACTGCGGAGGAGCCTGATTCTTCCTACGCACTGAGCCAGCTCGAACGATTTCAAGATTGCCTGCATCGGTTGACCTCATCTCTGCCGGGCCTGAAAGCCCACATCGCCAACAGCGCCGCAGCCGTCAGGTTCCCTCAGATGCGCTTCGATTTCGTGAGAGTGGGTTTGCTTGTCTATGGTGTGCCTCCAATTGCTGAAGATACAGCGTCTCCGCAGGTCCAACCCGCGCTCACCTGGAGGACTCAGGTTGCCTTTGTGAAGAAGATAGCGGCCGGCGCTTCCGTTTCCTATGGACGCACTTGGAGGGCGCCTGCCTCCACGACTCTGGCTGTGCTTCCTGTGGGCTATGCGGACGGCTATCCCAGGTCCCTTTCCAATCGAGGCTGGGTGCTCTTCCGGGGCCGTCTCAGGCCCGTAGTCGGCACCGTATGTATGAACCACATGATGATAGACGTAGGTAATGAAACCGGCGTTTGCCCGGGTGAAGAGGTGGTGCTGATCGGCTCACAGGGCGGAGAGCAAATCACCGTTAACCGCCTCGCCCAATGGGCACAGACGATCAACCACGAGATCCTGGCCAGACTCGGCGGCCATCTTCCCCGCACTTATTTGAACTGAAGTACCTCCGAAGCTCTGACTTCAGCTCTCCCTTTCAACCTTTTTCATGCTATTTCACCTCAGATGAGCCGCAGGTTATGGAATAGATTTTGGGGGGCCGGGGCGGTTTGATAATGACAAAAGGGAATCTCGCCCTCAAACTAGGTCTTATCCTCGGAATTCTGGTGACGGCGGGTCTAGCCATCGCTACGGCTTTGCTCATATGCACCGCGTACAGCGCTCTTACCCAGCAGACCGCTGTCACAGCACTTGACAGCACCAATATCGTCAAAGAGGGCATCGCCCGCAAACTCCGGGAGGAGAAAAGCATCGAAATCGTGGCGGACTTCTGCCGTGTCACCCGGGAGACGGATATCGAGAGTCTCTTCCTGTTTGATGCAGAGGGCCGCCTGGTGGCCTCCGCCATAAACGGTGAGCCCGCGCCCATGTCAGAGGAGCGTGGAGAGTATCGCGCTCTCCTCGGAAGAAGAGGAGCGAAGGTCCTGAAGGCGGATGAGGTAGGAAGCGAAGCCTGGCTGATTAGCGGGCCCGACGGGCGACAGAAGATGCGCACCGTTGTCGAAGTTGACAATTGGCCCAAGGATGGCAGTATGGGCCTGTTGGTCAGCGATGTCTCGCTTGGCCCCGCGCAGCAGGCCGCCAGAGACATGCTCTCGCGCACACTGCTTTCCGGGGGAGCCGTTTTCATCCTGCTCATCCTGACCATGGCCTGGCTCATGGAACGCATGGTGTATCGCCCTCTGAGAACCGTGGATGAGAAGATGGCGCGTCTTGCCGCCGGTGAATTGCAGGCTCGCGTTCCTTCTCTCGGGAATGATGAGATGGGGCGCATCGCCGACGGATTCAATCAGATGGCCGAAGCCCTCGAGGAAAAGATGGAACGGTTGGAAGCCCTTGCCACCACTGATTATCTCACCTCTCTGCTTAATCATCGCGGCTTCCAGGAGAGGTTGGAGGGAGAGGCCTGCCGCGCACAGCGCTATTGTCGCTCATTCTCTTTGCTCATGTTGGATATTGATAATTTCAAGCGCGTCAATGATAGATATAGTCATCAAGCCGGAGACGAGGTGCTGAAACAAGCGGCTTTGCACATTCTCGGGAACTGTCGGGAATCGGATTCCGTCGCCCGCTACGGCGGAGAGGAGTTCGCTGTAATCCTGCCGGAGACAGACGGCTCCGAAGCGCAAGCGCTGGCAGAGAAACTCAGGGCTGCAGTGGACGACCAGCCCTTCACGGTCACCGGTGCCAGGGAGCCGGTGAGGCTGACGGTTAGCGTGGGGGTGGCGAGTTTTCCCACTGACAGCACCCAGCCGGAAGGTTTGCTGATGGCTGCGGATTTGGCGCTGCTGCGCTCAAAGAGCATATCTCACAATATCGTCTCCTCTTATAGCGCCTTGTCCCGTCTGGGAAAGATTGACGATCCTTACCTTTTGCATCGCTATCTTGAGGAGGGAACGGTTGAATCACTGATCGCCCTGGTTGAGGTAATGGAGAATCGCGACCCTTATGTGCAGGGGCATTCCCGGCGGGTAACCGAACTCGCTCTCGAGATCGGCGCGCGGATAAGCCTATCTGAAGCGGAACTGGAATCCTTGCGATTGGCGGGCCTTCTGCACGATATAGGCAACATCGGCATCCCCGTCGGAATACTGAACAAGCCCTCCGCATTGACAGAGGATGAATGGCGCTTTGTGCGGACTCATCCGCCGGTGGGTGGCGCCATCCTGAACGGGGTTGAGGGTCTGCAGGAAATAATACCCGTGGTTGTACACCATCACGAGCGCTACAACGGCGCCGGTTATCCCGCCGGCCTCAAAGGAGAAGATATTCCGCTGCTTTCCCGTGTCTTGGCCGCGGCCGATGCGGTGATTGCAATGCTGTCCCCGCGGCCCTATCGTCCGGCCTTCACATTCGAGGAAGTAGTCGAGGAAGTGTACCGGCAGGCCGGCGAGCAGTTTGATCCGACAGTGGCCGGCGCCCTGGTACGGATTCTCCGGGAAAAGGCGAAAGCGCCAACAAACCAGAAAGCCGCGCAGAACCGCTCGTTATAGCAAAACTCCTCTCTTTCTTTTCCTATCTGGTAGTATAATTGTGCGTATGAGCTCATCTGTCACGCAATGGTGGCGAGCGCAATGACCGGAAAAGAGAGAAAGCCGCGTCGATCTTCAGACGACCGTTCTACGGGCAAGTCCACCAAAACCCCGGCGGGCAAGTTCGGACGCGCCCTGCTTCCTCCTGAGAAATTCCATTCCACCAAGAAGGGCTCTCGCGGCTATCACCGAGCCAATGAAAAGGAAGAAGCCCGTCGCGCTGAGGAAGAACTGGAAGATAACACTTCTTCCAGTCCTTGACGAAGACACAGGCGCGCTCAATACGGGCATTTCCGCGATCCACCGACAGAAGAATCCGGATTCTCCGCAGATTTACATGAAGACAGCCCGCAAGAAGGTCAGCATTTGCTTGACCTCTGCTCGCAATTGTGAAATCTTCAAGAGTCTCTATAAGCGCTTCAGAAAAGCAGGCATTCCTCAGGGAGAGAAGTAGATGCGCAAGACAAAGGTAATCTGTACCATCGGCCCCGCCACAGAATCTGAATCAACACTGCGAGCGCTCATTCACGGAGGCATGAATCTCGCGCGGCTCAACTTCTCCCACGGCACTCATGCTCAACATGCGCGCGTCATCCGGCGCCTGCGGCGGCTCTCTCGGGAGATGGGCGCGCCCATCGGAATTATTCAAGACCTGAGAGGGCCGAAACTGCGGGTCGGGAAAATCGCGGATCCGCCCATGATTCTGAAACGAGGCGACAGAGTCGTCCTCTCGGGAACCGTCAAACAATCTCGGGATGGAGTGATCCCCGTGGGACCGGTGGAGGCGCTTCAGTTGATGAGCGCGAAGAACAAAGTCCTGTTGGATGATGGGAAGACAGAATTGCGAGTAGAGCGCGTACACCGCCAGAGAGTGGAATGTAAAGTCCTACGAGGAGGAGAACTCCTCTCCGGAAAGGGTGTAAATCTTCCCACCGTTCGCACAAACTTCCCCGCTCTGACCAAGAAAGACATCGCCGACCTCGCCTTCGGTCTTAAACAGGGGGTGGATTGGGTGGCGATGTCCTTTGTGCGCTGTGCAGCGGATATAGAACTGCTCCGCGCAAGAATGGAAAAAGCGCAGCGGACAATCCCCATCATCGCCAAGATAGAAAAACCCCAGGCGATTGACCATCTTGATGAAATAATCTCCGCCGCAGATGGTGTCATGGTGGCGCGAGGCGATCTTGGTGTGGAGATGCCGCTTGAACAGGTTCCTCTGTTGCAGAAGAAAATCATCGAAGAATGCGCCCTCGCCGGCAAACCGGCGATAGTTGCCACCCAGATGTTGGAATCAATGCTTCATGCGGCCCGGCCCACGCGCGCCGAGGTCAGCGATATCGCGAATGCCATCTTCGACGGCGCGGATGCCCTCATGCTGAGCGGCGAGACTGCCATCGGCGATTTTCCGCTGAAGGCGCTTCAGGTAATGGATAAGGTGGCAAGACAGACGGAGAAGAGGCTGGACTATCCGCTGCTTCTCGCGGAAAGAACCGCCTTCCCATGCCGCACAGTCACTGATGCCATCAGCCAGGCGTGTGGGCAGATCGCCGATGATTTGAAGGCCGCGGCCATCATAACCTCCACCTCCTCCGGCCATACCGCGGCCATGGTTTCCCGACTGCGGCCGGAGGCGCCACTGCTTGCCATCACCTCAGATGAAGGGACCCTGCGAAGACTGACCTTGTGGTGGGGCGTGGAACCGGTGCTGACGGACAAGACGAAAAACACTGAGGAGATGACCAAGATCGCTTTGAAAGTGGCGCAGAAGAGCGGAGTTGTCCGCTCCGGTGATCATGTGGTGATAACCGCGGGTGTCCCTGCCGGCGTCCCCGGGCACACGAACTTGATAAAAGTGGAGACATTAGGATAGCCTAAAGGATGAGAACAGGCTTGTGCTGTTGTGAATGGAAAAGTGCCTGTGGGCTTTGAAAAAAAGCATATTACAGGCAGAGGACAATCCTTCTGAGAGTCGAACGCATTCCGGTGTAAGCCCGGTTGGGGCTTATATGGCATATAAGCGTGAGGGAGAAGATGGATGCCCAAATCGGCAGAACGACGATCAGGCTGCTCAAGGGCGACATCTGTGACTGCGCCGCGGAGGCGATAGTCAACGCGGCAAATAATCACCTCTGGATGGGCGCGGGGGTGGCCGGGGCCATAAAGCGCAGCGGCGGAGAGGAGATCGAGAGAGAGGCTGTATCAAAGGGCCCCATCCCAATCGGCGAAGCCGCCGTCACAGGAGCGGGCCGGCTGGCGGCGAAATACGTGATTCACGCCGCCGCCATGGGCCAAGATCTGGCGACAGATGCAAACAAAGTGCGGCTCGCCACTAAGAACAGCCTTTTGCGGGCGGAGGGGCTGAAAGTAGAGAGCATTGCCTTTCCGGCACTGGGCACGGGTGTAGGCGGATTCCCGAAAGAAGAGGCCGCGGAAGTAATGATAGATGCCGTGGCTCAACATATAGGCGCCGGCAGCAGACTAAAAGAGGTACTCTTCGCGCTGTTCGATGAAGAGTCTTTGACGGCTTTTGAGGAGGCACTGGCACGGCGGAAAGAGGACAAGACCTGACAATATTTCCTTTAATTCCTGAAGGACATATGCGCTTTCCAGCAGAAACATGGAGAGTTAGCAAGCGAAATCTGCCGAGAGGTAAAGAAATGGAAGCCTATTGTGTAAAGTGCAAGTCCAAGAAAGAGATGGTGAATCCGACTGCCGTTACTCTGAAGAACGGAAAGCCTGCCACCCAGGGCACATGCCCTGATTGCGGCACCAAGATGTTCAAAATCGGCAAGGCGACCTGAGCGTCTTCATCTGAACCTCGCGGAAGGCGGATCGAAGTTCCTCATATTTCCGCGCGCTGCCTTCGCTTGACATCTCGGCCGCTGCAACCTGAGGCTGCTTTGCGGAGAAGCCTCGGCGGGGCCGTTACTTTATCGATGGAGCATCGCGACCCATTCCTATCTATAGTAATTCTTCACATTTACAATAAGGGGAGCCGGATATGAGCCAGCAAGGGAACTATACGGAACTGCTTGAAATCCTCCAGGCCGCCATTCAGAGAGAAGTGATGGCCGCGAGATTGTACGAGGAAGGCGCCGCAAAGGCGAATGATGACAAGGCGAGGGAACTCCTTCAGCGGCTCGCCAAGGAAGAGCGGCATCATCGTGATCTGCTCCAGGCGCAATACGAAGAACTGGCCGGCGGCGCTTTCTACTAGAACGACAAATAGGATTTCTTCAAAACGAACGGGCAGGCCGCATGGGGCGGCCTGCCCGGAACATTTCTGTTCTGCGAACCCCTAAATCTCCTAATGCTGAGAATCGGCCACCGCCGCCGGTTTGGCTGTCTCCGTACTTATGTCTACTTCCCTCAGATGGGCTGCGGCCTGCTCCGGGGGAGTCACATTAATATAGATCCCGGTTCCCATCTCGAAACCCGCGGCCACCGTAAGCCGTGGGAAGATCTCTAAATGCCAGTGGTAAAGACCCTTCTGGTCGTCATCACAGGGCGCTATATGGAGCGAGAAGTTATAGGGAGGATTGCCCAGACAATTGCGAATCCTCAGCAGTGTTTCCCGAAGCATCTCCGCAAATGCCGTCTGCTCCGGCTGCGAGATATAGGCGAAGGAGGCGGCATGGCGGTGAGGTATAATCCAGGTTTCGAAAGGATACTTTGAGGCATAAGGCTCAAAGGCCAGGAATTGCCCGTTGTCCGCGACCACCCGCTCTCCTTCTTCCAATTCCTGCCGCAGGATATCACAATACACACAGCGCTCCCGATATTGATCATAGCGGCGCACCCCGTCCAGTTCGTCCGAGATGTCGCGCGGAATCATGGGAGTGGCGATAAGTTGAGAATGGGGATGGGGGAGTGAGGCTCC
>WVXJ01000107.1:365-16865 GCA_011773575.1 Armatimonadota bacterium | reverse complement strand
ATCACCTCATGGGCGCCGACTCCGTTCATGTAGTCATACATGCCGTAGCCGGTCTTCTTGATATCGCCTTCGATGGCCAGCGCGGGGAACTTGTTTGAGACCACCCGTACCCACCAGCCGGAGCCGTTCTTCTGGCTGGAGGGATCACGAAAAGCCAAGATCTCAGGAGGGGTGAGTGCTTCGTTTCCGGGGCAGAATGGGCAGCGTTCGCTGTTAGTCTTCTCCTCCTGTACTGAAGCGGTGAGAAAATCGCCGGGACGGCGTGCTCTCTCACTTGCGATGATAACCCATTCCCGGGTAATGGGATCTTTGCGAAGTTCAGGCATACTTATCCTCCAGCCATGCAAGGTTATTATACCACGCGCCGAAGATGAATATACAAAGCGGCCATGAGAGCGGCAATGCCTCGTGACGGTTCTTGTGGGGTTCAGTGGAGCGGCGGAGGCCTCAGCTGTAGAAGCACAATCTCAGGACTCAGAAGCGAAACAACCTTGGACGGGAGGTCTTCTTCTCCTGAGTCTCTTTGCGAGCAAGCGTTCTATAGAAATATCAAGTTGCTTTTGATTCTACAGCGGACTTCGCCGCCTTGTACTGACGCGCCTGATAAACGAAGGCCTCCAGGCGGGTATCTGTGCTCGCCTGCTCGGTGCCGTCATAGACCATATTCAAGAACGGGAAACCGCCCTCTTCTTCTTTTATCCGTTTCATCAAAGCGTGAGATACGGTGCCGGGCATACATGTGAACGGCATGACGGAAACAACACCAGCAAGCCCTTTGCGGACGAAATCAATCGCCTTGCCCACGGTGAGAATCGCTTCCCCTTCGAAGCTGTGGTGCAGATACGGTCCGGCCATCGCCAGCACTTCCAGGGTGGCCGGCTCATGCGCGCTGTCCAACATTGCTCCGAAAGGAGAAGCGAGCCCGTGTTCCTGGTGTTTCATCACCCGGTCTTTCGCCCAGTTCTTCAGCCACAGCCCCCAGTCTCCGTCGAGAACGGCACGCATGCCGCGTCGGAAGTTGCGATAAAGGAACCACTCATAGACAGGGGCCACCCATACCTCACAGCCCAAGTCCTCCAATTTCTCGATGACATGTTGATTGGAGAAGCGGTTTGTGCGCACATAGATCTCGCCCACCGAGCCGATGATGGGTCGGCGTGGAGAACGCTGTGCCGGAATCGCCTTGAAGTCGCGGGTGGCCGCCGCCATTACCTCCGCCAGGTTGCGATCGTTTCTGATCGCGTCACAGGCTTTCTCAAGATGTTCTTTGTATACGCGCTCCGTTTCACCGGGATTGAGTTCATAGGGTTTGGTCTCCCGCAATGCCTTGAACAGCACATCTGTCGCCACTATCCCCTGCCAGCCGCGAGCGAGAAATTTTCTTCCCACCAGCCCCAGATCGGAATAGAAAGAAGAGGCCTGATTGGGTGCCCAGATGGGGACATCGGAATAGCCGATTTCGTCCAACACCATTCGCTGCAGAGTGTTGTATTGGCCGAAGCGGCAGGGGCCGCCTGAGCCGCCCATGAAGAAAGCATACTTGCGGCGGTCGAAGTCAGGCCGATGGGTGAACTTCACCATATCTCCGGTGGTAACGATGGCCGGAAAGCATTCCTTGCCGGAAGTGTATTTGCGGCCCCAGAAAAGGGTCTCTTCATCAGGTTCAGGCAGCACCTCGGCAGGCATCCCGCTCGCCTCGAAGGCGGCCGCCAGAGCATAGGCGTGGTCCGCCATATTCGGAATCAAGACGATGCGCTTCTCGCCTTTAGTCAGAGACATCACGCGGTAGGGGCGAGACGGCTCTATCTCTCTGCCCTTCGCTCCCTCCAGGCTGTCCAGGAAGGCCTCCAGGCGGGTGATGATGCCGGCATCCGCGCTGTGTTCGTCAATCTCGATCTGCAGATAAGGCTTCTTCCCCATGCGCTGGCGGAAGAAGCGGGTTAGGAAGGAATCCGGCCCGCAGCCGAAATTAGTGATGTAGATGGCATTCAGTCGCGGGTCGCGGGCAATTATCTCCGCCGCGGAGAGTATTTTCTGGCCGTAACGCCAGTACATGTTCGACCAGTCCCCCTCCATGGGCACTGAATCCACCGGTAAGAAGTCCATGGGGATGGGGAGGGCGCCCATTTCGCGCAACTTGCGGGGTATCTCCAGATTGGCGCCGGAATCACAGCCATTATAGGAACGCGCCACGATCACCAGCGCCGGCGTCTCTGGCGGCAAGTTCGCCAACACCTCTTCCCCTCTGCGGTGAAGAGCCTCCTGAAAAGCCTCCTGGGCTTTGAAGCCGGCCTTCACCGCGCGGCGGACGCGGCTCCGGCTTATGCCCATTTCCCGGCCCACCTCCTCCATCACTTTTCGCAGGCGCTTCTCGCCCCTCTCCAGATGGATCGCGGGCTGGAGGAGCTTGACGCCATTGCCGGTGATATCTACAGAGGATTTCACCGTGTAAGGGAAACTCTGCACATAAGGGCAGACGAAGGAATCAGTTAGACTGTGATCCCGGCGCGGCAGGTTGATGACACTTGGCAAAAAGAGATAATCGATGTCTTTGGCTATCAGGCCGAAAACATGGCCGATCCCCAATTTAATGGGGAAACAGGTTTCCACCACGGCCGCCTCACAGCCGCGGTGAATCACCCGCTTATTGGTGCGTTCCGAGAGAACCACCTCAAAGCCCAGTTCGTCAAAGAAAGCCCGCCACAGAGGAAAGAGTTCGTGGAAGAGCAGCATACGGGGCAGCCCGACTTTGGGTCGCGCCTCCGAAGCCTCCTGCTTTGCCGCGGCTGAATATGACTCCAGCAGCATCTTCTCCCGCTCTGCAAAAAGGTCCGGCAAATCCGTCCTGTCGGCTTCTTTATCTTCCTCCCAGCGGCCGCAGCGGCTGCCATAATGGCGGGGCTGTTCACCCTCCACCGTCACCTTGTTTATCTCACAGCGGTTGGGGCAGATTTCACACTCGAAGGATTCAATATTGTAGGAGCGTTCACTCAAATCGAAGCCCTTGAAACGGGAACCTTGCCCCTGATCATTCTCCATTGCCATCAGTGCACACCCGATGGCGCCGGTAACTTCGTGGTGTTCNNCCGCCACCACTCGATTCAGATAGTTGTAGACAATCGAGTAAGCGAGCCCGGCCGCGAGGTCTTGCTTCGGAGTGCCGCGCTGCTGGTGGCGGATGAGTTCGGTCTCCATGAATACCGTGCATCTCTCGCCCAGGTTGGCGGGAGCGCGGGACTCCAAAGAGAGACCGGCGAACTCCTCTTTAATGGAAATGCCCAGACGTTCCGCCTGTTCCTCCAGGAAGGAGCCGGTGCCGGCGGCACACACCTTGTTCATCTCGAAATCAACTACCCGGCCGGCCTCCAGTGAGACATATTTTGAATCCTGACCGCCGATCTCGAAGATGGTGTCAACATTGGGGTCAATCTCCACCGCCGCCCTCGCCTGCGCGGTAATCTCATTTTTCACTACATCCGCGCCGAGGAAATCACCGGTGAGGTAACGCCCCGACCCGGTGGTGCAAGCCCCTCTTATCTCCACCAGATGCGCGACTTCCGCACCGACCTCGGCGAGCCCCTTTTTCACCGCCTCCAGGGGCCGGCCCGCGGTCATCAGGTAGCGCTTTGAGAGCACCCGCTTGTGCTCGTCCATCACGACTACGTTCGTGGAGATGGAGCCTACATCCACCCCCAGATAGGCGGGGATGCATTCTCCATCATTTCGGCCCGTAGGTGAAGCCATCTCACCCACCCGGTAATCCACACCACTGGGGCCGGAAAGAGGCTGCAGGCTCTTGCGCGCCTCCTCAGTTACCCCCGACTTCAGGGCCTGCTCCAGTTTATCCAGGCCCGCGAAAGGCTGGTGTGTGTCGCTCTCCATGGCGAGATATACCGCACCGATAGCCCCCATGCAGGCGAAATTCTCAGGGATGATAAGTGTGCCCTCCGGAATCTCCAGCACCTCTTCAAAGGCGTGCACAATCGCTTGGTTGGCAGCGACACCTCCCTGGAAGGAAATGGGAGGAGTAAGTGTCCGGGCGGAGCCTACGGTGCTCTTGAAGTTGCGGGCCATGGCAAAACACAGCCCGGCGACGATATCATGCACAGGAGTGGCTTTCTGCTGGAGGTGAATCATGTCGGATTTGGCGAACACCGAGCAGCGGCCTGCGAGTCGGGGCGGGCTCTGCGATTCCAGAGCAAGAGCGGCGAACTCTTCTATGCTAAGCCCCAGGCGATGTGCCTGTTCATCCAGGAAGGACCCTGTGCCGGCCGCGCAGAGAGTATTCATGGCGAAATCGGAGACCACTATCTCCCCGCTCTTCTCGTCTCTGTCCAGGAAGATGAGTTTGGAATCTTCTCCCCCGATTTCGATGATACTCCGCACCTGAGGAAAGAGAAGCGCGGTGGCGCGCGCCTGGGCAACCACCTCATTCATCTGGGTCGCCCCCAAAAGCGGAGCCGCCAAAGAGCCTCCACAGCCGGTCGTTGCCACCAGGCCGATGCGCTCCTTGGGAATGTGTTGGAGTATGTCAATCAGAGCATCTTGCAGCACGACCAGAGGCTGACCCCGGTGGCGAAGATAGTGAGATTCCGCCACCTTGCCTCGACTATCCACGAGAGCGATGTTGACACTTATCGAGCCGATGTCTATTCCCAGACCAAGAGTATCATTACTTCTATTCATTCTCATCCTCGGATTCAGTCTCCGGCTTCTCGAACATTGCAATAAAGCGTTCGGTATATTCCTCCTGCATGGTGGCATAGTGCTGCTCAAACGCGTAGAGCCACAGCATCAGAGCGGCTTCTTCCGCGTCGGTTTCCAGAGCATTGGCAAAGAACTGCGCCATTATCTCCTCATAGGAGCGGGCGGATTCGTCTATCTCGATGATGCTCCCGGGAGGATGGACGGCTCGGTGGAACTCGCGATAAAGCCGATCCAGGAACTCCCGCGCTCCCGCAGGAGTGAGCCGTTCTAGTCTGGGGCCGAATTCCGCGATAACGAGTTCTCGCAGTTTGGCGCGGTTCATTGTCAATGTCATTCATAAGCAAGGGGTTTTGCAGAAACGGCTAGAACTCAGGCTCTATCAGGCCGTAATTGCCATCTCGCCGTCGGTAGATAACATTCACTACATCGCTCTCTGCATTGATGAAGACATAAAAATCATGCCCCAACAATTCCATCTCCGCGGCCGCCTCCTCAGGCTTCATCGGCTTCATGTCAAAGCGCTTGCTGCGGACGATCTGACCGGGCTGATCCTGCTCCTCGGCCTCCTCCTCGACCGGTGGAGGTTGTGTGCCGTGGTGGCGAAAGCGGTCATTCAGTTTGCCCCGATATTTTTTGACCTGTCGCTCCAGTTTGTCAACCACCAAATCTATTGCAGTACGCATATCCTCGGCGCGTTCCTGACCTCTCACCAGGAGGCCGTCGGCCACCAGGGTAATCTCCACGATATACCAGGCGCGTTCCTTCGCCTCCGTGATCTGCACCGATTCTATCTTCGGCAGCAACCGCTCCAGTTTCTTCAGTTTCTTTGCTGCATGTTCTCTTATCCCTTGGCTGACTTCACCATGTCTTGCGGTAACGGAAATCTGCATTTCTTCTCCTCATCTGAACTGTAATGATAGCACTGATCGAGCTCGCTTCGAGAACGGAAACCACATAGCCGGTCGCACCATCACCAGGGTCGCACTTCTTGTATGCCACATTCTATAAGGATGAGTTCACCGCCTGAAGCGGCTGCGATGCTAGATTCTTTCCCCACGGCAAGATTTCCTGCCTGGCTGCGTTCCATAGTAGAACATTCCTGCCAGGGGCAGGGAAAGCCGGCGTCGACAGAGAAAAAACTGACTTGTCAGCGAGGATAAAGGGGCTGTGGGCATCGGAATAGACATTATACAGATAGACCATATGGCGCAGGCGCTGGAGCGGTGGCCGCGCTTGCGAGAGCGGCTCTTTACGGCCGCGGAAAGGCGCTACTGCGAGGCGCGGCAGAATCCGGCTCAACACTATGCGGTGCGCTTTGCCGCCAAGGAGGCGATCGTCAAAGCCTTGGGTCGAAGCCTCTCCTGGCAGGATGTGGAGATCAGCCGCGCCGGTGCAGGGCCGCCCCGCGCTGTTCTGCATGGAAAAGCCCAAGACGCGGCCGGCGGCGGGAAGACGGAAATTTCACTATCTCACAGTGGTGAATACGCTGTCGCCTGTGCAGTATTCTGGCCTGATATGGGCCGAGATGTGGAATCTTGAGGCTGGAATCTGGGTCTCGGACAAGGCGGAATGAAGATCGTCACAAGTGAACAAATGAATGCACTGGACCGCGCTGCACAGGAGGCAGGTGTCTCCATTATGGAACTCATGGAGAACGCGGGTCGGGCCGTCTTTGAGAAAGCAGAAGCCATGCTCGGAACCCCGCAAGGCCGCCGCGTCGCCATCATCTGCGGCAAGGGCAATAATGGAGGTGATGGGCTGGTCGCCGCCAGATACCTCAAGAAGTGGGGAGCGGGGGTGGAGGTGCTTCTGGCCTGCTCCGCCTCGGATTTGAAAGGAGCACCCAAGGCGAATTATGGATCCGCTCTTCAAGCCGGAGTCCCCGTCGAAGAGAACGCCCAAGCAGACCGGGTTCTTGGTGCCTGTGAGCAGGCGGACCTGGTGATTGACGCACTCCTGGGCACAGGCATCAAAGGCGCGGTGGAACGCAGCGCGGCGGAGATAATCAGCGCGGTGAATCGAGCCAATCGTCCCGTCCTCGCGGTTGACATCCCGTCAGGTATTCAAGCGGATACGGGTGAAATCGCCGGAGTTGCGGTGCACGCCAATCATACCGTGACTGTGGGATTGCCCAAATGGGGCCTTCTCAACTTCCCCGGAGCCGAATATGCGGGACGCGTTGTAGTCGCCGATATCGGTATTCCTGCCGCGGCAATCGAGGCCATGTCCATCACTGCCGAGTATCTCGATGCCGCGGAAGTGGCTCATCTCCTGCCGCGTCGCTCTCCGGCTGCGCATAAGGGTGATTGCGGCCGCGCGTTAGTCATCGCCGGTTCCGCGGGCTACACCGGTGCAGCCGCTCTCTGTTCCATGGGGGCGCTGCGAATGGGTGCAGGCTTAGTGACTCTTGCCGTCCCCGCCAGCCTGAATGATGTGATGGAGGCCAAACTCACCGAGGTTATCACCCGCCCCATGCCGGAGACAGCGGCTCGCAGCCTGTCGAAGGAGGCACAGCAGGAGATACTCGAACTCGCCGCCAGGAGCGATGTTGTGGCAATGGGCCCGGGCCTTTCGCTGGAGCCGGAAACCGCTCTGCTGGTGAGGAGGCTTGTCGGTAGGCTTGCCATTCCCGTAGTACTGGACGCGGATGCGCTCACCGCTCTATCCACAGACATAGATCTGCTGAAGGGCGCCCAAGCGCCGATTGTCTGCACTCCTCACCCGGGAGAGATGGCGCGGTTGGTGAATCTCTCCCCGGCGGAGGTGCAGAAGGCGCGCGCTTCAACCGCTCAAAGCTTGGCGCGGAGTATCGAAGGGGTAGTGGTATTGAAGGGGGCCGCCACTCTTATCGCCGACGCGGAGGATCGCCTGCGCGTCAATCGCACCGGAAATGCAGGAATGGCGAGCGGTGGAACCGGAGATGTTCTCACCGGAATGATAGCAGGCCTGCTCGCCCAGGGCATGTCGCCTTTCGATGCCGCCAGTGTGGGGACGTACCTCCACGGCCTCGCCGGTGATCTTGCCGCGGCAGAAAAAGGAGACATGGGCCTTATTGCTTCTGACTTGCTGGAGAAGGTTCCCGACGCGACAATTTACGTCTCGGAAGTTGTAAGACAGAGCCAATAGATGGAATCTTAGTTGAGCATTCACGAAATTCTCCGGTTATTCAGGACTTTCAATTAGTCAAGTAATGGGGCTTCTACCTTTCTCATTAATGGCTCAGGCGATCATCTCCGCGCTGCTCATCATCACAGCATTGGTTATATTCCTCCTTTGTTTCGCGCGAGGCAGGCTGTGGGTGGCGGTGGCTCTGGTAATCGTGCTCGCGGACCAGATCAGCAAATTCGTCGTGCTGCATCTGGTACGCGACGGCCGACAGGTTTCTCTACCCGGTTCCGCTGAGTTGGTCTATTTTGAGAACCGTCTGCTTGGCTTCGGGCTGTCCAGTGCCGGATTGTTGACGGCCACCCTTGCGGCTTTGGCGGCCCTACTTCTGCTCTACATCAGTCTGCTCCGACGCGGCTATCGCATGAGCTTCTTTGCGGAATTCTCTGCGGCACTCCTCTTGGGCGGGTGCGCGGGAATTTTGATTGACCGCGTAAGGCTGGGCTTTGTCATAGACTGGCTGGATTTGGGCCCTGCAAGTGATTTCATTTACAATCTCGCGGATTTGGCCATCCTCGCCGGAGGCGTGCTTTTCTTCACGCGAGGCACTCAACTCATGCTGCGCAGGGCGGGTCGGTCCCTTGCTGCTCGAAAGTCCGGCCTGGAGGAGGGGTCGTCAGCCATTCTGCCGGACGCCTCTCTGGAAGATGCCGCTGAGATGGGACGCAGGGCCGCGCAGCAGATGCGCGCGCATCTGGGCGACCTTTCTCTCCGCGAAATGGCGGCGGCATTGGGGGTGGAGATTCAACACAAGCCTCTGCCTCCGCCGGGGCTTTCACCACTTCGCGTACGCAGCGAGTATCTGTCCGATTCCGCCACAGTCGTGCTCTATGATGAGCCGCTGCGAGAGCTGTCCCTCCTCATCGCCGAGAAACGACCTGACCTGGCAGGTCTGAATCTCGAGGACCTTCATATAGCACACGAGATATTCCATCATCTCTTGTTTCGAAGACAGGCGCGCCGAGGCGAAGAATCCGAGTCGCGCATTTCTTCTGAAAAGGCGGCCTCTGTCTTTGCGGCCGAATTGCTGGGGCTTGACTTCTCCCCCGAAGAACTGGATTCACTCCATACTTCAGAATAGACTTGGACGATCCCTCTCCTCAATATAGAGGAAACATTTCGCAGACATCTCTCTGGTCGGTTTTCCGACTTCCCCTCAATGATTGTGCCTTGAGATTAAGCTAGTCCGGAGATTCGCACAGCGCGAATCCGCGCCTTTGACGCGTGCAAGATTCATGCCGCGCGGTCAAAAAACGCGCACCCAAAATTGAGACTGACTGCAGTGTTTCACGACCTTAATTAGCCATGCTTAATTGCGGCGAGTTTTTTTCAAGAGCGCCCCCAAAATCGGCAAAAAGTCGCTTCCAGAAATAGGAGATTTCTGCTTAACATAATGAACGTCATAGGCTCACTCTGCCAAAGACAAGCCCATACCACAGAGGTTGGAGGACGCCTCCCACACCGCATCAAGTGGGGGGCTTCTTAGGCCCTGGCCAGAAAGAAGGAGAAAGACGATGCCCTGGTACATTGAAAACGCCCGCAGCACCACGGGTACCGCCCTCAGGTCTCGAGACCCGAGCCCATTGAGCGGGATGTGCCCAATCTGTATTCGCGAGTGCGGTGTGCTCTGCGAAGTCGGTAAGTCCGCTTTGCGCGGCCGGGAGGTACTCTATCCATCTCCCGAGTACTACGGCCACAGCACAGCCGCCTCCAACAAGGACTATCTCCTCAACTGGGGAGACCTTCAAATTCAGGTGGAAGTTCTCGGCGCGGAGGGGGTGGAGGCGGATCCTGAGCACGCCATCTTCCCCAATGTGGACATCACTTCCAAGGCCGGGGGTGTGCCATTGAAGACCCCCGTTATCATCGCCGGCCTCGGTTCCACAGAAGTCGCCAAGCGGCAGTGGGAAGGCATCGCCGGAGGTGCAGCCCTCGCCGGGACCATTCAGGTGATCGGAGAGAATGTCTGTGGCATGGACCTGAAATCCGAATACACCCCTGATGGTAAGATTCACTCTTGCCCGGATCTGAAGTGGCGAGTGGACACCTATCGCAAATATTGGGACGGCACACACGGTGACATTGCGGTCCAGACCAACGTCGAGGACCAGCGCGCCGGTGTTGACCTTTATGCACTCCAGGAACTCGGAGTGAATATTATCGAACGGAAATGGGGCCAGGGCGCCAAGGCGATCGGAGGAGAGGTTCGCATTGACAATCTGGAGCAGGCGCTCCTTTTGAAGAAGCGCGGTTATGTACTCGTTCCCGATCCGGAAGACCCCGATGCCCAAGAGGCCTTCAACAAGGGTATCTTCAAGACCTTCGAGCGTCACAGCCGCGTGGGCTTCCCGGAAGAGAAGGAGTTCATCAAAGACATCGCCTGGCTCCGCGAAAAAGGCGCTAAGAAAGTCTTCTTGAAGACCGGTGCTTACAATGGTGCGGTCGTAGGTTTCACCCTCCGCTGCGCCTCTCAGGCGAAGATTGACCTGCTTACCTTCGATGGTGCCGGCGGCGGTACCGGTATGAGCCCGGTGCCGATGATGAACGAATGCTCCACACCCACCATCTACCTGCTCGCCCAAGTTCTGGAGGGGGTGCGGGTGTTGCGCGCCAAAGGCAAATATGTGCCGGACATCGCCATCGCCGGCGGTTTCGCCAATGAGACCCAGATATTCAAGGCGATTGCCATGAGTAATCTGGGGGACGGCGAGGGTCCGGTAGTGAAGGCGATTGCAATGGCGAGAGCGCCGCTTACCGCCTCCATGAAGTCGGATTACTTCGTGGAGCTGGCGGCACAGGGGAAACTTCCCGGCGGGTTTGCCAAACTCTACGGCGGAGATCCTGAGCAGTTCTTCATCGGGGCCGGTGAACTGGGACACAACGGCCGCGGCAAACCGGGGAAGGATATCCCGTGGCCGACGGTCGGAGTCTATACCTACTTCACAGATCGAATTGGTGTGGGTCTGCGGCAACTTATGGCCGGCTGTCGCAAGTGGAAAATAAACTTGCTGGATCGCAGCGATCTGGCCTCTCTCACCGAGCGCGCCGCCCGCGTCACCGGCATCCCTTTGATGGAGGAGCTGGACAAAGAGGTCATGCACAAGATGCTCGACTTCTGAACGGAGAGCATCTGCGAATCGAACCGAATGATAACGACAAACGGCGCAGCTTTCTGGCTGCGCCGCTGTTATTGTAGTCTTCTGAGCGATGAGCGAACTGTGGGCTCAGAACCTCCGCAGTCCCAGGATCACGCGGCCCAGAATGGTGACTTGATTCTGGGGGAGTATGATCGGTTCCATATTGCGATTGGCCGGCTGTAGGCGAACTTGCCCGTTCTGGCGCTGGAAAGTCTTGATGGTCGCCTCGTCGTCTATCATGGCAACCACCACATCACCCTCTTCGGCGGAATCCTGCTGGCGGACAACCACCAAATCACCGTCGAACAGCCCCGCCTCTATCATGCTCTCACCTTTTACCCGCAGGCAGAAGGCGGGCTCCTCCGGCACCAGTTCCGCAGGTAGTGGAAGGACTTCCTCGATGTTCTCCACAGCCAATATAGGCTGTCCCGCGGCGACTGTGCCAAGAAGTGGAACAGGAACCGTAGTTTTCGGTACCAGACGCGGATCATCGGCCTTGATGATCTCCACTGTACGAGCCTTCAAGCGGCTGCGGCGGATGAATCCCTTGCGCTCCAATGCCTCCAGGTGGCGCTGGACAGTACAAGTGCTCGAAAGTCCGAGCCGCTCCATGATTTCTCTCACCGTAGGCGGATGCCCGGTCTCCCGTATCACGTGGTGGATCTGCTCCAAGACGTGTCTTTGTCTCTGAGTTAAGCCCTGCATAATACTCTCCTAATCAATCTCGGCCGCCCGACTTTCTCGGCGGCCTCTGCCAGCTGAGTGTTTGCCCGTATCTATGCTCCACCAACCAGCAGTAATTATACCATCTTCACCCCGATTCCTCAAACTCCAGTTTTAGACCCAAGAAAGATATTGAGAATGAGTCAAATAGAAGCAAAAGGTCGTGGAGTGGGTCTGTGACTTAACCAAAGTAGTATGCGCGCTTCACATCTTCAAGAGAAGAAGAAAAGGCGCAGGCTAGTCTTTCTCCAATGCTTTCTTCTGCAGGGCGACCAGTTCCCGGATACCTTTCTCGCCCAGGCGCAAAAGTGAATCCAGATGGTCTTTGGAAAAAGGATTCCCCTCCGCGGTGCCTTGCACTTCCACAAACTTGCCCGCCGCGGTCATCACCAGATTCATATCAACCGAGGCCATTGAATCTTCTTCATACGCCAAATCCAGCATCGGCTCACCCTGCACAATGCCGACACTCACGCCGGCCACCGCGTCGAGTATCGGCAGGGTCTTTATCAACCCTTTATTATGCATCCAGCGCAGGGCATCCACCAGGGCCACATATCCGCCGGTGATTGCGGCGGTGCGGGTACCGCCGTCCGCCTGCATAACATCACAATCAACAGTGATGGTCCGTTCCCCCAGAGCATCCATATCGATTACAGAACGCAGACTCCTGCCGATGAGCCGTTGTATCTCCATTGAGCGGCCGCCCCGTCGTCCCCTGGCGGCCTCCCGCGGAGTGCGCTCCTTCGTGGAACGCGGGAGCATCCCATATTCCGCCGTCACCCATCCCCGGCCGCTGCCCCGCAAGAACTGTGGGACGATGTCCTCCACTGAGGCGGTGCAAACCACCACCGTCTCTCCCATCTCAATCAGACAAGACCCTTCGGGATGTTTTATGAAATCCCGCGTCAAATTCACCGGTCGCAACTCGTCGTTTTTTCGCCCATCCACACGCGGCATCACGGCCTCCACTTCTTAGGTAAGGGTAACACTTTCCTCTTCTCTTCTGCGTTTTCCTGTAAAAGCCCCCCTCCTTTAGACGTAAAACCTGGGGCCGAAGCGGTATTGATGGTAATATGATGTAGTGAAGGGTCGAGAGTCTAGCCTCCGGCGTCTAGAGTCGAGGGTATACCCGTGGTCTTTTCTGCGTACTCTACGGTGAATGGGCATCTATGCATGTAGAGGGGAAGTAATTGCAGGCACAACTGGAAGAATTCCTGGATCATCTAACGGTCGAGCGAGGCCTGGCGCGCAATACCATTGCCGCCTATCGCGCCGATTTGGAGGGGCATTTCGGCTTTCTCGCGCGGCTGGAAGTGAAGGAATGGTCGGAGGTTTCCGAATCTCTCATTATCCGCTATCTCTCCACACTCAGGCGGCGGGGGTGTGCGCCTTCGACCTTGCTGCGCAGGCTATGCTGTCTGCGTGTGTTCTATCGTTTCTTGGTGCTGAGAAAGTACATTGATCACGACCCCTGTGCCGCGCTGGAGAGGATGCGCCCTTCCCGTAAACTCCCTTCCGCCCTCACATTTGAGGAGATAATCTCCCTGCTCAACCAGCCGGATGTCTCCACCCCCAGAGGACTGCGTGACAAAGCCATGTTGGAATTGCTCTATGCCTCCGGCCTGCGGATATCGGAATTGGTGGGCCTGGAGCGGGGCGCGGTAAACTTTGATTTAGGCCTGGTGCGCTGTGTGGGCAAGGGCTCGAAACAGCGGCTCGTGCCTGTGGGTAAAGAGGCCCTGGAGGCCCTGTGCGCGTATTTGGATTCCCGCAATGACACTCATGCGGCGCTCTTTCTGGGGCGCGGCGGGCAAATGCGGCGGGCATCGTTCTGGAGACTCATAAAAGCCTATGCCAAGAAAGCGGGAATCTCCAAACCCATTTCACCCCATACCCTTCGCCATTCTTTCGCCACCCATCTTCTTGAACGGGGAGCTGATTTGCGCGCCATCCAGGAGATGTTGGGCCATGCCTCCATCTCCACCACACAGGTATATACTCACGTCTCCTCTGATTTGCTGCGCGAAGTCTTCCAACAGGCCCATCCCCGCGCAACCACCGGCTCACCGCCTCCGCGAAGTGACTAGATTCCGTTCTCCTTCGATGCACTGTCGACAGGAAGCGTGTGGCACAATTCTTGTGCGCAGATGCGAGAGACTTCTCTGGCAGAGCCGACCCGGCGGCTTCTTTGCTCAGAAGTTGACAAGGATTCTACTGCAGAAGAATGGAATGTTTTTAATGAGGGTATAAGCGGGATTGGTGTAATCTGCTTCTGAGTGCCCGCCGCCGTTTCTCGGAAAGGAGATTCAAATTGACCAGATATCGCCTCAGCCGGCTGCTGAAAACCAGTGCCTCAGAGGTCTATCTGATTTGGGAGGGAGAGCGCCGAATAGGCCAGGTGGATATCCACTACGCCGATTCCATCATCCATGCACACATGCTTCTCGAGGTTGACCTCAGCGACGAGGAGATCATGTCTCTCTGCGCGCAGATTGATGAGGATATCGTAACCTCTTATCTCCCTTGTTTCGAGCGCGAGGAGTTCGTCATAACCATCTTCAGAGGAGAAGAGATGGACTCCTTTACCTATCCCCCTCCACAGGAGGATGCTGAGGAGGAGTAGAAGCGGGCCTTGTAGTGAAGAGGCCTGTTCACACCTCCGGTCGAAATGCTCCGGGGATGATATTTGTGCGGCGTACCTTTCCATCCGGAGTCAGCCATACCTCCACTATGTCGAACCTCCAGGCCACCTCGCGCCGCAGACGATTCGCTATATAACCCTGGGCCAGATTCACCAGTTTTCGCCGTTTGCCTTTTCCAACCCCCTGTGCGGGGGTGCCGAAATCTTCTCTGGAGCGGGATTTTACCTCTGCGAAGACTAACTCCGAGCCTTGCCGGGCGATGATATCAATTTCCCCACCGCGGCTGCGGTAATTGCGCTCCAGGACACGATAACCCCTCGCCCTCAAGAGCCGCGCCGCCGCCTCTTCACCAATCTTCGCCAACACCATGCGATCTAATGTCTTGTTTTGCGCGCGGCGAGAACTCGCCATCTTGAGATTCACCCTTTGCGGACTTCGCGTCTTCGCGTTAACGGAAGGCTTTCAAATCATTTCAGAGCCCTAAAACGAGACCCTTCGCTTCCGCTCAGGGTGACAGAACAAACCAAGAAATAGTCCGCTGTTTCTGTCATTCCACCTGTCATTCTGAGCGAAGCGAAGAATCTCGAAGATGCTCGCGCGAATTCTGAAGCGGCCTCCAGCCGTAAGCCNNAATACGCGCGGTATCTTCAACTCCCTCTGGCGGTGTTTGAACAAACCATAATAGACCAGGCTGGCGGGTACGGCGAGAAGACAAAAGCTCGCGGCAAGAGGATTGAGGAGAAAAGCCCCGTGAATATTCCCTTGCAGTAGGGCCAGCGCAGCACGTGTGCCGCCGCAAAACGGGCAAGGGATGCCGGTGAAGTTCTTGAGAGGACAAATAGTGAAGAGTATGCCGGCTCGTTCAGTCAGATAACATACGAGCAAAAATAGCCCGCAAGAGCCGGCTACCAGAGAAAGAGTGCGCACCGTCGCATAGTAGCGGCGGCCTTGCCAGACATTGGAATTCGGGCCATATCTCCGAGCAGCCATCAGAAGTCTGATCTTCTCCGAGAATCACCGTGGCATCGGCATGCTTCGCATCTGCTGGTTAAATATGCTTAACCACATACCGCCTACGATAATACTGACGATCGTCATCACAATACCCAGTGGTATCGCAATAATGCCGCAGATACGACCCGCACTGGTCATCCCGCGGCCTGAGGGATCCATCAGACCCTGGTCCATTTCTCTAAGGTCATTGTTCCCCATGACCCAGGCGATAATTGCACATACCAGGGTGACAAGCGTACAGATGAAACAGAACACCAACGCCACAATTCCCAATACCAGTATGGCCGTACCGCGATGTGCCTTCATTGGTGCTTGTGGAATCTGAGCACCGCCCTCCGGAAGAGAGGTAGTCATTCTTCTTCTCCTTTCGGACACAATCGTTTCTTCGGGAGCCTTCTCACCAGTTTTCGCCCATGAGAGAGCGATTCCTTCTCAAGTCTTCCATGTGGAGGGCATTCTTTTCAACGGCAGGATACGCGCGTACTTCGGCGAATATCGGTATGTGCCGCGCACAAAGAGAACGATCCTTCTCATCTTCCACACTGAATGTAACATTGGCGCGAATGGAATTGGTCTCCCATCAGCCTAGCTTCGGCCGGCTGACGAGGTAAGAGAATGCTTCCGGTGCGGCTGAGTCTGCACAATTTCATGTCCTATGGTGAGCCTGCGGAGGAGGTGGATTTCCGCAACTTCCGGCTCGCCTGTGTGAGCGGGAGCAATGGTGAAGGGAAATCCGCGCTGCTGGATGCCATCACCTGGGCCTTGTGGGGAGTGGCGCGCGGCACCGACTTGGCGGGCCGCGGCGGCGAAGATCTCATCCGCCTGGGCGCGGACGAGGCCAAGGTCGTCTTTGAGTTCGAGGTGGAAGAGAGCCTGTGGCAGGTGACACGCAGCCGCCGGCGCGGCAAGACAGGAATGTCTCTTTCCCTGGCGCGGCGGGATAATGGCGCCTGGCAGGATTCCAGCGGCGCTACCGCTACCTTGACTCAGCAACTCATCAGGTCCCTGCTGGGGCTTGATTACCAAACCTTCATCAACTCAGCCTTCTTATTGCAGGGACGGGCGGATGAGTTCGCCCGTCAGAGCGCAAGTGACCGCAAGGAGATCCT
>WVXJ01000107.1:0-229 GCA_011773575.1 Armatimonadota bacterium | reverse complement strand
AGAGAATTGGAGCAAGGCCTCGCGCAAACGGCAAAGCGGGTGGAAACTCTGCAGAAAGAAAGGAATGAGGCCGGCCGCAAGATAGAGGAATGCGAGACTCTGCTGGGCCGCGAGAAAAAGATAGAAGAGGGGTTTGCCGCCCTTACCAAAACCCGCCGCGAGGAGGCGAAATGGGGCGAAAAGGCGGCCCGATTCGCGGAACTCTCCCGGCAGCGGGAGACACATTCTC
>WVXJ01000128.1:878-1039 GCA_011773575.1 Armatimonadota bacterium | reverse complement strand
ACTTGCTGGGCGTCCATAACCAGTCTTTCATAGGCTTCGGACGCGTAGAGCTTCGCTAGGGTTGCTTCCATCACGGCTTCCCGCTTCATGTCCATGTGATAGGCTGAGTAGTAGGTCAGGAGCCGGGCCGTTCGCAAGGCCGCAAACATGTCGGCGATCTT
>WVXJ01000128.1:474-791 GCA_011773575.1 Armatimonadota bacterium | reverse complement strand
CCCAACATTCCAGCGGCAAAGAGATTGCGTTCAAAGTTGAGGCCATCCACCACGACTTTCCACCCGTCTCCTTCGGCGCCAAGTCGATTTTCCACCGGAATTTCGGCCTCGTTGAAGCTCAGGAAACCATTGGGCAAGCCGGTCCACCCACCCAGCTCATTGATCTTTTCTACTGAAAAGCCGGGCGTGCCCTTTTCCACGATGAAAGCGCTCAGGTGACGATATTTGACGCGGTCGTCAGGGCGGTCGCTCGTCTTGGCGTAGACACAGTAGATATCTGCCACTCCCGCGTTAGTTATGAACCGTTTCTTTCCGTT
>WVXJ01000128.1:0-376 GCA_011773575.1 Armatimonadota bacterium | reverse complement strand
AGTTTTCCTTTGGCAATCTGGGATAGCCATCGTTTTCGTTGCGCTTCAGTGCCGAATTTCATAAGCTGCTCCACGCCACCGAACATCGTAACGGAATACGCGCCCACGAGCGCCGAGCAGATCCGACTCAGCTCCTCCGCGACAATGCAGCACCCGGTGACCCCAGTGTTTGACCCCCCATAGGCTTCAGGTATGGGAGCCCCAAACCATCCTTTGTCGGCCACGGCCTGTATCAGATCGGCTGGAAACTCTTTGGTCCAGGCTATTTCTTCTCCACGAGACAGGTTTTCATCGGCAAATTTGCGAGCTTCCTCGGCCAGCTTCTTCTGCTGGTCGTTCCACCACGGATAATTCTCCATCATTTTCTTCGCCCCCA
>WVXJ01000087.1 GCA_011773575.1 Armatimonadota bacterium | reverse complement strand
ATCCCCTCATGCTTACTTCGACCAGGATAGCCCCTGCGGGGCATGGAATATTGGAAAACTGGGGCAACCTGGCAATGGTTGCCCGCTGAGAGGGAAAGCGCCAAAGGGCGCACAAGCCCTCCTGAGTAAGGTCTAGTCAACCGCTCAGTAGAGTAACGACTGAAGGCGAAAGCCACAGAAGATACTCGAGTGCTACGAGGTGAAGGGTGTAGCCCTGAATCTGACACATAGCCCCGAGAACCAATCAGTTTGGGACCGTGCCGATCCTCTCCAGTAGGGCGCAGGCCACGCGGTGAGCGCGATAGAGACGAGCGCGAAACCGGCACCCCGGGGTCTAAGACAGCATCGAGTCGCACAACGGCGGGCAAGTAACCAGGCGAGCGACGAACAAGGAGCTCTTGGGGAAACGACCGCAATGGAAGTACCCGAGTACCACGACCAATGTAAAAAGAGGGCGTGGGATGGCCGCGTCGCGGGTGATGGGGACCGGAGAGCTGCAATGGCCTAGCGAAGAAGCGGCTAATCCCCGCCGAGCGAAGGTCCCCACGGTTCGTCGACCGTGAAAGGAGAAACACTGGCACTATGCAAGGAGTGATACTGCAGTGGGAACGGATCTGACACGGATAGGACAAAGGGCACGCAAGGAGCCGGGCTTGGTATTCACAAGCCTGTATCACCACATCTGTGATGTGGATAATTTGCGAGCCTGCTACGACACACTGGATGCCGATAAGGCGACCGGAGTGGATGGCGTAACGAAGGAAGAATACGGGCAAAACCTTGAGGAGAACCTTCGGGATCTGTCGGGGAGGCTCAAGCGGATGGGATACCGTCCACAGCCGAGCCGGCGCAGTTACATACCGAAGCCGGGCAGTGAGAAGGGCAGGCCGCTGGGGATAAGCTGTTTTGAAGACAAGATAGTGGAGGAAGCGGTCAAGTGCACCCTTGAGCCCATCTACGAGGCCGTATTCGAGGACAGCAGCTATGGATACCGACCGGGGCGCAACCAGCACAGGTGTCTGGATGCCCTGGGGCGGACGATCCAGCAGAAGAAGGTCAACCATGTGGTAGAGGCTGACATTAAAGCATTCTTTGACAAGCTTAACCACGAGTGGATGATCAAATTTCTGCGGCATCGGATCGGGGATGAGCGGGTGATCCGACTGATCACCCGGATGCTCAAGAGCGGCATCATGGATGAGGGTCTGGTGCAGGCCAGTGAGGAAGGAACCCCGCAGGGCTCGATCCTCTCCCCGCTGCTGTCCAATATCTACCTGCATTATGTGCTGGACCTGTGGTTTGGCAAGCGGGTGAGCAGGCAAAGCCGCGGCGAGGCGTACTATTTCCGGTTCGCCGATGACTTTCTGGCCTGCTTTCAGTACAAAGACGATGCGGAGAGTTTTGTCAAACGCCTTGAGGACCGACTCGAAGGATTCGGACTTCAATTGGCAAAGGACAAGACCAACTGCATCGAATTCGGGCGCTTTGCCCGGCAAGACGCGTACAAGCGAGGCGCAAAGCCGAAAGATTTCACCTTCCTGGGCTTCACGCATTACTGCGGCAAGACAAAGGAAGGCTACTTTAAGGTAAAGCGCCGAACCAGCCGTAAGAAGCTGGGGCAAAGCTTGCGCGAGTTTACCGATTGGGCAAGGAAGGCCAGACATGTACTGAGGAAAGGACAGATGCTCAGGAAGGCACGAATACGAGTGCTCGGTCATCTGAGCTATTACGCCATAACGGATAACCTGGAGAGGTGCAGCTACTATGTCTATCGCGCTAAACGCATCTTGCTCAAATGGCTCAACCGCAAGAGCCAGCGCAAGACATACACCGGGGCAGGATTCAACCAGGCTTTGGCTTGGGTGAATTGGCCCGAAGCCAGAGTCCGCAAAGACCTGAATCCGTGTCGTAGAGCGGAGGCGTACTGAATGGCGATCCGAGGAGCCGGATGTATGGGAAAGCCGCTTGTCCGGTTCTGTGAGGGGCAGGAGTTCAACTATGATATGGAAGAGATATTGTGGCACCGCCGCGAAAGCAGGCGGCAACGGAGAAAACAAACTTCTTCCTGTAGTCATGGGAGACTCCTGTCTACTCGAAAATATTG
>WVXJ01000221.1:414-3939 GCA_011773575.1 Armatimonadota bacterium | reverse complement strand
GGCCGGCCGGTGCGAAGGGCATAGGCCATGTCGGCCAGGCCGATACTGCGGCTTTCCTCAGCATAGCCGTGTGTGAGCGGAACTTCCTCCCATTCACCGCCCGCGCGCAAGATACGAACCGGCCCGCCGAAGCAATTCGGGTCCGGCACACTCAATGTCCCCTCAGAGCCATAGATTTCAATGTACGGTGTCTCCGAGCCCCATACATCAAATGAGGTGATGATGGTCCCGACGGCGCCGCCTGCGAAATTCATTATCCCGGCGATGTGGGTGGGCACTTCGACTTTAATCTTCGCACCGCGCTTCGGCTCACTGGTAATGGTGCGTTCCGGAAAAGATACGCGGGCCGAGCTGGCGACACGGCGCACCGGGCCCAGGAGCGCAATCAACGCGGTCACATAATAAGGCCCCATGTCGAACATGGGCCCGGCGCCGGCCTTGTAGAAGAACTCCGGGTCGGGATGCCAGCCTTCGTGGCCGTGGTGCATCATAAATGCATTTGCCGCAACCGGCTCGCCTATTTCGCCGTCATCAATCAATTTGCGGCAGGTCTGGATTCCCGCGCCCATGAAAGTATCCGGCGCGCCGCCAACCAGCAGATTCCCGGCGTCGGCGGCTTCGAGTATCCAGCGGCCTTCTTCGGTCGCTGCGGCCAGGGGCTTTTCGTTATAAACATTCTTGCCCGCTTGAATCGCCTGCATGGCGACTTCAAAGTGGGCATCCGGGCTGGTGATGTTGAGCACGGCCTCGATTTCAGGATCAGCCAGCAGCCCCTCATTATCACAGGCATTGAGATTGAACTTATCCGCCTTCGCGTCTGCCCGCTCTCTAATCAGGTCCGAGCAGGCAACAATGTCTAGGATTTCAAACTTGCGCGCGGTCGAAAAATAGGTATCACTGATATTACCGCAGCCGATTACTCCCACTTTGACAGGCTTCATTCCCATAATCAGCCTTTGCAAGTTATTTTGAAATTACAAACGAGACCCTTCGCTTATGCTCAGGGTGACAAGCGAAGTAATACCGCCCGCACTCTGGTCATTCTGAACGCAGTGAAGAATCTCAGAGATACACCCATGGCGATTTGCGGGCACTCTCTAGCGGGTGGCCCACATCATGCCGCGTTTGATTATCTCTGTCGCTTCAGGAACTTCGAAATCTTTTGCCACATGGCCCAAAGAGCAATAGAAGACGCGAGCTGCTCCATAGACCCGCTTCCACACCACCGGCATCACCACACCTTCGATCCAGGGGCAATGTTCTCCGCCGAAGGTCGTTGTCGCCAGAACTTCATTGGAGGGGTCGACATGCATGTAGTACTGTTCGGAATTCATCTTGAAGTCTGACAAGCCCGCGGTGATGGGATCCTCGTGGTTGATGATATTCACTTCATAATCAATTACCCCGCCCGGGTGAACCACCCACTGGCCCCCGACCATGAACTGGTATTCACAGTTATTGCGGAAGGAATCTCCCATTCCCCCATGCCAGCCCGCGATACCGACACCGCTCTTCACCGCCTCCAGCAGGCCTTTTTCCTGGTCATCGGTAATCGTCCCCATCGTCCACACCGGAACGATTAGGTTCAAGGACATCATATAGTCCTTTTCGAGATAGACATCCAGCGTGTCGGAAACTCTCACATTGAACCCCTGAGACTCCAGATAGGGTGCAAAGATATCTACACACTGTCTTGGCTCATGACCGTCCCAGCCGCCCCAGACCATCAGCGCTGACTTCATCATTCACTCCTCGAAGGCTAGTTGCCACCGGCAAGGATAGCAGAGAGAAAGTGCTCCGGTAAAGCGGAAAGCCCATGTTTGGCTTGGCGGACAAACCTGCCCTGGGGTTACCTCGAAAAGGGCAAAGGGTCGCCGGGGAGAAGTATCTCAGAGGAGTTTTTTCGGAGAGTGTTAATGAAACTGCTGGTGGTGCGATTGTCGGCTGACGATGTGGAGAAGATGAAGGCGGCTGCGCCTTCGGTCGAGATAAGAGTGGCACAGAGCGATGGGGCGGTGGCGGGAGAAATGGCGGATGCGGAGATATACCTCCCCGGTCCCCGGGAACCGGAGCACTTCGCCAATGCAAAGAAACTGCGCTGGGTGCACTGCATGTGGGCGGGCATGGACCACAGCCCGTTCCTGTCCGCGCTGGGACAAGATGTGATTGTAACCAACTCGGCAGGAGTATTTGCGGTGCCAATTGCGGAACACTCTCTCGCCCTGATTACCGCGTTTAGCCGGGGCATCCATTTCTGTTTGCGCAGACCCAAGGAAGAGGTCTGGGGCGGTGAAGAGCACTGGAAAAGGCTGGAGCCACATATCTCCGATCTCGAAGGCGCAACCCTCGGCGTAATCGGCCATGGAGGCATCGGCCGCGCCGCTGCCCAAAGAGCCAAGGCATTCGGGATGCGGATTCTCGCCCTGGCGCGTCATCCCAGGCAGGGTGACGGCATCGCAGATGCAGTGCGAGGGCCGGAGGGGCTGGAGGACTTGCTGAAGGAATCCGATTATGTGCTCATCAGTTGTCCCCTCACAGAAGAGACGCAGGGGCTCATCGGCGCACATGAACTCTCCCTCATGAAACCGAACGCGGTCATAGTCAACATTGCCCGAGGAGGGATAATTGACGAAGCCGCGCTCATCTCTGCACTCCAGAGCAGAAAGATTCGCGGTGCGGGCTTGGATGTTACTTCACAAGAGCCGCTGCCCTTTGACAGCCCCTTGTGGGAGATGGAGAATGTCATCATCACACCACATGTGGGAGGCAGTTCCCCGATGACCTGGCGGCGGCAATTGGATCTGTTTCTGGAGAACCTGCGGCGCTACGCGGCGGCGCGGCCGCTTCTAAATGTGGTTGATAGAGAAATTGGATACTGAAGGCATTCTCCGCAATGCCTCAACAAATTACACCCAATAAAGGAGTGCCCGATGGTAACACAGACCACTGAATGCAAGCGTGTGCTTGCAATGAGACTGAATCCGGGAGAGGACATTCTGCAATCACTGCGCGCCGCGGTGAAGGAGAATAATATCCAGAACGGCTTCTTTCTGGGAGGGGCGGGCTCGGTCAGCCGCTACCGGGTGCATGTGGTGGAGACAACGAACTTGCCGCCGGGGGATCTGTTCTTCGAAGAGGACGGGCCCTACGATGTCCTCGATGTCACCGGAGTGGTGATAAACGGACGCGTTCATGCTCATATCGTTTTCTCGGACAAAGAGAAGGCTTCGGGCGGTCACCTGGAGGAAGGCTGCACAGTGCTCACCTTTGCCATGATAGTGCTGGCCGAGACACCGGGCGTTGATTTGACCGACTGGGACAGCATCCGCTCTCTGTAGGTCGGCGGCGCTTCAGTCTGCGGCCACCAGCGCGCGGGCAATTCGCCAGCCGACCCAACCGGGGTAGAAGAAGTCACTGCCGCACTGTAGGAGAATGCGTTTCTCTACCAGCGCGCGGATTTCCCCATCATAGGCCGCGTATTGGTCCGCATCGTCACCCGCGGGGTACTCCCTGTCGCCGACACGA
>WVXJ01000221.1:0-293 GCA_011773575.1 Armatimonadota bacterium | reverse complement strand
TCACGGGCGAGGGTGCGCGGTTCAGTCAGCCGATATGCGTTCAACAATGCCAGCAGGCCGCCCATCGCGGCAAGCGCGAAGACCGCCTCATAGGGAAAGAACTTGAGAAGTAAGCCACCGATTACGGGCATGAGAGCGGTGGGAGCAAGCAAAGTACCGTTCATCCCGATGAAAGCGATCCTCTCCTCGTCTTGCGTGATTTCGAGAAGGAAGTTGGTGAATCCTATCCAAGAGCCGCCTCCTGCGGCCGATGCCACAGTGAAGACGATGGCGTAAGCATAATAGGTCATGGG
>WVXJ01000007.1 GCA_011773575.1 Armatimonadota bacterium | reverse complement strand
TCCTCGCGGTGATAGGACTTCTGCCCAAGAACGGAGAATTGGAAACAAAGCCCGCGACACCCGCGGCGAGCGAGAATTAGGAAATGTAGTCCTGTGAGGGCAACTGGATTCCGACGAAAAGAGTCCCCACAAGGGGTAGTGATATGGCGATTGCAGTAGGAGTATGTTTCGGAAAAGCGGGCAAACACTACTGGTTCGACTGTGGAGACCTGGAACTTTGCAGAGGCGACCAGGTGGTGGCGGAAACCCCCAATGGCCTTGAATTGGGAGAGGTGAAAGCCGGCCCCAAAGAGATACCTGAAGATAGCGAAAGACCTCCTCTCAACCCGGTCCTACGCAAGGCCGATGTGGATGATCTGAGAAGGGCGAATGAGAACAAGTTCAGAGAACAAGAAGCCTTCCGCGCCGCGCTTGAAAAGATAGCCCAATATGAACTCCCCATGAAACTCATCGCCGTGGAGTTCGCCTTCGACCGCTCCAAGATGGTCTTCCACTTCGTCGCCGAAAGCCGGGTGGACTTCCGCGAGTTGGCGAAAGACCTTGCCCGCACATTGCGCTGCCGGGTTGAACTCCACCAGGTCGGAGTGAGAGATGAGGCGAAGATTCTGGGAGGCCTGGGACCCTGCGGCCGGGAGTTGTGCTGCTCCGGTTTCCTCTGCGAATTCGAACCGGTGGGCATAAAGATGGCGAAAGAGCAAGACCTCTCCCTCAACCCCCAGAAGATCTCCGGGGTTTGCGGCCGATTGATGTGCTGCCTCGCCTTCGAGTATCCTCACTATAAAGAAATTAGGCGGAGCATTCCCAAAGTCGGCAGCGAGATTACCACTCCGCACGGAACCGGCCGGCTGACGGAAGTGGATGTCGTCCGCCAGGAAGTAGTGATAACCCTGGAAGCGGGTGGAAGAATTCGCCTGCCGGTGGCAGAAGTTCCTGCCGCCGCAAAGCCCGACAAAGACAAACCGGAAAACGAGAGCGAAGACGAAACCGAAGAACTAACCGCGGAGTAGCTTTCCGCAGATTGCGCAGATTAACGCAGATGGGCCCAGAGAATCTGTAGAACGGGGTTTCCTGTGTAGGGCGGGGTCTCCTGACCCCGCCGGAAGAAGTTCTCAACAGGCGCAATGAAGATTTAGGGACAACTGGAGAAACGCAATCGTGACATCAAGACAAATCGGATTCGGAGTCTTGGGTTGTGGGGTAATCGGTGAGTTCCACTGCCGCGCTATTAAAGCCGCGCCGGCGGCAAAACTGGTGGCGGTGGCTGATGTGGATCCCAAACGCGCGCAAGCCCTTGCCAAGAAGCACGGTTGCTCCGCGTGTAACAGCCTGGAGGAAATGCTGCAATGGCCCGATGTCGAAGCGGTGAGTATATGCACCCCCACCGGCCTTCACGCCGACCAGGCAATGGAGGCCGCCCGCCAGGGCCGCCATGTCCTCCTTGAGAAACCCATGGACCGGAACCTGACAAAGGTGAACAGCCTCATCACCTACTGCCGGCGAAAAGGGCTGAAACTGGGCTGCATCTTTCAATATCGCTGCACCGAAGGAGCGCGCCGGCTGAAACAGGCGATTGACGAGGGCCGCTTAGGCCGGCTCATCTCCGGCAGCGTGGAGGTAATGTGGTATCGCTCCCCCGAGTATTACGAGAGCGGTCTCTGGCGGGGCACTCTGGCATTGGACGGCGGGTGTCTGTGGAACCAGGGGGTACACTCCATTGATTTGCTGTGTTGGATGCTGGGCAAGCCGAA
>WVXJ01000222.1:9021-10630 GCA_011773575.1 Armatimonadota bacterium | reverse complement strand
TGGGATTCGACAATCTCGGAGGGCGGTTTGCCGGTCTTGAAGATTTCGTCGAATACTTCTCTCGCCGCGGTGGCGGATATTGTGCCTTTGTCTACGAGGCTTATGAGTTCGGCAAGATGGGCGGGCGTAACCGGTATCTGGTCCGCCTCCAGATTGCCTTCTTTCATGCGCCGCGCAAGCCGCCCGTTTATCCAGTTGGCGGCGGCTTTCGGCTCCGCTCCGGCTTTCACGCATTCCTCGAAGTAATCGGCGAGGGCGCGCTCCGCGCTCAACAATCGCGCATCACTGGCGGATAATGCATATTCCTTTTCGAACCGGCTGCGCCTTGCCGCAGGAAGTTCGGGCAGGCTCGCCTTTGCGCGCGCGATCCACTCCTCATCAATCACCAGGGGCACGAGATCAGGCTCTGGGAAATAGCGGTAATCGTGGGCAACCTCTTTGGTACGCATGGCCAGAGTCACCCCTTTGGCATCATCCCACAGCCGGGTCTCCTGTTCGACCGGCTTTCCGGCTTCCAGCAGTTTCGCCTGGCGGCGTATTTCGTGTTCCAGGGTGCGAGTGACGGCGCGGAAGGAGTTGAGGTTCTTTATCTCCACCCGGGTGCCGAGTTTATCCGAACCGGCGAGGCGCATAGAGATATTTACCTCGAAGCGCAGTTGACCCTGTTCCATGCGCGCTTCACTGGCTTCGAGATAGAGCAATAGGCGGCGCATCTCTTCCATGTAGGATTCGACTTCGGCGATGCTGTTAAGGTCCGGCGCGGAGATAATCTCCAACAATGGAACTCCGGCGCGGTTGAGATCCACCAGAGTGTATTGGTCTGTCGAGGTTGGATGCAGCAGTTTGCCGGCATCCTCTTCCAGATGAACATCCACGATGCGCACTGACTTGGCTCCGCCGTCTGTGAATATCTCCATGCGGCCGTTCTTTCCAAGCGGATGGCGGCGCTGGGAAATCTGGTAATTCTTCGGCAAGTCAGGATAGTAGTAGTTCTTGCGCTCGAAAATCGAAGGATTGGAAATTTCGCACTCCAGGGCCAGCGCCACCCGCAGGGCGTGTTCCACCGCCCGGTGGTTCAGCACCGGCAGTACACCCGGCATCCCAAGACATACCGGACAGGTCTGGCTGTTGGGCGGCGCGCCGAAATCGGTCAAACACTTACAAAATATCTTGCTCTTTGTATCGAGTTCGGTGTGGACTTCCAAGCCAACTACAGGCTCATACCCGGTTTGTGTTGCGGTTTGCGTCATTGCGATTCCCTATCTCTGCCGCGGACGATTTCCACCTCCGCGTTTTCCACCCAGCCGCCCACCGAAGGCTCTCTCTTGCGTGCGCGTACTAACACTTCCTTCACCTGTGAGAACTCCGATAAGAGCCTCTGGGCAATGGATTCGGCAAGGGCCTCCAGGAGTTGATAAGGCCCTGCGTCTTCGGCCTTTTTGACTACTGCATATACCTGGCTGTAATCGAGGCCTGCGGAAAGATCATCCGCCCGTCCCGCTGCCGACAAATCCAAAGATAAGTCAATATCTACGGAGACCGTTCGCCCCAGTTCGCGCTCATGTGCGTGGACACCGTGGCGTCCATAGAAGGTAATGTTGAGAAGTCG
>WVXJ01000222.1:7119-8954 GCA_011773575.1 Armatimonadota bacterium | reverse complement strand
TCATCCCAGGCCACGGCGGGAACGATTATCAAATCAGTCTCCTCCAAAGGAGTCAGTGGACAGGTATCATCAGGCTCCGGAATTCCCATTGTTCCCGAGTGGAGTTGAGTTGCGGGATCGGAGAGTTGCCGCAGTTCCAGGTCCGGCCGGCCCTTGTTTACTTTCGGCACCAGCACGCGTTTGCCCTGCAGCAGCGCAGTGTTGATCATGGGGAGTGTCTCAATCTCGCTGCCAAAACCAACAAAGAAGAGGACCGTCTCGGAGACCTGAAACTCTTCCAATCCGAAAAGGCGCTCACACACGGCCGCGCTTTTCCGCCACCTCTCATCTGTGGAGAGCCCGGAGCGAAGGGAAAGGATCTTTCTGCGCAGTTCAGCCTTTGTCACTTTGATACAGACTCTCTGGATTGTATCTTAGGGCCAGGAATAAGGAAAGACCGACCGAAAAACCCCACGCGGGTAGACGGTCGGCCTTTCCCTCTGTCCCATCGGCACTTACCGGGGCTCAGGGGGAACGCAGGGGGGGAATACCGCTCACCCCTGAGACCCGATGAGAGGCGAACTGCATCTTTAGTTTATCCAAGCTGAGAACGCTTTAGTCATTAATCGGACAGTGTTTGTAAAGAAATCCAACCATAGTGACAGGAAATTGGGGATTCTTTCTACAAAGCCCAAACCTCAGCGACAACAATGTTCATGCCGCAAAGGCAGGCATTGTGAGCAAGCTGCTCTCGCCCCTGGGAGGGCCAAAGGCTTTACAGGCAACCTCGCGCTGTGCTATATTTCGGCTCGCGGGATTTTTCACGAAATACCTTCCCGGTGTTCGTGTCCCCCACTTGACGCAAAATCACACATTGGAGGCGGGAAATGTCTTCTGCAGTGCCCAGCGACCTCGAGATCGCTCAGGCCGCAACCATGAAACCCATCCTACAAGTCGCCCAAGAATTGGGGTTGAAGGAGGACGAACTCGATTACTACGGCAAATACAAAGCCAAGATCCATCTCTCCGTCCTCGACCGGCTCAAGGATAATCCTCAAGGTAAATATATAGATGTCACCGCCATTACCCCCACTCCCCTGGGAGAAGGCAAAACCGTAACCAGCATCGGGCTGGGCCAAGGTCTGGCGAAAATCGGCAAGAACATATGCAACACCCTCCGCGAACCATCGCTCGGTCCCACCTTCGGCATCAAAGGAGGCGCGGCGGGAGGCGGTTATTCTCAAGTCTTGCCCATGGAGGACATTAATCTCCATTTCACCGGTGATATTCACGCCGTCAGTATTGCCAACAATATCCTTGCCGCTTTTGTTGACGCCCACCTCAAACACGGCAATCAACTGGATATTGACCCGGAAACCATCTCCTGGCGAAGGGTGATTGACCTGAATGACAAGTGGGGGGTGTATAACATCATCAGCGGGCTCGGCGGACAAGGCCGGATACCGCGGGAGACCGGCTTCGACATCAGTGTTGCTTCAGAGGTGATGGCGATCCTCGCTCTCGCCAAGGACCTTCCCGATTTGCGCGCGCGCTTGGGCCGCATCATCATCGGCTACAGCCGCTCCGGCAAAGCGGTGACGGCGGAAGACTTGAAGTGCGCGGGCGCCATGTGCGTCCTGTTGAAAGATGCTTTAATGCCCAACCTGGTGCAGACTCTGGAAGGGACGCCGTGTATCATGCACTGCGGGCCTTTCGCCAATATCGCGCAGGGAAATAACTCTATCATCGCCGACCAGATTGCCCTCAAGTTGGCCGATTATGTTGTGACCGAGTCAGGTTTCGGCGCGGATATGGGCGCGGAGAAATTCTTCAACATCAAGTGCCGCTATTCCGGC
>WVXJ01000222.1:1534-7111 GCA_011773575.1 Armatimonadota bacterium | reverse complement strand
GGCAAGATCGTCGCCGGCAAGCCGCTGGACCCGGCTCTCACCAAGGAGAATCTGCCCGCCATTGAAAAAGGCTGTGAGAACCTGGCGCAGCATATTGAAATGGTGAAAGCCCATGGAGTGCCGGCGGTTGTCTCCGTCAACCGCTTCACCGCCGATACTGATAAAGAGGTTGAACTCGTGGCCAAACTCGCAGTGGAGGCGGGAGCGCAGACAGCAGTGCCCATCGAGGTCTGGGCTAAAGGCGGAGAAGGCGGCATTGATCTCGCCCATGCGGTGGTAGAGGCCTGTAACAACTCGAACGACTTCCATTTCCTTTATCCGGACAATGCCTCCATTAAGGAGAAAATCGAGACCATTGCCAAGAAAGTATATGGCGCGGACGGAGTCGAGTATTCACCTGAAGCCGAGAGGAAGATCAAGATCTTCACCAAACAGGGACTCGACAAACTGCCCATCTGTATGGCGAAGACCCACCTCAGCCTTTCCCACGACCCCGCCCTGAAGGGGAGGCCTACGGGATTCACTGTCCCTATTCGTGACATCCGGCCCTCCGCGGGAGCGGGATTCCTCTATCCCCTGTTGGGCACAATGTCCACCATGCCGGGGCTGCCCTCTGTGCCCGCCGGCACCAAAGTGGATATCGACAAGAACGGAAAAGTGGTGGGCTTGTTCTAGCGGGACATATTAACCGCAGAGAACGCGGAGAGCGCAGAGAAAATGAAGGGGCGGCTGTCATCAGCCGCCCCAAGTACTTTTCTTCAGCGTCCCCTGGGGCGAGAGAGTTCCTATCGTTCTTTTTCTCGGGCGAAGCGGAGGAGGCGCTGGAGTTTCTCTTTCAGCCTCGGCAGGTGGGTACCTCCCCAGTAGAGTCTTCTGCAGTCCGGACATTCCTGAAAATTCTCCTGGGTGGCATATACATAGGGATACACCCTTCCCCTGATGGCTTCCTTTTCGACGCTTTCCAGCAGACCATTGCACTCCATGCAGCGGGTGAGGAACTCCTCTTCTTTCGGATTCAGGCCCAACGTGCTGATAACCTGGGCGAGTTGCTCCTCCAGCCCGTCATGGGAGATGAAGAGGTGGGCGGGCACGTCCTTGACCAATAGCAGGCGAGTGTCACGGGTCAGCAGTATCCTTCCCTCCTCCCTTGCTCTGCGCATGAGCATACTGTCCGGCATGAACGGGTCATAGACGACATCCTGGCCCATCGCCCTCAGCCAGCGAGCCAGGCTCCCCACCATACTGTCAGCAATGAATTTCATTTCCGCGAGCCAATTCCCGTGTGTCAACCCTCCCGGCACATGTTCTTCTACTCTTTTGTGCTCGGACGCAGATTTCCCTTCAGCCAGGAGAATAGCCGGTAGGGGGCCGGGGACGAATCTATGCCCAACGAACACGAGGGGCTCGGAAATCCGAGATACCCCAACCCCGCCCAGCGGCATCAGCCAGCACATTAATCCTTAATCCTTGACAATATGCCCTCAATAATACGCTTCTTGCTATTGCAATATCAAAAGGAAGTTTGGTATCCTATATAGAACTTATTTTTGCTACTAGTAGGGGGATCCCAGACTGGTAGCAACATAGGGACTGTATTAACCATCTGCTTGTCTGTTATGACCGCTTCGACGAGGCCTCAGCAATGCAGTTCGGGTCCGGGAGGCGCAGGCAAGCAAACAACAACTATGTAACGGAAAGGAGGGCTTAACCGGCTATGGAGGAAAGAACGGTCTGTGAGATGTGTGATAACCCACCAGAAGATGAAGGATATGAACTCCCACTCTGCGCCAATTGCAGAGACGAACTTTCTCGGTGCCCATTCCCATTATGGGTGAAACTGATCTCCGGGCTTGTGTTATTGCTGGTGTTGATTGCTTTTGTGAACTTCCCCAGCTCGCTGCGCGCGGCCGCCGCATTTGAACGCGGCAATAAAGCGAAGTCAAAAGGAAATTACCCCACGGCAATCCTTGAGTATGAAAGGGCGCTCGCTCGCTTCCCCGATTCCACCGTAACGATGGCGCCGTTGGCCGCCGCGTGTGGTTGGGATGGCGACTTGCGGAAGTTCGCCTATTACCTCGAGAAACTCGACGGACGCGAGATAAGAGCAGATTTGGCGGATGAAATCGAGGAGATTCTGCTCGAATTTGAAGATCTATCAGAAATGGAGGGAGATGAACAATGATAATACCTGGAAGACTAATCGCCCTTGTTACTTTTCCGGGCGTCATCGTTCACGAGATTGCCCATCAGTTGTTTTGCAGGCTCTGTGGGGTCGCGGTCTTGGATGTGTGCTATTTCAGGTTTGAGAGCCCTGCGGGATATGTCGAACATGAGCCTCCCCGGCGAATCTCTCAACATGTGCTCATCGGGATTGGCCCGTTCATTGTAAACTCGCTGCTAGGAGCGTTCATCGCATTGCCTTCGGCCGTGGCCGTGCTTCAGTTCGAGGCGGGGACGGTTTTGGATTACATCTTGGTATGGCTGGGAGTGTCAATTGCCATGCATGCTTTTCCGAGCGTTGCTGATGCAAAGAGTATATGGCAGGCGATCTGGAGCGAAGGCACGCCGACACTGACGAGACTCATGGTAACGCCAGTGGTGGGATTGATTTATCTGGGCGCGCTGGGTTCTTTCCTCTGGCTCGACTTGGCTTACGGGGTAGTACTGGCAGTAGGGTTTCCTTATCTGCTAGTATCATTGTTGACATAAGCCGGCGACCTACCGTCGTGTCTGTCGTCCGTTCGAGCTGCAAAGTGCGGGGTAAGAATTCCGAAATGCCCATAAGCGGACACACAATGTTATGATTGGGGCATCATGCTCTCTGCGAAACTACTTAAACAACTGAGGAAGATTGTCGGCAAGGAGGGCCTTCTCACTGCGCCCAGTGAGGTGATGCTTTACTCCTATGACTCTTCGCTGGCGAAGGGGAAGATGCCGGAGGCGGTGGTGCTGCCGACTTCCACGGAGCCGGTGGCGGCGGTGGTGAAGTTGGCGCGCAAATATGGCGTTCCATTTACTCCGCGGGGTGCGGGAACGAACTTGAGCGGGGGTACGGTTACTCCTTATGGCGGAATCGTGATTTGTTTGGCGCGGATGGACAAGATCCTGGAGATTGATGTTCCCAATTCCTGCGCGGTGGTTGAGCCCGGTGTGGTAAATCTGGAACTCCAGCAGGCTCTGGAGCCGCTGGGCTATGAGTTTCGTCCTGATCCGGCGAGCCAGAAGGCTTCCACAATCGGGGGCAATGTGGGAGAAAACGCGGGAGGCCCCCATTGTCTGAAATATGGGGTAACGACAAATCATGTCCTGGGCCTGGAAGTCGTATTGCCTGATGGTGAGATCATCACCCTGGGCGGGAAGGCGGTCGATCCGCCCGGATATGATTTGATGGGGCTGTTGGTGGGATCGGAAGGGACATTGGGGATAATCACGAAGATCACAGTCCGTATCAGCCGCTTGCCGCAAGATGTGCGAAGTCTGCTGGCGGTTTTCGATGAGTTGGAGAAGGCCGGCTGGGCCTGCAGAGATATCATCGCGGCCGGCATCCTTCCCGCCGCTCTGGAGATAATGGACAGGCTGATGATTCAGGCGGTGGCGCAAGGCGGATATGCCGCCTACCCGGGGGATGCCGCGGCCGTGCTCATTGTGGAATTGGACGGAGCCGAAGGATTGGACAGGCGGCTGGAGGAGTGTGTGCAAATCTGTCGCAAACACGGAGCGCAAGAGGTATCCACGGGCTGGACTGTGGAGGAGAGAGAGCGCCTGTGGGCGGGACGGCGGGCGGCATTTGGCGCGGGGGCGAAGATCAGTCCCGCCTTTCTGGTGAATGATGGAGTGGTGCCAAGAGACAAACTGCCGGAAGTACTCCGCCAACTGGAGGAGACAGGTCGGCGGTGGGGAGTGCGAATCGGTAGCCTCTTTCACGCCGGAGACGGCAATCTCCACCCGAATATATATTATGCCGGGGATGATCCTGAAGAGCGAGAACGCGCCCACCGCGCAGCCTATGAGGTCCTTGAGATATGCGCGCGGGCGGGAGGCACTATCAGCGGCGAGCACGGCATCGGGACGGAGAAGATCCCGGGTATGCCGCTCATCTTCTCTGAAGCGGAACTGGGAGTGATGCGCAGAATCAAGCATATCTTCGATCCCGACGAGTTGTGCAACCCTGGCAAGGTCCTGCCGGAGAAGAATCCGCCAGCGAGAGAGAATGAAAGATAGGCGAACCGGCAGGAGAAACGCCCGATCTAATGGAAATCAGGGAACGGTTTTCTTCTACCAGGCCTTTGAGCAGTGATGCGCCAAGGGCTGTCCAGCCATTTGGCGTACAGCGGCTGATAAGGTCTGCAACAAACCGGAAAGGTCGGCTGAAATGCCCCGTCGGCGTCGTCTGGTTGCACTCCTCTGGGGACTCATGGCCTCCCTACTGGTAGCATTGGCCTATCACAAGGGGCTTCTCACTTCTCTTGAATTCAAAGTCTATGATTTTCATATCAGGCACCGCAGCCCACTGCCAACACATCCTGATCTCGCCCTCATCCTGATAGATGATCGCTCCATGGAATCCCTGGGGAGGTGGCCCTGGTCCGGCAAGATTCACGCCCGAATGGTGGACTTTCTCGCCAACACGTGTAATGCAAGGGCGATCGTCTTCGACATCCTTTTCCCTGAGCCCAATCTGGCGGATCCGGCCGCTGACGATGCGTTCGTGCGGTCTGTGCGAGAAGCGGGCAATGTCTTTCTCGCGATGCATTTTAGCGAGAGCCTCACCACGCTGATGGACACCAAATATCTTGGTCCGGTTCAATACACAGAAGAGAAACAGTTGCAGGGAATCTCCTATCCAGGCGCCTCTCCTCCTTTTTTGGGACTTCTCGCAGCCGCCCAAGGCGTTGGGCCGGTCAACATAAGACCGGAGAAGGATGGGGTCAGACGCTCTATTCCGCTTGTTCTGAAGTATAAAGGACAACCCTATCTCACACTCAGCGGTCAAGTAGCAAATCTTATATCAAATCCTGATGAGACTCTTCCCGAAGTGCGGCCGGGAGAGAGCCTGCAGCTCGGAGCAACGAGAATCCCCGTTGATGATGCCGGAGAAATCCTCATCAACTTCGCCCGCTCAAAGAGAGTCAAAACCCCGCCTCCTCAGACTGAAGAGCGTACGGATTCCTCCGACGCAGTGGGGCATATTACTTTTCCAGGGCCCACCTATCTATATCATGAGGTATTAAGTCCCGACTTTCAGCCTGCTGCTCTGCAAGGGAGAATTGCGCTGATAGGATTCACGGCCACCGGTCTGACCGACCTTCACCCCATTCCCCTGCAGATCGGAACCCCGGGGGTGGACATAAATGCCCAGGCCCTGAATGGCATCCTACAAGGTCTTTTTCTCCGCAAGGCTCCGCATGCGATGAGTATCGCTCTGATCTTTTTCTTCGGGCTGGTGGCCGCGTTTCTTCTCACTCTAATGCGGCCGCTTCCCTCTCTGGCGGGGGCGGCGGCTCTCGTCGGGCTGGTGCTGGGACTCTCCTTATACCTGTTCAGAGTCCACGGCCGGTGGGCGGCGACGGCGGCTCC
>WVXJ01000222.1:0-1460 GCA_011773575.1 Armatimonadota bacterium | reverse complement strand
GCGCAGATAACCCAGGTGATGGGAGCAAGGCAGACCGACATCTTCCTCCTGGACGAGGTCGGCGAAAGACTGGTACAGGCCACTCCCTCGGAGAAGAGAAAGCAGAATCCATTTTCCGTTGCGCTGGGAGAAGGAATGATCGGGTGGATAGCGGAGGAGGCAATGCCCTTCTTGATGAATCGGGCGTCCTCATCCAAGGAAGTGAAAGAGGAAACCTCTGCCGTCGCCAACTTCCCCGTAAATGCCGTGATTTACGCTCCGCTGTGCCGCAGCAAGGGAAGGCCCATGGGGGTGATTCAAGTAGTGAGTTCTGACAAGGGCGAGGTTTTCGGCCCGCGTCATCTTGAATTGGTCCAGGCGCTGGCCAGTTCGACAGTAGTGGCGCTGGAGAATGTGGCGCTGTATGAACAACTGGAAGGAAAAGTCCAGGTGGCCAACCGCGAACTGGTCCGCGCTTATGCCGATTTGGGTATGGAAAGGGATCGAATCGCCGCCCTTTTGGACAACATGGCCGACGCCGTCATTATGACCGACCACTACCAGCGCATTCGCTATCTCAACCCCGCCGCGGAGCATGCTTTGGGGGTAACCGCCAAAGATGTGACGGACGCGCCCGCGGGTGAGTGCCTGCCCTTGCCTGAACTACTTCGGTTGTTTTCGGACCCGGGAACAAGTCCTGAACCGCTTTCCGCTCAATTGACCATAAAAGAGCCTGTGCGGCGAGTTCTGTCCGCCCGTTCTGTACACATCACGAATCCTGAAGGCGACTGGGTGGGGAATGTTACGGTGCTGACCGACATTACCGCTCTGCAGGAATTGTCGGAGATGAAGAGTGAATTCATATCTCTGGTCTCCCATGAGCTACGCACACCCCTACAGTCCATTACGGGATTCACAGCACTACTGCAGGGTGAGGGCTGGGACAGCACCCGTGCGGAACAGAGAGAGGAATTCCTCGGGATCATCCTGCAGGAAGGGCACCGGCTGTTGGTGATGATCAATGACCTGCTCGACATATCGAAAATGGAGGCGGGCCGACCTCTCTCCTTGGACCTCACAGAGGTGGACCTGGAGGCGCTGATCCAGAAGGTTGTGCTCTTCCAGTCTCACACCACCGACCGCCACCAGTTGAAGGTCGAGCTTCCTCGCGGGCTGCCCAGGATCCAGGCGGATTCCGACAAGGTGACACAGATACTCACGAACCTTCTCTCCAATGCCATCAAGTACTCACCGAAGGGAGGGGAGGTGGTGGTCTCCGGGAATGCGGAGCAGGATAGTGTGATTATCAGTGTGGCTGATCAGGGTGTGGGGATGAATGAAGAACAGATTGTCTCGCTCTTCCAGCCTTATCAACGCGCCAAGCGGGAGGCGATCAAGGGTATCAGGGGAACCGGACTTGGCCTCTATCTGGTGAAGGCTCTGGTTGAACTTCACGGCGGACAGATTGGCGTGGAAAGCGA
>WVXJ01000160.1:47389-49250 GCA_011773575.1 Armatimonadota bacterium | reverse complement strand
TCAATGTCGAACTTGTCTGTATATTTCTTGTAATAGGACAGTGCGTCAACTTCGACCAGTCTTTCTTCTTCTATCAGATTGCGGACGATTCTCCCGTGGCAGTGGAGAAAACAGCCGTCTATGAGCACCACTTTCTCCGCCTTCTTGACCCACTGAGCCATGGCAGAATCGGGTACGGAGAACAATTCTCCATGACAGGCGCGCCGGTAAGGCTCCTGTTTTGCCACCAGGTTGGCGACAAGACGCGCGATTTCTCCGCGAATACAGGCTCCCTCACATGAAAAGACGGGGATCTTTCCCCCGGCTATGTTTCGCTCTCCGGTGATTTCTCCGATGGGACATTTCGCTTCGGTCCCCTCCACCTCGAGAGAGAAATTCGTGTTTGATTTGCTCACGATGAACTCCTTCCCGTTCCAGGTCACCAATTGTTATCGCCCTATCCCCCTGAATCCAATGGCTTTATGGCTTCAATACTTGCGGAAGCGATGTAATTCTCGATTCCGCGGCCTGGCGCCCACTTGCGGATGAGTTCTGCGCTATCTTCTTTGGGACTAATACGAATGTCGGTGAACCCGGCCTCAGCCAACATAGACTCCACTTCTTGCACTTGCGCGGCCCCGGCCACACATCCTGTTAGAAGCGCAAGGTCTTCTTTCATCTCCGCGGGCAGTTCCGCTGTGGCGACAATGTCGAAGATGGCCAATCTTCCACCCGGCTTCAGTACACGAAAAGCCTCATTGTATACCTTCGCTTTGTCAGGCGAGAGGTTGATGACACAATTGGAGATAATGATATCCACCTCGTTATCAGCCACCGGCAAGTTCTCTATCTCTCCCAGACGAAATTCGACATTGCCAGGTTCCGCCTTTGCCGCGTTCGCGCGGCCCTTGCTCACCATTTCCGGTGTCATATCTATGCCGATGACACGGCCGCTCTCACCCACCGCTTTGGCGGCGAGAAAACAGTCGAAGCCTCCCCCACTCCCCAAATCGAGGACGGTTTCTCCGAGCTGCAGAGAGGCAATCGCCTGCGGGTTGCCACAGCCCAGGCCCATGTTTGCGCCTTCCGGTATGGCGGCCATATCATCACTGGAGTAGCCGAGGCCGGTCGCAATATCTTCCGACGTCAGGTTCGCTCCTGTCCCGCAGCAGGAGGAAGGGGCACAGCCGCATCCTGTTGAGCCGGCCTTTGCTATGTCCCCATAGGTTTTGCGGACTACTTGACGAATCTCATCATCTTTCGGATTCTTCATTTTCCGTATCCTCCGCTGACCCTGGTTTCGCGTCTATCGAAGCATCTTCCCTCTCATGGGAGCGCCCACCCGATGCCTGTGAGAAAAACCCGGTCAGACCCTTCAAAGTTTCGGGATCAATCCAACACGAGATCTTCTGGCCCTGCCTCTCCATCTTGATGAGGCCGGCGCGGTAGAGTTCTTTGAGGTGATGTGAAACCGTGGAGGGAGCGATATCCAGATGGCGGCCCAAATCCCCCACACAAGCGCCCAGTTCGGCCTCACCCGTACATCTGGTCCCCGGCGCGCAGCAAGATATGAGGTGCAGCAAGATGCGCAACCGATTCGGGTTCGAGAGCGCCCCGAATATCTCTGCAAACTCCTCGACGCCTATACTTCGATTATTCGACATATATCGAATATATCATGCTGCAAACACCCTGTCAAGGGCAAATCTTGCTGATTTCATACTTTGAATCCAGTTCCTCAAGCAAATCTCCGTCTGCTATAGTTTGTCGGGAGAATGACCTGGAAGCAAGGTTTGACAGGGCGAGAAGCCGGTATCATCTCTGAGGCTATCCACAACATCATGCGTGATCTTCTGATGGCGCAAGGAAGAATAGAGAGTTA